>CALMKH010000291.1 GCA_937867025.1 uncultured Bacteroidota bacterium | reverse complement strand
GGCTTTCGACTTTTTGAAAACCAGCTTTTTCATCACCTTGCTTTGCTCGTCAAACAAAACAAAATCTATTTCCGCATTCTTTTTTGGCAATGTGATTTCCTGCTCTTCAATATCCCATACCCAGCGGTTGTGTCTTTCAACCGATCCGTCCTTATAGTATACTGCAAAATCAACAGGCATCTTGAAATATCTTACATGCCCATCCACCTTGTGGGTCTGTTTTACCTCTACCTCTATGGATGGACCTTCCGCTTCATAGGACACTTCGTAATGAGGTTCGCCGCCGCGGTGTATCCATTGATCAAAGAACCAGTCGTAGTTCATCCCCAGCTTATCTTTCAGGGCTTTCTGAAAATCCCAGGATTCAACGTTTTTATAGCCGTTCACTGCCAGGTAATGCTGTATAAAACGCCTGAAACTTTCCTCACCCACCTGGTAACGCAGCATGCTCAGTACAGCGCTGCCCTTAGGGTAAAGCCTGGTTGTGCCTCCCTTTGTGTGTCTTACAGGATAATTATCCCTCATGCTTTGGGCAAGCGCCGCATTGTATTCGCCCCTTACGGCCCACAGGTAGGCGTCTTCGCCTTCCAGATCCCTGAAGAAAATCTTGGGGAAATGTGTTGCAAAGCTCTCTTGCAGCCATACATCGCTGGCGCCCCTGGCCGTGATCAGGTCGCCGAACCACTGGTGTGTGAGTTCATGACAATTCACCCCCATATAGTTCCTGTCCCTGAAACCGCGTGCATCCACCGTGAAGAAATCTCCAAAGGTCGTAGCGCTCGTATTTTCCATGGCTCCGTAAAGGAAATTCTGCACCATTACCTGAGAATAGGTTCCCCATGGATACGGCGTGCCTGTTTCATCCTCCAGAAGTTCTATCATTCTTTCGGTATGTATGCTTGTATATTCCACCCTGTCCTTGAATTCCGGATAGTACCAGAACTGAACGGGAGTGCCGCGTTTGGTCTTTGTTTCCTTGATCGCATAGTTGCCGATGGCAAGCATAAGAAGATAACCCGCGTGCGGTTTCTCCATCTGGTAATGCCAGGTGCTCGTACCATTGCCGTTGTCGCTCTGACTGATCTTTTTACCATTCGACAGCACTTTGTAGGCATTGTCCATGATGACTACCGTTTCAGTGGTAAACTTATCGTTCATGCAATCGTACATAGGTATCCAATGCCTGTTGTCAATTCCCTGGCCCTGTGTCCAGATCTGCCTGCGGATATAGTTGATATCGGGCGCACCGGTGTTTTCAGGCTGGTTCCATCCGATGAAGTATATGCCTCTTCTGGGCATGGCTGTATACGTGAACGTGATAACATGCTTTTCGTCCCAGCTGAGCGGCTGAGCAAATTTTACCACCACACCGTCCTTGTTTGTATAGAAATCCACAGGTTTATTATCCATGGAAGCATTGCTGATGCTGATGCCGGGGCCATCAAAAAACAATGTATCGATCCTGCGCTGAAGCGTGGTGAACTCATGAGTGACTTTACCATTTACCTTTCCCTGTGTGGGTTCAAAGCTCACCTCCACTTTCATATGGGTTATATCCACACTGTGCGAACGTTCGGCTGCTTCCGGGTCGGCCAGGTAATGAATATGCGTTGGTTCGGTTTGTGCCACACCTTTTAAAACACAAAGGCTTAACAATAAGGTAAATATTAGTTTCATTGTTTAAAAATTGCAAAAATAAAGGAATGGGGTCACTATGGGAAGCTATAATTTATAAATCCCATAGAATTCTTTGCCGTTTTGGTCGATAGACCCTCTATACATGCCTTCACTGTTGAACGGCATTTCTATATTACCTGCCGCGTCCACTGCTATCAGGCCGCCTTCACCCTGTATGCTGACAAGCTTGTCCATGACCACTATATCGCAGGCCTGTTTCAGGGAAAGACCTTTGTATGACATCAGGCAGCTTATATCATAGGCCACCACGCTGCGAATGAACAGCTCGCCATGCCCCGTACAGCTCACGGCGCAGGTAGTATTATTGGCATATGTACCGGCGCCTATGACAGGTGTATCCCCTATGCGCCCGTATTTTTTGTTGGTCATGCCCCCCGTGCTTGTCGCTGCTGCCAGATTTCCCGACATGTCGAGCGCCACAGCCCCCACTGTTCCCATTTTGTTCCTCCCGTCAGGCGTATGATCCATTTCGAAGACCTCAGTTCCGCGGAGTTTCTGCCATTGGCGGTATCGTTCCTCCGTATAAAAATAGGCATCGTCTTCAAAAGGCAGGGATAAGGCTTTGGCAAACATTTCAGCTCCTTCCCCGGAAAGTATGACGTGATCAGATTTTTCCATCACAGCACGGGCCAGGAGTATTGGATTCCTGACATGCCTGACACCGCATACCGCCCCTGCATCAAGGGTTTTTCCCTCCATTATGGATGCATCAAGCTCGTGCTGCCCGAGGTGATTGAACACCGCACCTTTTCCCGCATTGAACAACGGGCAGTCTTCCAGTTCGACAACAGCTGCAACAACCGCATCAATACTGCTGCCGCCATTGCGAAGTATAGCGTTCCCAACTTGTGCGGCTTTTTTCAGGGCTGCAAGGTACAGGACTTCCAGTTCGGGGGTCAATGACCCTTTGAGAATTGTGCCTGCGCCGCCGTGTATGGCAATGGATGTAAGACCTGTCATTTATCCTGCAATATTACATGAATAAATGCTGAGATAAAAAGAGCCACCTGTTTGTTTAATCATTACTGTTTTAAATCAGGGAAATTCGTATCTTGTTCATTTGCTCCTTTATTCTTAGGTTTGCAGTTGAAAACAATACAATTATGGCTGTAGCGATCAAAATGCCCAAAATGAGCGATACCATGACAGAAGGTGTGGTGAGGAAATGGAATTACAAGGTAGGCGATACGATAAAAAGCGGCGATTTGCTGGCAGAAGTGGAAACGGACAAAGCCACTATGGATCTTGAGAATTACGAAAAAGGCACCTTACTTCACCTGGCGATTGCCGAGGGTGAAGCTGCACCTGTTGATGCCGTTATAGCCATTGTGGGTAAGGAAGGTGAAGATTTTTCAGGTCTGCTCGGCGGCGGAAGCCCCGAACCCCCTAAAGCTGCGGAAGGCCAGAAGGAAGAGCCCCGTAAAGAAGAAAAACCATCTGAACCGGCAAAAGAAACTGCAGGTTCCAAACCCGCTGAGATTAAAGCTTCCGATAACGGCGTTTCCCATGCCGACAACCGTATCAAGGCTTCTCCGCTGGCAAAGAAACTCGCTTCAGAGAAGGGAATTGACATAGCGGCCATCTCCGGTAGCGGAGAGAACGGAAGGATCGTTAAAAGCGATATAGAGAATTACAAGGGCACGGGAAAATCTGCACCTTCGGTCCAAACCGGAGCTGAAAGCTTTGAGGAGATCAATGTGTCGCAGATGCGCAAAACTATTGCTTCGCGACTTGCAGAAAGCAAGTTCAGCGCGCCTCATTTCTATCTCACGATGGAAATACATATGGACAAGGCTTTAGCGGCACGGGAATCCATAAATGCCAACGGTGATGTTAAAATATCCGTTAATGATATGATTGTTAAGGCCTGTGCGGTTGCCCTCAGAAAACATCCCTGGGTGAATGCGAGCTGGCTCGGCACTAAAATCAGGTTCAACCACCATATCCATATCGGCGTGGCTATGGCTGTGGAAGACGGCTTGCTGGTGCCGGTGGTAAGGTTTGCCGACCAGAAATCACTTTCACAGATCAGCGCCGAAGTAAAGGAATTCAACGGCAGGGCAAAGGAAAAGAAACTACAGCCAAACGACTGGACCGGCAATACATTTACCATTTCCAACCTGGGCATGTTTGGCATAGAAGAATTCACGGCAATTATCAACCCTCCGGATGCAGCGATACTGGCAGTTGGAGGTGTCAAGGAAACTGTGGGTATCATAAACGGAGAAATCGCTAAAACCCATGTGATGAAAGTGACATTGAGCTGTGATCACCGCGTGGTGGACGGCGTTGTCGGTTCCAAATTCCTTAACACGGTTAAAGAGTTGCTGGAGGAACCTGTGAAGATGCTTGTATAGTGATCACTTCACTAACCTTATAAAAAAAGCCTCAATGTGTAATTGAGGCTTTTTTATGCTGAAAATATCGTTAGTGACTATGCCCTTCGTGATCGTGCCCGCTGTGGTCATGACCTTCATGGCCGGCTGAGTCAGACTTTTGTTTTTCCCTGGCTTCGTCCGCCTGTATAAGCGAATCGACAAACTTCTGGTTAGCGTTTTCCACATTTTGGTCCATGCTGTCCCTTTTTCTTTCTTCTGCTGCCTCTTCTTTCGGATTATTACTGCAGGCAACTGCAAAGATGGCAAGAGCGGAAAATAAAAATAGTTTTTTCATATATACTTTGTTATTTGTTAGGCTTGCGAAAATGCAAAAAATATTCAAAAAACAAAAATCCACGCTGGAATTAATTATTCGAACAAGCCTGTATCATCAGGAAAAAATGCATCCTCAAAATGTTCAAGCTTCTGCTCACATGGGTTGAGGATCACCGATACAATATCGTAGCGCACATCCAGATCTTCGCCACAGGTTTCACAGTACGCTTCTGCAGCTTTGGCCAGTTGTTCCTGTTTTGCTGCAGTTACAAAGCTTTCAGGCATGCCGAAGAACTCTGTCTTACGTGTCTTTACTTCCACAAATACCAGTGTATGACCTATCCTGGCAAGTATATCGACCTCGGTCCTGCCATGCCTCCAGTTTCTCGCCAGTATCGTGTAACCCTTGCTTTGCAATAGCTTCATGGCAAGTTCTTCCCCTTGTTTTCCGGTATCGTTATGAAGCGCCATTACAAAAGACGAAATTATCAAATATACAGTAAACACCGCTGCGAAACTTGCATAATACGTCTTTTCTGGGCAAGTACTGCTTTTACGCGAACTCCCGGCTAGCATTTAATATTATATCTGGGAAATCAGCGATTTCAACGCCGTAAAACAGGTAGAATTTAAGGTTGCCCTTCAATTGGTCCCCGTTATGGGTTGTCTGTTTGACTAATCCACGTTATCGTGGAGGTATTTATTGCCGTTATCCTTGAAGCGGATAGTTTTGTTATCCTTATCTTCTTCGAGATATACCTTGGATATTTCAACACCGGGCTGGATTTCCTCGAATACCACATTCTGCCTGAGATAAGCAGGTACTTCCAGGTCATTTGTATTGAACGGTTTCCGTTGTACCGGCTGTTGCGGCTCAGGCCTGTTCCTTTCAAACGTGAATTCCTGAACGGGTTGCGCCCCAACAGGGTTCGGTTTTTCAGCTTCAATCTTACTGAAGTCGATCTCTATCACACCTTCGTCTTCCTGTTCCACGATCTGCGCTATCTTCTGGGCCACAGGATGGTTCTCGAAACCGGTCGCCACCAGTGTGATGGCAATCTCCTTATCGAGCGATTCATTATACGTCAGACCGTGTTTCAGGTTGGCGTTAAGACCCGCCTGCTGCTGGAAGAACCCGCATATGACGTCGATTTCGTTTGTATAAGGTTCCTCTTTGCCGAAACTGATATTGATCAGAATGTGTCGCGCTCCTTCAATGCTGTTTTCATCCAGGAGCGGTGAATCCAGTGCCATTTGCGCAGCCGTAAGCGCCCTGTCGTCTCCTATGGCTATACCGGTTCCCATAATGGCTCTTCCGCTATTTTCGAGAGCTGTTTTCACATCCCTGAAATCCACGTTGAGATACCCTTCGACGGTGATGATCTCGGCAATGCCCCGTGCGGCTGTAAATAACACATCATCCGCTTTGCCCAAAGCCTCCCTGTATCTCAGGTTGGAGAACATCTGCAGGATGCGTTCGTTGCTGATGACGAGCAAGGCGTCCACGTGCGGCTTGAGTTCTTCTATACCCTTCTCAGCTTTCTCAGCTTTGGCAGGACCTTCATTTTTAAAAGGACGCGTGACAATTCCCACGGTAAGTATGCCCATTTGTTTTGCCTTCTGGGCAATGACAGGCGCCGCACCGGTACCTGTACCCCCACCCATTCCGGCCGTGATGAACAACATCTTGGTGTTATGCCTGAGGGCTTCTTCAATATTGCTGATGCTTTCCATCGCACACCGCTTTCCGAATTCGGGATCCCCTCCCGCTCCGAGTCCTTCGGTCAGATTACTTCCCAGCTGTATCTTGTTCTGCACCGGACTTCTTTCCAGGTGCTGCGCATCTGTATTGCAGAGGTAAAAGTCAACACCCACTATACCCTTCTGGTACATATAGTTCACTGCATTGCTGCCGCCTCCTCCCACACCCATCACTTTAATGATGGACGATTGCTCCTTGGGTAGTTCTACTTTGAAATAATTCATATTGCTCTATTGTTTGTTGTTTTCAAAAGGACAGCATTCCCTTCAAATCATTTCCTATTTAAAATCATCCATTGCCTGGTCGTCATCTATCCACTTTTTAAAGCTTCCGAAGAATCCTTTAATGAATCCTTCGCCATTCTCACTTTTTTCTTTTTGCTTTTTCACTGCTTTTGGAGCGTTCATGTTCGCCGCTGCTGCCGGCTCCATATCTTCAAAACCTTTCAGCACCAGTCCTATGCAGGTAGCATACATCGGACTGCGCACTTCTTCAACCAGTCCTTTGCCCAGGTGCGGATCCGGCATGCCGATCTTCACTTCGCATCCCAGTGTGTATTCCACGAGATTGCCAAGATCTTTCAGTTGGGCTCCGCCTCCTGTCAGTACAACACCAAGACTAAGCTTGTCCTTATACCCAGACATTTTGATCTCGTCATTCACCATCTGTACGATCTCATTGATCCGGGCATGGATCACATGGGCCAGGTTTCTTTCCATGATTTGTTTGGGTTTCCTTTCACCTATCCCCGGAACTGTGATCATCACATTGCTGCGTGTTCCTTCTGCAATGGCGTGCCCGTATTTGGTCTTGATAAGCTCGGCCTGTTTAGGCAGTATGCCGAAAGCCTCCACGATATCGGCTGTGATAATTTCGCCGCCAAACGGTATAACAGCCGTATGCCTGATCTTTCCATCATGGAATATGGCCAGGTCAGTGGTTCCGCCTCCAATATCGACAATGGCGATACCGGTTTGAAGTTCTTCTTCATTCAGCACAGCATAAGCCGAAGCGATCGGTTCGACAATGACATCGGAAGCCGTAAGCCCAGCATTTTCCACGCACTTGACAATGGTTTTCGCTGCGCTTACACGACCGGTGACAATATGGTATTTGCATTCGAGCTTTGTGCCGGGCATGCCTTCCGGTTCTTTTGTTGTAAACCTGGAATCGATAGTATATTCCTGTGGAAGGGCGTGCAGTATTTTCGAACCGGGCTCTACTGCAATGCGGTATTGTTCGCGGTTCATTTCCGCCAGCTCGGATTTGGTGATCTCGGCTTCGGCATTTTCACGTATCCGGATGCCGTTCTGCTGAAAACTCTTGATATGCTCTCCGGCAATGCCAACGTGCACCGCATTGATTTCCACATTGGATATTTTCGAAGCCTGTGCAATGGCGCCTTTGATGGCATCAACCGTTTTGGCAATATTGGTCACCTCCCCGCGCATCACCCCGCCAAGCGAAGGTTGTGATCCGACGCCCAGGATGTTAATCTTCCCGTTTTCGTTCCTTTGGCCTACTATGGCACAAACCTTGGTGGTTCCGATATCTAGTCCAACGATTAATTTATTTGACATATTTCTTACTCTGATTGATTAGGGTTGAGGATCTTGTGTTGTTTGTGTTTCATTGTTTATTTTCTTCTCCGCCACGATCTGGCCTTTGAACTTGAGATTTATTGATGTGTATTTATCCCAGCCAATGCTGTTCAAACCCTTAAGATAAAACGTTCTAAGCTGCTCAAATTTCTGCTCAACATTCTCGGCGGAACCAAATACAATACTATGATTTCCAACCTTAGGAATCAATATTATATCCATAAAATTATCTACATACAATTGTTCAATTTGTGAATGCCAGAACTTATCCTTCGAACAATACTCCGCAATTGCCAGCAGATCCTTCAATACGCGCGTGCGTGCATATGCCGTGTCCGTAAGGGTTTCAGCAATGTTTCCGTTGGCAACCGGCACCCTTGGGGCAAAGTCTGGATTCAGCGGCATCTTGTATCCACTTTTTGCTACATAATAACTTTGGCCATGTTGATTAATTACCCGCAACAACGGATTTCGCTGCATGACCCTGATGATAAGTTTTCCGGAAAGATCGACCGAGACATCTGCTTTTTCAATAAACGGATTCCGTTCAAGATCATTTTCCATAACATCGAGCTTTATATCGCTTTTGCGCGAACTTATGATGATGCGGTTACTGTCAGCGCCCTTGATAATGCCTATGATCTTCGGACTGTCAAGAAATGAAAGCTCCCCCTCCGGAGAAATACTGATGTCAATATACCTGATCCTCAGGCCCGCTTCCCTGGTGTCAACCGCGAGGATAGACCCTATAAGGAATATCGTGATAGCAGACCATAAAACTATGTTCCACTTTTTATTGTTCCTGAAAAAATCAACAATCCTGCGCATAAGCATTCTGTATAGGTTTAACAAGCTGGTCTATATCGCCCGCTCCCAGTATGACCAGCAGTTCGGGTTTTCCTTCTTCAAGTTTCCTGATCACGTTTTCCTTTGCCATCAGCAAGGGTGTCCGTTTCATTTTTAATGCGAGGAATTCGGTATTGATACCTTCAATCGGCAATTCTCTCGCGGGGTAAATATCCAGCAGCCAGCATTCATCCAGCATGTCGAGGGCTTCCGCAAAACCATCTGCAAAATCGCGCGTGCGCGAATACAGGTGTGGCTGAAAGATTCCCGTCAGCTTTTTGTCCGGATACAACTGCCTCACCGAACGGATACATGCCTTCAGTTCAGTCGGATGATGGGCATAATCGTCAATAACAACATATTTCTCTGTTTCAATGACATAATCAAAACGCCTTTTAACACCTTTAAACGTGGCACAGGCAGCTATTATTTTATCCAGGGGCGCGCCGAGACTCAGGCAGGCTGTTATGGCTGCGGTCGCATTCTCGACATTGTGAAATCCGGGTAATCCTATCAGTACTCTCGCACTGATCTCTTTAAAATGATACGTAAAATGAAATTTATGTCCGCTTATTTCAATATTGTCATACCTGGCTTCTGACGAGTCTTTTGTTCCATAACGGAACACCATTTCATTGCCATGCAGATCGAGCTGGTCATTCATGATCAGGACACCGTTTTCGCGCATGCGGTCTGCAAATTCCTGGAATGATTGTTTCACTTCCTCCGCCACGCCGTAAATATCCAGGTGATCGGCATCTGTAGATGTAATAATGGCAATATCAGGCGAGAGATGAAGGAATGAACGGTCGAATTCATCCGCCTCCACCACCATGACCGGCTGTTGCCTTAACGATATGCCGTCCTGCCTGTGAAAATAATTAGTATGAAAGTTTGAACTGACCCCTCCGAGAAATGCTGTAAAATTGATGCCGCATTCGTTCAGGATATGAGCGATCATACAACTGGTGGTCGTCTTTCCGTGAGTGCCCGCCACAGCAATGGTATAACTGTCCCTGGATATCATCCCCAGTATCTCTGCCCTTTTGTACAGCTTAACATACTTCGACTGCAGAAAAATAAATTCACTGTGATCTTTCGGTATGGCGGGGGTGTAGATTACTATTCCCCGACGGCCCGTAATCACCTGCGTCGGAATAGCTCCGGGGTCCTGGTCGTAGTGAATGATGAAACCTTCCTTCTCAAGCTGGATAGTAAAGTCGTTGCGTGTTTTGTCATATCCGTGCACTTCAATCCCTATGGCCTTGAAATAGCGCGCTATGGCGCTCATGCCTATGCCGCCTATACCGAGGAAATACGCTATTTTTATATCCGACAGTTTCAATTCGCCAATTTTTCTATTTCATTTACAATATGCTTTAAGGCATCCGGTTTGGCAAATTCAAGTATGTGTTTGCTCAAAACGCTTTGCAGTCCCGTATCCTTTATTAAGTTCTCAATATGATCCATCAGTTGTGAAGCAGCATCCTTATCCTTCAATAATACCGCCGCATGCCGGTTCACCAACGACATGGCATTTTTGGTCTGGTGATCTTCCGCCACATTCGGCGAAGGTATCAATATGGCAGCTTTGCCAAGCAGGGATATTTCGCTCACGGAAATAGCTCCCGCCCTTGACACTACTATATCGGCTGCCGCATAGGCTGTAGCCATGTCTTCAATAAACGCCGATGCCTTGATATGGCGGAGATGTTCTGTATCGGCCTGGTAGAACCGCCCGGTCTGCCACAGCACCTGAATGCCTTTCTCATCCAGGTCGCGTGCAATGTTTCCCATACTCAGGTTAATGGTTCTTGCGCCAAGGCTTCCACCGGTCACCAGCACAAGAGGTTTTCCGGGATCGAAACCGAGCTTTGTCCTGGCATCTTTTTTTGACAGGCTGTTGGCGGCATGTAATTCAGCCCTCACGGGATTGCCGGTCAATACAATTTTTTCTGCGGGAAAAAACTTCTCCATATCCGGATACGCCACACATATGCGTGCAACTTTTTTACCAAGCCATTTATTGGTCAGCCCGGCAAATGAATTCTGCTCCTGGATAAGGGAAGGTATTTTATTGCCGGATGCAACATACAGCACAGCCGCGCTGGCATATCCTCCCACTCCGATCACTACCTGGGGCTTAAAATCGCTGATGATCTTTTTTGCCATGCGGATGCTCCTTAACAGCCTGAATGGAACCAGAAGATTGGAGAGCGTAAGTTTTCTCTGAATACCGGTTATGGGCAGCCCTATAATTTTAAAACCGGCAGCCGGGACTTTCTCCATTTCCATTCTTCCGCTCGCCCCGACAAAAAGGATATCGCATGACGGATAGCGGCGTTTGATTTCGTTCGCTATCGCCACCGCGGGAAATATATGACCGCCGGTTCCTCCTCCTGATATAATGATTCTATGCAACAACTATGTTATCTCCTTTCATCTGATCAGCCGGCGCATCCTGTTCCTCCACAGCCCTGCTCACACTAAGCAGCACACCAAAACTCGCGCTTGTAAATATTATACTTGTACCTCCCATGCTTATTAACGGCAGAGTAAGTCCTGTCACGGGAAACAGGCTGGTAGCCACAGCCATGTGAATAAATGCCTGCAGAACCAGGCTGAAGGAAAGTCCTACAGCCAGCAAGGCCCCAAATGCTTTGGGACTTTTCAGGACAATACGTATCGAGCGGTACAGGATAAGCAGGTACAGTCCCATCACGATCAAACCTCCGAACACAAGGCCATACTCTTCGATGACAACAGCAAAAATATTGTCGGAATACGCCTCAGGCAGATAGGCACTCTGTTCACCTTTGCCCGGACCGCGGCCCCACAGGCCTCCCGAGACAACCGCGATTTTGGATTGAACAGTCTGGAACGCTTCGGTTGAATCGCCGCCAACGTATTTTTCCAGCCTTGCCTTCCATGTTGTCGCCCTTCCAGGCAGCATGTTATCCGGGGCTTTTAGCAGTATGCTGAAACCGATGGCGCCTGCAATGGCAAACACACCTGCCAGCAGCAGGAGATGCTTGACACGCGCATTGCCAAGAAAGAGCAAAAGACAGCATGTCATAAACAACACCAGGGATGTGCTCAGGTTTTCGGGCATGATCAGGAAACATATACTGCATATCCATGCCAATATAACCATAAACCCTTTCAGGGAGTTCATCTCTTCCTGCTTTTTGGAAAGGTATCTCGCCACATACATAATGATGGCAAACTTGGCAAAATCGCTTGCCTGGAAAGTGATTCCTATTAGCGTGATGGTACGTTTCGCATCGTTATGATCGTTGCCGAATATCAGCGTGGCAATGAGCAGCGGAATGGATATAATAACCGCCAGTTGCGACAAGCGCGAAAAATACTTGTAATCGAGAAGGTGGAAGAAATACATGAGGAAAAATCCACCAAACAGGAACAGTGCGTGCTTAAAAAGAAAATATTCCGTATTTCCCCCCTGTTTACGGAATGCAAGTGAGCCTGTAGCGCTGTACACTGCGAGCAGGCCAATCAGTGAAAGACAAATGACAGCAAACCATATATATGGATCTCCCCTGAATTTTAATCTGCCTACCTGCATATGGTTCCTCCCTTCACTTTTAAAGGTTTTTTACTGCGGCTTTGAACTGCCAGCCCCTGTCCTCGTAATTGGCGAACAGGTCGAAACTGGCGCATGCAGGCGAAAGAAGAACCGTATCGCCCTTGTTTGCAAAACGTTTGGCAACCTGCACAGCCTCTTCCGCACTTGTGGTGTTTAGTATGAGGTCGACATCCTTTCCGAATGCCGCATGTATCTTATGGTTATCCACTCCCAGGCATACAATGACGCGGACTTTTTCCCTCACCAGCGGCAGGAGTGCCGTATAGTCGTTTCCCTTGTCTACGCCGCCAACAATCCATACCACAGGTTTATCCATGCTTTCAAGCGCATACCATGTCGAATTCACATTCGTTGCCTTGCTGTCATTGATAAACTCTATACCTCCTATGGTAGCTACGTATTCCAGCCTGTGCTCGACATTCTGGAAATCGGTGAGGCTTTCGCGGATGACGTCCTTGCTGATGCTTAGAACGTTTGCTGCAATGGCCGCGGCCATACTGTTGTAGCAATTGTGAATGCCTTTTAAGGCAAAATCGTTGATGAACATAGTTAATTGGTTTGAGGGGTTTATTTGTTGATTTTCTAATAAGTGGAACTCTTTATTAATGACATATGCGCCCTTATCCAGGACTTTGCCATATGCGAACGGAAGCTTCTCGGCTTCCACTTTGTGTGTCGTCAGGTTTTTGACCGTTATTTCATCATCCGCGCAATAGATGAAGTAATCATCTTTCGTCTGGTTCATGGCGATCCGGAACTTGGAATCGATATAATTCTGAAACTCGTAATTATACCTGTCCATATGATCGGGCGTAATATTGCTGAGTATCGCGATGTTCGGCCGGAAGGTGTATGTATTGTCAAGCTGAAAACTGCTCAGCTCAAGCACATAATATTCATAGTCGTTCTCTGCCACCTGGCGCGCATAGCTCTTACCCACGTTACCTCCGAGCCCTACATGCAGTCCCGCCTTCTTAAGAATGTGATAACATAACATCGTGGTAGTTGTTTTACCATTCGTTCCTGTTATACCTACATGCTTGGCATTGGTATACCTGCTTGCGAATTCAATCTCCGATATCACAGGTATTTTTCGCGCCCTGGCTTTCACAATGATATCCGCCTTATCCGGTATGCCCGGGCTTTTAATGATCTCGTCCGCATCAAGTATCATGGACTCCGTATGCTTGCCCTGTTCAAAGGACACATCCAGCGACTCGAGTTCAGCCGCATATTTTTCCTTAATCGTTCCACTGTCGGAAACGAATACGCTGAATCCCTGCTTTAAAGCGAGTATGGCACATCCTGTACCGCTTTCACCTGCCCCGAGTATAACTAAATGCCTGCTCAATATCTTACCTTAGTTTTAATGTTATGATTGATAATACCGCCAGTATGATCCCTGCTATCCAGAAGCGCGTGACGATCTTCGCCTCATGGAAACCCTTTTTCTGGAAATGGTGGTGTATGGGCGACATCAGGAATACACGCCTGCCTTCACCGTATTTTCTTTTTGTATATTTAAAATAACTTACCTGTATCATGACGCTGAGATTTTCCACCAGGAAAATGCCGCATAGTATGGGTATCAGTAATTCCTTTCTGACAATGATGGCCAGGGCAGCGATAACACCACCCAGCATCAGGCTTCCGGTATCGCCCATGAACACCTGTGCGGGATAGCTGTTATACCACAGGAAACCTATGCAGGCTCCCACAAAGGCACCCGCAAATACAAAGAGTTCGCCGAGGTGCGGTATATACATGATGTTCAGGTAATTTGCAAACAGTATGTTGCCGGAAACAAATATGAATATGCCGAGCGTGGAACCCACTATGGCGGATGTACCGGCAGCCAGGCCGTCAATGCCGTCGGTTATGTTCGCACCGTTTGAAACCGCCGTGATAAGGAAAATCACAACCAGCACGTAGAAAATCCACGTGTATTTTGTATCCAGGCCGAAGAAACTTGTCAGGTTATTATAATCGAATTCCGAGAACTTGAAGAATGGAATGGTGGTAGTCAGCGATTTTTCATTTTCTATGTGGAACTTCTGTCCGCTTATAACGCGTGAAACCATATTCGTCGTATCGATCTTTTCGCGTTGAACCTCCTGGACTGTATGATGCGTGCTGACTATGACCGCTTCGTTGAAGTACAGCGTCAGCCCGACACCAAGTCCTACGATGATCTGTCCTATGATCTTGAATTTGCCCGACAAGCCGGCCTTGTCCTTCTTGAATACTTTGATATAATCATCAACAAAGCCTATAAGTCCGCATAGCACGGTTACGGCTATCATCAGCAATACATACACATTGGTAAGCCTTGCAAGCAACAGGGTAGGGATCAGGATCGCACCGAGCATGATGAGCCCGCCCATGGTGGGTGTGCCTCTCTTGGTTTCTTCGCCCTGTAAACCAAGGTCGCGGATGGTTTCCGACACCTGAAGCCTGTGGAGGGCGTTTATCAGGCGCTTGCCGTACACGGCCGAAATGGTAAGCGAAAGGATAACAGCCAGTCCCATCCGGAAGGTCAGGTAACGGAATACGCCAATGCCCCATATATCGTAGTGCTGGTCGAGGTATGTGAATAGATGGTATAACATAGTTTAGTTCTGGTTAAATACCTCGTTTAAAATCACCCTGTCATCAAACGGGTGTTTTACCCCGTTGATCTCCTGATAGGTTTCGTGTCCCTTCCCGGCAATAAGAATGATGTCTTTGGGTTTGCTCAGCATCACCGCTGTTCTTATGGCTTCCTTCCTGTCTGTTATCTTTAATACTTTTTTATAATTCTGAGGTTCTACGCCATTCATCATTTCTGCAATGATTTCTTCGGGATTTTCATTCCTGGGATTGTCACTCGTGAGTATGACCTTGTCACTTAGCCTGGCCGACACTTTCCCCATCACAGGCCTTTTTTCCTTGTCGCGGTTTCCTCCGCAGCCAACCACAGTTGTAAGCTGCTCGTTGGTTGTGCGGATATGATTGATGGTGTCGAGGACATTTTCCAAAGCATCAGGGGTATGCGCATAATCTACAATGCCAATGATGCCGGATGGACTCCTGTATACCTCAAACCTGCCGTTCACTCTTCCCTGCCTTGAAAGATGAGTGATAATGGATGACCGGTCGGCTCCCAGTAAAAAGGCAGTGGCATATACCGCAAGTATGTTATACGCATTGAATTTCCCCGCCAGCCCGAACCACGCTTCCTGCTGATCGATCCTCAGCAGCAATCCTTCAAAATCATTTTCCAGTATCCTGCATTGAAAATCAGCTGCGGCGTGAAGGGCGAATGAATACCTGGACGCCCTGGTATTCTGAAGCATCACCATGCCATTCTTGTCATCCTTGTTTGTAAGTGCAAATGCTTCGGAAGGCAGGTGGTCAAAGAATGATTTTTTTGCTGCTATGTAATTATCGAAACTCTGGTGATAGTCGAGGTGGTCGTGTGTAATATTGGTGAAAACGCCGCCAACGAAGCTGAGCGCATTGATTCTGCCCTGCACGATGGCATGTGAGCTCACCTCCATAAAACAATACGTGCAGCCCTGCCTCACCATTTCAGCCATCAGGCTGTTGAGCCGTATGGGATCCGGAGTTGTGTGTGAACTGTTGTAAACTTTATTACCGATGATGTATTCCACAGTGCTTATCAAGCCACATGTATTTCCCAAAGACGTGAACAGGTTAAACAGCATGGTGCATGTTGTGGTCTTTCCATTAGTCCCCGTAACCCCGACCAGTTTCATTCCGGATGAAGGCATGTCGTAAAAGGCAGATGCAAAATAGCCGACTGCCTGCTGCACGTTATCTACCAGCACGTAGGCAACGGATGACACGATATCTGCCGGCAGAACACTGCATACAATAACGGAAGCCCCGTCATTAATAGCCTGGGGTATGAAACGGTGTGCGTCGGTTACCGTACCGACAACCGCAAAGAACATGGTGTTTTCACTTACCTGCCTTGAATCGAGTTCGAGCTTTTCCACGACGGGATTCTCCGCCCCGTAAAAACCGGTGATTCCTTTATATATCGCTATGTCTTTTAAATGCTTCATGAATTTAACCTGATCAGTATGACAGATCCCCTGGTAATGGCAGTGCCGGGAGCAATGGACTGATAAACCACCGTTCCGTAACCCTCCACCTTGACTTTCAGCCCCCGGTTCTCCAAAAGGTAAAGGGCATCCTTAAGTCCCATACCCGATACGTCGGGCACCAGTCCTGCATGGGTGCCCAGCTCCCTGATGTCTATGGATTGCACATCGCCTGAAGTCCTGGACCACTCGGTTTCCGCTTCCCCGGTGATCGTATGACTGCTTATACTGAGCCGGTTCAACACGTACCGTATGTCTTCGGTGTTGCCGTTCTTTACTTTCGGCATATGGGGTTTTTCAACTTTTCTAAGCGGATTATGCAGTGAAATATTCGTACTGTACACCTTGTCGGCAATTTCCTTAAAGACAGGTCCGGCTACGGCTCCCCCTGTATATACCCCGGCTTTCGGTGCATTGATGACAACAATGCAGCTGTATTGCGGCTTGTCGGCCGGAAAGTATCCGACAAAGGATGCTTTATGAGAACTCTTGTTATAAGCGCCGTTAAGAACGATCTGAGCAGTGCCCGTTTTGCCCGCCACCTTGTAATCCAGTCCTTTGAGGCTTTGTGCCGTTCCGTTTTCGACCACGCCCAACAGTAATTTTTTCAGTAATGAAAGCGTTTCATCACTGCATACTTTTTTATTCAGCACCAGTGGCTCCTGCTTATAAATGGTTTTCCCGAATTCTTTTACTTCACTGACTATATACGGACGCATCAATGTGCCATTATTGGCTATGGCATTGTAAACAGATAGTATCTGCATGGAGCTTATTTCCATCTCGTACCCTATGCTCATGAATGGCAACGAGGTAGTGCTGCTCCAACTGTTATCCTTGCTGCTTTTCAGACCCGGCTTGCGTGTTGACCTGATGTCAAACGCCAGGGGTTTGTTAAGCCCGAGCTTATATGCATATTGAAGGAATTTGTCGGGATTGGACTTGTAGAACCTGTTCACCGATTTGGCAACGCCCACATTGCTCGAATGCTCGAATATGTACTGGAACGACACCTTCTTATATGGTGATTCATGCGCATCCACCATCGGAAGGGGACCGAAGGTGGTTTTTCCCCATTCGATATCCACGCTGTCTTCAGGTTTTATGTATTTGTCTTCGAGAAGTGCCATGGCGCTTATGAGCTTAAAAGTGCTGCCCGGATCTGAGAATTCATTGACGGCATAATTCTCGGCTTCATAACAGGTATTGTCCTCGTTCCTTTTCAGGTTTGCAATCGCTTTTACAGCACCCGTCTTCACTTCCATTAATATGGCGCAGCCGTGATCGGCCATATTGTTGATCAGGCATTGCTCAAGGGCGCTTTCTGCCACGTCCTGCAAATTGATATCAATGGTTGTATAGACATCGAATCCGTTCCGCGGCTCCATTTCTTCACGGTCGTCAACCGGTTTCCACACATTGCCGCTTATCCTCCTTTCGAGGCGTTTACCCTGTGTTCCGGATAAAAATGAATCGTATGAGCCTTCAAGCCCTATTTTGGTACCCGCCTGGTTGGTATATCCTATTGTACGCAAAGCCAGCCGGCCAAACGGAATTTCCCTCTTGAACTGTTCGATTTTAATAAAACCGCCCTTATACTTTCCAAGGTTAAAAACGGGCCACTTTTCCATCCTCTTTACAGTGGTGTAATCCACATCCCTTTTCAGCAACAGGTAGCGCTCGCCGCGTTCCCTGCCTCCGATGAGATACCTTTTCCATTCATCCCTGGTCTTATCCGGAAAACTTTGGGCCAGGTACCACGAAAGACTGTCGACATGACTGAAAAAATATTCATTGGTAACGGTTTCCACCTTTGTGTCCATGCGCAGTTCGTATTTGGGTATGCTTGTCGCCAGCAGGCTTCCATCCTCCGCATAGATATTGCCCCGCGAGGCCTGAATCACTCTCCATTTCGTGCTTTGCTCATCCTTGATGGCCATGTATTTATCCTTCTTGTTGAACTGCAGGTCAATCACCTGCCATATGATGGCCACAGCCAGGACCAGCACCATTAAAAAGGCGATCCATGTCCTGAGCAATATGGCTTTCTTAAGGTTCATTTTTTTCCTTCTTTTATAATCAAAGGTGGTGTCCTGAGTTCTTTAATACCTTCACCCTCGAGACGTTTGGCCACTTCGCTCTGGTTGCTCTGCTTCATCAGGCTGCTCTTGACGCTTATGTATTCCGAACGCAGTTCATTCAGTTCATTCTTCAGCTCTTCTTTCTGCTTCAGGCTTTTAACATGGAAATGCGAAAGTGAAATGTAAACGATCATCACTGTCACCCCGAGAAATATCGGAGGCATGATTTTCCCAAGCTGTTCCTTTCTGATGAAAAAAGAAAAGTCACTGGCTTTTTTCAAAGCCTCGTCAGCGGCAGGATTAACAGGCGCTTTCGCTTCCCGTTCTGCATCTTCAATATGTGTCCTGAACTGGTTCAACTCTTTTCCGCTATTCTTAATTTGGCACTCCTGGCCCGTTTGTTCACAAGTATCTCTTCCTCAGTGGGGGTGATCGGTTTTTTATTCACCGCCTTAAACAACAGCTTCCTGTTTCCGTAGAAATCCTTTTCCGCTTCCCCGCTCATGTTGCCCGATTGTATAAAATTCTTCACAAGCCTGTCTTCCAGCGAATGATAGCTCATAACCACCAGCCTGCCTCCCGGACCGAGCAGTTCGCCTGCATTTTCAAGCAGTATTTCAAGTGCTTTCAATTCCGAGTTTACTTCAATCCTCAACGCCTGGAACACTTGTGAGAGGTATTTGCTTTCTTCCCTGGCCGGTATGCAGTTCTTGATGGCCTCCTTGAAATCCGCGATGCTGCGTATCGGCTCGGCTTTTCGGGTTTCAAGCAATGCCTGCACAAGTTTGTATGCATTTTTTATTTCACCATACTGGTTGAATACCCTCAGCAATTCCCTTTCACTGTAATGATTGACAATGTCATTCGCCTTCAGCCTGCCCTGCTGATCCATGCGCATGTCAAGTTCGCCTTCAAGCCGGTGTGCAAATCCTTTTTTGCCTTCATTGATCTGGAATGACGATATGCCGAGATCGGCCAGTATGCCATCCACCGGAAGGGCCTTCAGGTAAGTCAGGAATTGACGGACATACCTGAAATTATGATTGATGAATACCAGGCGTTCGTCATCAGGAAGGTTACGGGCCGCATCACTATCCTGATCGAATGCATAAAGTTTTCCTTTCTCGCCGAGATGTTTGAGTATCTCCCTGGAATGCCCCCCGCCACCGAAAGTAACGTCGACGTAGGTGCCGTCCTTCTTTATGTTAAGGCCTTTGATGCATTCATCCAGCATCACGGGAATGTGATATGCTTCACTCGTCTTTACCATTCGTGTCCGAAGACTGCAAGTTTTTACCCCCCATTAATTCCTCCGCCATCCTCGAGAATTCCTCATCGTCAAACTCAAGCTCCTTTTCGTACTGCTTCTTATCCCATATCTCGATCTTGTGATTGTAACACGAGATGATGATATCACCTGAAAGCGACGCATAATCAATCAGGTTATTGGGAATGTTAATCCTGCTGCTGGCATCTATGGCAACAATGTTGGCCCCGTTGTTGAACTGCCTGATGAATTTTCTCGCGGTGCGGTTAAAGTCGTTCAGCACCTGAAGTTTTTCGGTTTCCATATTCCAGTCGGCCGAGGTATAAAGTACCAGGCATTTTTCAAATCCACGGTTGATCACCATGGTCTTGGCATCCTTGTCGGGAATTTGCGCGCGCAACTTCGCCGGAAGGATTATCCGACCCTTGTTGTCAATTTTGCATTCAAATTCTCCGATAAAACGTGCCACAGCAGTATTTTAAAAACTGCGGTAAATTTAAAACCAAAAAAACCACTTTCCTCCACTTTTCTCCACTTTGTGGAAAAATATTTTTCCAACTCATTGTAAGTAATTGTATAACAGTATATTATACGATCGATCAGCGAGGTTTTGAAAAACTCCATTTCCCTTTCAACCCGTTCGCGGTTTTCGTTATTTTTGTCTGATGAAAACATTAACCGTTTTATGTGCACTTACTGTTTTATCCATAAACTCCTCCTGGTCGCAGGGATGCAGTGATGCAGGAGTGTGTTCCATTGGCGGCCTGAAGGACAACGGCTCAGAAGAAAAGCATTATGCCGCGCTTAATATTCAATATGCCATAGGCGAGCAGAATGTCAGGATATTCACCCCTCAACTTGAAGGACTTTTCAGAATACGGGAAAAATACGGCATACAGGTAAAGGTCCCTTATACGTTTACAGGAGGCAATCTTGGCGCTGTCAATGGCTTTGGCGATATCACCCTTGCAGGCATGTACAAGTTTTATGATAAAAAGAAATGGAAAGCCGGAATGAATATGGGTGTGAAGATCGGCACCAATAAAGCGGATAAAAAAACAAAGGTGGTGGACAGCAATCTGATTACGCTCCCCTATGTTGATCCCTATTCCGCTCCCATGCCTTACCAGACAAGTCTCGGCACCACCGATCTGCTTTTCGGGCTCGATGCCAGGTACGGTGATTGGTGGAGCTTTGGCCTCGGCCTGCAGGTACCTGTCTTGCAGTTTAACCGCAATACGTTTGATACCGCCCTGGCGAAACCCGCGGAAACCGAGAAAAAAAGCTATTTCAGCTCTGCTCACCTTTACCGTCAACCTGACCTTATTCTGAGAGTCGACCGCAAGATTGAATTCATTAAAAAGAAACTTTTTATGACCCTCGGGGTATTGCCAATCTATCATTTGAGTGAAGACCGCATTACGGTCAGCAGGGGCAGCACAACAGTGAGGCAGTCTGTTGACGGATCAGATGGTTTGACGCTCAACCTCACCGGCAGTCTGAGTTACAGGCCTGTCGATGATTTTCTTTTTATTTTCAGGTATGCAGCACCGGCCATTGTCAGGAAGGTTCGTCCTGACGGCCTTACAAGGCATTGGGTAAGCGGGCTCGAGATCCGTTATATGTTCTAGATTTCCTTGAATGAGCGTATGATTCTGTCAAACTCGCCCGTATACAGGTCGTAATCCGTTTTCCTGCACCAGATACATACCTGGAAAAATCCTTTCCTCCCTTCAATTATCAAAAGCTTCATGGAGCAGGAATCGGAAACTCCATTGGTCAGGATGGCATTCTCCGGCTCGCAGTACATTTCAACAGCGTGCAGCCCGTTGACTTTTGCATTCCTCTCCCTGATCGGGAGATACCAGCTTTCTTTATTTTCCCGGCTCAGCTTGACCAGGTCCATATACCCGGAAAGGTTCATGGTGTCATATCCCAGTTTCCTGAATGTATCCCTGGTTTCCCTTACAACACACATAAAGATGGCCTTTTCCCTGCTTTGAAGCGATACTGCTGCTGAAGGCGACAGACTATTGTGCTCGGAGAGGTATGCCGGATACTGAAATCCGAAAGAACCCTGTTCAATATACGTTTTCCATGGCAGTTCCGGCATTACCGGCAAACTTTTTTTATCATGGGAAGTGCAGGACAGTAAACCCGCCAATAGCAGTAAGCCGGTGCATTTGAATAGTGTTTTCATAGTGTTCTGAAAGAGCCGGTCAAAGGTCGGAATGTATTTATTATTCGAATATTTCAGTCCTGCTGTACACGATAAAATCCGACACCATGGCCGGCTTGCCTTCCTGCACAAGCAGCTGGTTAATCTGCCCCCTGTGATATGAACTGTGATTAAAAAGGTGCAGGAACATTTCCGCGATGGTATTTCTGAACCTTTGCCTTTGGGTATTCACATAATTCACCGCTTCATCAAGGGATTTGCTTTCGAGTATCTCAGCTGTGTCCTTATGATTTTTTTCAATCTGGTTGCTCAGCTGCTCATACGTCCTGAGCTCGAATACCTTGACGCTCATCCGTTCGCCTCTCATCCGCTCGAGCCATATCTGGTGGGCGTTGACTATATGCGACATCAGAAGGTTAATACGTTCATTCACAGGATCTGCCGACTCCAGGTGACGGATAAAGTCCGCATTCACCTGGCGATTGTAATCGTTCATCCGGTGCAATAGATGTTTCGCTGTTTCCATATGACAAATATAGGAAGTAGGTAGCAAGATTGGAGAATGGCTGTCAATTTCTGCTGGTTGCTGAACACACTTTGTTGTCCGTTATCCATTTCAATTGTTTTACGGCTTTTCCGGCTGTCCGCTATAAGGCTGTCATGCCAGCTTGCGTTTGCTGTGCCTTTCAGGAGTTTGCTCCGCGCCACTCTGCCCGTGCACGCAAAGCGCAGCACTTTCATGCCATCCGTTGCCGCTTCCATCCCGGGCCGTGTATGACACCCCTTCGTGCCTGTAAAAACCCCGCATCGTACTTCGTACTTCCTACCTCGCACTTCTTACTTCGTATGTCGTACTTCCTACCTCGCACCTCCTACTTCTTACCTCGCACTTCGTACCTCTTACCTCGTACTTCGTACCTCGTACTTTGCACTTCGTATGTATCCTATTCTCTTATTTCAGAATATCCCTGGAGATCACCACACGCTGCACTTCGCTTGTTCCTTCGTATATCTGTGTAATCTTGGCGTCGCGCATTAAACGTTCCACGTGGTATTCCTT
>CALMKH010000290.1 GCA_937867025.1 uncultured Bacteroidota bacterium | reverse complement strand
TTTTGTGCTGCATGTACCACAGTTATCCGTGAATACAGTCAAAAGGTTATCCTTATCCGGGTTGCGCCTGTAAGGCAGTGCCCTGACAAACGAACAAAGCCCGGAAAAACTGCTGATATTCCTGGCCAGGCATGCTTCTGAATAAATTCCTCCAGCTTGTATCTGAAAATCAGGGATGCGGTCTGTATGGGTCATGGCACAAAAATAAAAAATGCAGAACCGAGTTCTGCATTTTTTATATAAGTATATGAAAAATTAGTTACCTGCTTATCCTCTCTGCGGGTTTTGAAGGGCTTGTTTTTATGCCTGGGAAAGAACCTTTTGAACCGGACCCGGTACCGCTTCCGCTGCTTCCTTTGAGTATCTTGCGGCCAATACCGTTGTTGTTGCCGCTGCTGCTGCCACTGGGGTAAATGATGGGCGTATGTTCTTCATAATTCCTGGCATGCTCCTCTTCGCTGATCTCATATTTGTTTTCATCACAGGGATCAGGATTACAGTTGCAGGGAAGATAGATTTTGTTGGTGTCTTTCGGATCGACATACAGGCTGTCGTACATGTAATCCCTGTAATAGCCTTCTTTTACAAGCTTTTTCTCATAATCTCTTTCTGAGACATCAAAAATGATACCCACTTTGAACTGCTCAAGGGTAGGCTTTATCCTGTCGATCTTAAGGTTGTAATTGAGCCCGTTGAATGTGCTTCCGTCCATATCTACCAGGCGTACCGGTGTGCCTGACATATATTCGTACCGGGCATCAAGTGAGATATGCGGCCCGACTTTGATCCTTGCTCCTATGCCAACTCCGTACATCATGGAAACGGAGGTGTGCGCATTGTGTGAAGTCCGGCTTTCGGTTTCCTTGAGCTCAAGATAGGAAGCTACAACCTGGCCTGTGGAATACAGGCGCGGACCTGCCATGACATTGACGTAAGGAACAATCGGGAATCTGGCATATTCAAAGTGTCCCCGTCCAAGAAAATCCATTGAATAGGTGCGCAGCCTGGTAAATCCGCTGTCTTGCGATGTGTTGTTCAGCACAACCCCTGACTTAGCGCTTCTGCCGTAGAATTGCATACCCCAGTCGAAACCACCGTATGCGGCCCAGTTGTTGTGTTTGAGCCTGTTTCCAGACATGAACTGGATATTGAATCCGGCGCTTTCCCGGTGTGTGGAGCTGTCGGATACTGGTCTCTGGCCTGTGAAATGTATGCCCATCCAGAAATCCTGCACGGTTTTTTTCATTGGCAGTTCAATATACTCATACTCTTCAGGCACCCATATCTTGCGTGTGAATATCCTGTAGGTACTGTTGCCATTGCTGACCATCCGGACCGAATCGAGGAATTTAGGGCGTGCGGGGCCTGAGCTGTCCGACCCCCCATCTGCGGAACCTGTTCCGGATTCAATGGAAGGAGTGTTGTCAACAGGCGTTCCAGTACTTGTCAGGCTGCCTGCGGATTTTCCGGCCGCTCCTGAACTTCCGGTGTGCCTGTTTGCAGATGTTTCGACGGTGTAAGCAGGCATTTCGCCGGATGCCCGGATTTCAGAGAACTGGCCCTGGCGGCCTGCAGGCATGGTTATATGGCTGCTTTCTTTTTTAGCCGTCACTGCGCTGCTGCCGGATATGTTATGGCTTTCGCTTGTTACGGCGCCGGTATGATGGGTGCCCAGCAACATCCATGTTGCAAGGGAGAAAATACTTAATGTACTCATAATGATAATAAATAAGGTTGATTTGGAAGGTTTGTTTTTAGTTGGAGGAACAATCAATACAGGATTCACGGCATCTTCATCAAGAAGTGATTTCATGTGTTCCCATGACCTGTTATCAAAGGCTTCCTCGTGTGAAAGGAATTCCTCATTAAAGAGTTCGTCCGGCAATATGGAAGTATTCTTTTTCATGACTTTGTATAACTGGTTTCTATCCTTTGTTTTAAAATTTTCCGGGCATGGTTCACGTGCCATTTGCTTGTGCCTTCTGAAATATTAAGCATTTCTGCAATTTCAGAATGCTGGTACCCTTCAATGGCGAACATGTTGAACACCGCTCTGGAGCTTTCCGGCAATTCCTGCATGAGATTCATAAGATCTTTGACATAAAGGTGCTGGACCGATGAACTGTCAATGGTAGGAACTACCATATCCTGTTCCACTTCCACGGTTTTTGTTTCCTTCATCCTCTTTCTCAGCTTGTCGATCACGCTGTTATAGATGATTTTATACACCCATCCGTCGAATGATCCGTTTGACTGATATGAAGCAAGGCTTTTAAAAACTTTCAGGAAGCCGGTGTTCAGAACCTCCATGGCGTCGTCGCGGTTTCCGGTATACCTCATGCACATGGCCATCATCTTGCCGTAATATCGCTTATACAATGCTTCCTGGGCGGAGCGCTCATTCGCCTTGCAACCCTCTATAAGCTTTGCCAGTTCCGGATCAGGCAAGGCTACAAAGGAATGCTCGGAAGCTATTGATAAGGATATTTCAGGTGTCGATGACATAAGTTCCTGTATCTTTGTTCTATATCAAATGACGTACCCTTTGACAGAATGGTTGGGTAAAATTATAAAAAAAGATGAAAACCGCTTTTTGACGGACAAAAAAAGCGCGGAAGGGATTCCCGCGCTTAATTAATATAAAGATAATATATCTTACTTACTTGTTTCACCAGCCCTTCCGACAAGGTCCATCACTTCGCTGCTGATGCCGGTAAAGCTGAAGCCTCCGTCATGAAAGAGGTTTTGCATGGTGACATACCTGGTATAGTCGCTGAACAATGAAATGCAGTATTTCGCGCAATCTTCCGCGCTGGCATTGCCAAGGGGGCTTATCTTGTCGGCATAGGCATAGAATGCATCAAAACCTCCCACACCGCTTCCCGCTGTCGTCATGGTAGGGCTCTGACTAATCGTATTGACCCTCACTTTCTTGCTTTTGCCATAATGGTAACCGAAACTTCGGGCAAAGCTTTCAAGGAGTGCCTTGGCTTCGGCCATTTCATTATAATCGGGGAATACCCTCTGGGCCGCAATATATGTAAGTGCCAGTATGCTTCCCCATTCATTCATCGCATCCTTTTTCATGAGGGTCTGCATCAGCCTGTGAAAGGAAATAGCCGAAATATCGAAGGTTTTATGCATGAATTCATAATTGAGGTCGTTATAAGGGTTTTTCTTCCTTACGTTTAAGCTCATGCCAATGCTGTGAAGCACAAAGTCCAGCTTCCCGTACTTATTGACAGCATGATCTATCAGCTTGTCCATGTCCTCATTAAGGCTTACATCGCAGCCCACTACTTCCGAATTGGTCTTTGCAGCCAAGTCGTTGATGGCGCCCATGCGCAATGCGATAGGAGCATTCGTCAGTATGAATTCTGCGCCTTCGGCATGGGCCTGTTCCGCTACTTTCCATGCAATTGATTTGGTGTCCAAAGCACCGAAAATGATTCCTTTTTTTCCTTTTAATATCATATATGTTTATTGTATCAAAAATGTTTATGGTGCGATTTTAATGAATGGAACACTTACCTCCAGGTCATTGTTGTCCAGGCATCTCAGGATATAATGCCCGTCGGCAAGTTCCCTCAGGTCGAGTTGAACGGTCCCGGCAGGAAATGTCATATCCAGCCTGCGTCCCATAATGTCAAAGATTTCGAAGTTGTGAAGTCCTTCAGCGCCGAAATGCAGCATATCCCTGCAGGGATTGGGAAACACCGTTAATGATGGCCTGGTTATTCCGCTTATGCTGTTGATATGGTTAACGTCGGCATAACTTCCGCCTCCAAGGTTGTAGTATGTTCCCGAAGCTGTAGTTTCTTTTTTTATGGTCCTTACGACATAACGATATTTTCCGGTGAAAAAATTGAAGGAATCCGTAAAGACTGTATCGGTTACGAGATATTTTGAGACTTTAATGTAGATATTGGTTGCTGTATCAATCCTGTAAACAGCATAGCCGTCAAATACACCGCTGCTCTTATTCCATTTCAGGGATACGCGTTTGTTGGCGCTTGTTGCAGTGAGGCCCTTCACATGCGGGAGATGCCTGTTGCAAAGCGTAGGATCGCCCATCAGGGCAATATGAACCGAGCTGTCAGAGTAATTGAAAGAACCGGTAAAATACATGCCATTGTTAACCTGGTTGTTCATGGTTACCCTTGTTCCGAAACCGATGTGTTTACCCATGGCCATAGTATGCACATACCATTTGGGAATTCCACCCCAGAATGAGGCCAGGGCTGAACGTCCGAGCGGAGCCTTAAGAAAGCTGTTGGTTACATCCCAGTCGCCGAAAAAACTTCCTGCAAGCGATGTGAATATATGTCTCAGGGAGTCGTTTGCAAAATCCGTACTTGAACCGATGCCGCCACAGGTTGTATAGCTTCCTGGTCCGCAACCATAGCTCCAAAGGTATGAATTGGATTTCAGGGTAGTGACATAATCTCTCTCATAAACGCTGTCATTTGGAAAGAAGGATGAAAAGTTGTGAAAGCCTGTTGAAGCCAGGTTAAACCCTCCGAAATTATCGTCAATAAGTCCTCTTTCGATCGTTGTCAGCTGACCGGTCCGCCATAAATGGTTGCGATTCATGTAACGTTTCATCAGTATCGTATCGGAAACGCCGAATATGGGCATGTTGAACAGATCAATGCGTCCTACTTCTAGTTCGATTGTGCTCGGGAATTTTGTCGGGTCGAATTTTCCATCTCCGGGAATATTCTGAATCCTGGCTTCATGACCTGTGGTCATTTGAATTTCGGAATCTGTCCAGATATCATCCAGGTCGCCGTAATAGCCGTCAGCCGGCCAAGCACCTG
Organism: uncultured Bacteroidota bacterium; assembly: GCA_937867025.1. Taxonomy (GTDB): domain Bacteria; phylum Bacteroidota; class Bacteroidia; order NS11-12g; family UBA955; genus JABMMZ01. The sequence continues at coordinate 15,376 of CALMKH010000290.1, read as the reverse complement.
TATGGTTGCCACTGCCTTCAACGTGGCCGTCAGGCGGAGGCCAGTTGGTTCCGTTCCCGGTAAAGCCGCCGGAGTAAGGAACCGGCACGTGACCAATGATCATCAGCGTTGTAGCCGGGTGTTTACGCGCACTTATATGCGCCCTTAAGGCTGATTTGACAGAAGCGGGAGTTTGTTTCCTGCCGGCGTATAACCGGGTGACATCCCAGCCTTCAGCTTTCAAGTCATTTTCAAGCCTGCCGAGTTCGGAAGCCAAGGGTGTAATGTAATTGCTGTCGATCAGCAGTACGATTCCTCCCTTATACGGTACTTCTTTCAGTTCGTTCCCTGCATAAACGAATCCGTACGCCAAAGCGCTGGTGCCGGCAGTCTTAACAACCCAGTATTCATATGATTTTCCGGGTGTTGCTGCGACATCCTTGTAGCTCGTGGCATTGGAGGGCAGGTTGGCTATACTGTTTCCCCATGTATTAAGCTTGAGATTGTCGCGCCTGAAGATCAGGTAGGACCCGCTAAACGTAGCGGATGGCCAGTTAAGGGTAATGCCGTCGGATTGAACAGTGACATTCACCATCATGACCTGGCTTTTGGATGTTTGTCCTGATAAAGGCTGAATAGCTGTCAGCAGGAACAGGGAAAAAATGGTAATCGTTTTTCTCATGTTAATTTTTGATAAATCTATTGTGTATTAAAATATGTGTATTTAAGAGTATCATGTTGTATGCGCCCGGAGGCAGCGACCTGCAATCGATCTGCAGGTCATCCCCTATGGCGGCTTCGATCAGCATTTTGCCGGTGGCATCAAATATCCTGCAAACTGTTCCCCTCAGATCCGGAGAATAAAAATTCAGCTTACCGCTTACCGGATTAGGATAAAACAGCTTGTTATCGTTGCCGATGGAATTGATGGAGTTTACCTGATCTTTGGTGATGGTGACAAGGCTGTCGACCAGCGTATCCTTTAATCCCGCAATATTAGAAGCTTTCAGACCGATCGAGAATACACCGGTGTCGTCAAAGATCAGCACCGGATCCTTGGATGTCTGTCCTGTTGAATTGACGAACCTGACACCTTGCAGACTTGGCTTGACATACCATACAAAAAAAGTCCCTGCCGCAGGGGTAGTAAGATTTATCAGGCGAAAGGTATCTTTTCCCGCCTTGCCGGAGGTTTTATCAATGGTAAATCTGGTGTTTGGGATTACCGGTGTTACATTCGTACGGTAGTTGTCGCGGTAACGCACGTAGGCTGGTGTGAATATTCCTGCCAGTTCGGTGCCGCTTACTTCCAGGAGTGGTATTTTCTCGGTGGTACTGAGCCATTTGTATTCCACCCGGGTTACAGGAAAGCCTATGTTGATGCCTGGTTGGGTAGGAATGGCCAGTGCAAGGCTGTCGTGTTCCACAATAGTCGATTTCACCTTGATGCAATTCATATAGCTGCCGTAAGGCGTGGATATCCTGCCCCAGCCTTCCACTTTCGTAATCCTGTATCCTTTCTGCATAAAACTGCCGAAACTGACCTGTTGGGAAAGCCCCAGGGGGGTGGTAACCGCAAATGTCGTTGAATCGCGGTCATTGTATTTCAGGGGGAAGGTGTATATCTCGTCCTTGTCGCTGTAAACGGCTCCTGTAGGAACGGGATTGCCCATCAAAGGAATACTGAATGCCGTACCCACTCCAAGCCATCCGCTTGATTTCTTTTCATAAAAATTGTAGATGTCAGTCAACCGGACCGGACCCATCACCAGGCTGTCAGCCACTTTGTAACCTATGGCGCCAAATGGCATTCCGCCAATAACCAGCGTGGGGTAGGCACTAAGCAGTGACTTATAGCTGTACACGCCCTGGTCGATATATTTCAGCATGGAATAACTCCAGTTGTAGTCGGCCCCGGTTTGTGAAAAATCAAATGTCCCCGCGCTGGCATTGGTATACCTGATCGTGTCACCCAAAGATGGCATGTTTGCCTGTGTGATCTGGATTTGAGCGCCGCATATGCCTGCTGTAAGCAGCAGAACCAGCGCATATATGTGTTTCATCACATGAATTGGTAAAAGGTGTAAAAATAATGTTATTTTTGAATTTTTCCAACTTCCAATGAAAATCTTAAGACCTGTTTTTCTTCTGTTTTGCTTGCTGGACGCGGCGGGATCGATGGCTTCAAGAGTCGATTCTTTTTTTATTAAACATACGGATATTCACCTCAGCATACGCAACTTTGGACTAAAAACGATATCAGGGTCTGCATCGCAGGAACTGAAGTTCAGGGTCAGTACCAATACTGTGACCCTGGATCTGAGTGGCATGACGGTTGATTCAGTAAAAAATCCTTCCGGGAAACTCATTTTTTCCCGAAGCAAGGACAAGTTGCACATAACACTTGAGAAGACTTACCAGGCAGGCGATTCGGTAAAGCTCGCCATATATTACCAGGGCACTCCGGCATCAGATCCCACAGGATGGGGAGGCTTTTATTTTACAAGTGAATTTGCCTATAACCTGGGGGTGGGATTCGGTGTAAACCCGCACAGTTATGGCAGGGCATGGTTCCCATGCGTGGATGAATTCCCGATGAAATCCACTTATGATTTTTTTATTGAAACAGATACCACACATGTGGCTGCCTGCAACGGGATACTGGCCGATACCCAAAGACGAGCATCATCGGTCATATGGCACTATAAGGAAAACAAGGTTCTTTCCGCTTACCTTGCATCCGTGAGCGTGAGCAGGTTCTCCATCCTGAAATCCGCTTACAACGGAGTCTCTGCCGATTTTCCGGTATGGCTGTTCTGCAGGACCGCGGATACAAATAACGTCAAGGCATCATTCGTCAACCTGCCTGAAGCCATTGAGGCTTTTGAAAACGCTTTCGGCCCGCAGATGTATGGCAAGGTTGGTTACAATTTTGTGCCTTTCAATTCCGGTGCAATGGAACATGCGGGTAATATTACGTTCCCTGCAAGTTTTGCGAACGGAACCCTGAATTATGAAACTACAATGGCTCATGAGCTGGCGCACCATTGGTGGGGCAATAATGTAACATGCCTGGATGAGGGTGACATGTGGCTTAATGAAGGATGGGCGAGTTACTGCGAACATTTTTTTGTTGAACATGTGTATGGGAAAAAGGCTTATAAGGAATCCGTTTTCGACAATCACCTGAATGTGCTCAGGATGGCCCATATCAATGATGGTGCAGCGTTCCCGATGGTGAATATCCCCCACGACAAAACATACGGAACCCATGTATACCGCAAGGGTGCCGATGTGGTGCACAGCCTCCGGGGAGTAATGGGAGATTCTGTTTTTATCAGGGCATGCAGGGCATACCAGTCGGCCTACCGTTTCGGCAACGCGTCAACAGATGATATGATGCATGTTTTTGAACAGAATGGAGGGGGTGCGAAGGCTACGGATTTTTTCAGCAACTGGGTAAAGGAAAAAGGTTTTCCGCATGTTATCGTCAGCAGGCAGGAGCACAGCGGCAATGGACCGTATCATATGAAAATATGGACATTGCAAAAGCCCAGGTTTACCAACAAATTGTATAATAACCTGCCTGTCGAGGTGTTTTTTTTCAGGGATAGGCAGATATACGAAAAACGCACGGTAATAATTCGTCAGCAGACAGATTCTTTTGAGTTCGACCTGCCATTCAAACCGCTTTATGTATGCCTCGATTTCGATGAAAAGCTGAGCGATGCCATTACCGACCGCACCATCATTGCCAAACAGGCCGGAACGTTCGACCTTGCCGGCACCTTCTCAAAGGTCATGCTGAGGGCCCAACCCGATTCAGTGATGGTAAGGGTGGAACACCATTGGGTAGGCCCTGAGCTGTTCAGGACACAGGCACCTTATATGAGCGATTACCGGTATTACTCGCTTGACGGCATCTGGAACGATACGATGAAAATGGATATGGAACTGACCTATGACGGCAGGACATCACTGGCAACAACGGCATATCTTGATCATACGCTGATTACAACAGGCAGGACAGAGGACAGCCTTACGGTTTTGTACCGCGGTTTTCCGGGCGATCACTGGAGGGTGTGGCCTGATTTGCAATTTACGTACGGCAACAAGTTTGACAAGGCCGGAAAAGTGCTCGTAAAAGGGGTAAGGAAGGGGGATTATGTATTTGCCATGTACGACCAGGCCCTTAAAATTCCGGTATTTGAGCTGAACCCTGCCGGGAATGATATCTGGAGCATGTCGCCTAATCCTGCAGCCAACGAGGTATTGCTGACATTCCATGAGCATGACCTTGCTGGGCCAGGCTCAGTCACCGTACATGATGCCAGTGGTAAGACCATGTTGGAAATCGTGAGGAAAGTGGGTCAGAAACATGTGCGGATATACACTGCAGAATGGCCTGCGGGTATCTATACCGTATCCTATGCAGGGAAAGCCTTTAACCATGTGAAGAAACTGGTCATTAACCGTTGATTCCTTACGGTTCTGAAAGTCCAACGACTTTATATCCACGGAATAAGGCCGTGGGAATCATGTAATTTTTTACTCAAATCCTGTAATTTTACTAGCTGCAATATATTGGAATTTTGTAGCCCCATCAGTATGAAACGGATAGGTTAAAAAAATTAAGACAAAAAAATCATGGAACTACGAAAACTAACAAAAAAACTGGTTACCACAGTTTTGGTAACTGCAGTTGTATTGGGCGCATCATCAATGGTTATGCGTTCGGACTATAATAAGGACGCTTTTTCAATATCGACGGAAGAAGAGTATGGCAAAGATAAGGATGGCGACGGTGTGAAAGATAAAAAAGACAAGTGCCCCGACACGCCTAAGGATGTGAAAGTGGATAACAGCGGCTGCCCGTTGGATACCGATAAGGACGGCGTAGCGGATTTTATGGATAAATGCCCTGAATCGCTGGGCATGTCAAACCTGCACGGTTGTCCCGACAAGGATAAGGATGGTGTGGCTGACGGCGATGATGGTTGTCCGAATGTTCCCGGGCTTACAAGGTTCAAGGGATGCCCGGACAGCGATGGTGATGGAATTGAAGATGCGCTTGACAAATGTCCCAATGCCTTCGGTGCAGATATTTTTAAGGGTTGTCCGGATTCGGATAATGATGGTGTTGAGGATGGCATGGATAAATGCCCTGACACCAAGAAAAGTATCAAGGTCGACACAAGAGGATGTCCTTCCGATATTGACGGCGACGGCATAATCGATTCTGAGGATAAATGTCCCACCACAAAGGCCGAAGGTACCCCTAATGGTTGTCCTGTGGTTAAACCCGAAGTGAAGAAACGTTTGCAGTTTGCAGCCAGGGGGATAAATTTTGAGACCGGGGAGGCAAGGCTGAAGGTCTCTTCTTTTGCGGTTTTGGATGAAGTTGTAAGCATATTGAAGGAATATCCCGATTATATGTTAAAGATAGGCGGGCATACGGACGACGTAGGGGATGACAACGCCAACATGACCCTTTCCCAGGCCAGGGTGGATGCGGTTAAGAATTACCTGGTTTCCAAAGGTGTTCCGTTGACACGCATCGAAGCAGTGGGATTTGGGGAAACCAAACCCATAGAAAGCAATAAAACAGCTGTTGGCAAAAGCCAGAACCGGAGGGTCGAGCTGGAGCTTGTATTAAAATGATGGAATATTGTTCATGATAAAAAAAGGGACTTTAATTATTTTAAAGTCCCTTTTTTTATGACGGTAAATGAACTTCTTTATTCTTGTCCGGGATCCAGATCATTGGCCCTGGGTCTGCTGATGAACCACAGAAGACAACCCAAAGCTACAATAGCTATTTTTATCAACCAGGAAACAGTGGCGCCCCAAAGGTCCATCCATTGCAACACTTTGGGCACCTTGTTGATCCAATCCGCTATCGCGGCTACAAGTCCAAGAATGGCGATGAAACTCGCTATTTTCCCCATAACATTCATGTCTTGATATTTTTTGCGGCAAAAATAGAAATTATCGGCAAATTATTTTATCTTCTTTATAAATTATTTGATAAATATCAGTTTTTTGGCTTTTTGTCAATTGTCGAAAGGCAGGAAATTATACTCGCGGCTATACCTCAGCATCTGTTCCACGTAACTTTCTGTATAATCTATCTTTATATCAACAATTTGCCCGTTTTTCATCACGGCTGTATACCTCGGCTGAATAAAGCCCTTGTAAGGAGCAACATCAAGCGCCTTGCTGCGCTTCAAAACTTCGGTGTGAAGATTCCTGTTCACTTTAACGCCGTAGGTTTCAACAAGTTTCTGGCCTGCGGCAAGATCACCGGTGGATTTGATGGTCTGGATAATGTTCAGAAGCCTTCCGAACAGGGCTCTCAGTTTCACATAGTCGTTCACTACAAAATATGTTTTGCCGTCCTTCATTTTCTTTTCTATCACATTGTCCTTGCGGCCTTCTTCATACGCCCATAAAGCCACCATCTGCCGGTTCCTCATATGGTCTTCTTCTATATTCTCGCCTTCCTGTACCCTGCGCAATTGCACCATCAGGCCATTGCGGATGTATTCGTCGTATTCGGCTTTTCCCACTTCAAGGCTTGGCACCAGTCCCAATTTTACCATCTGCTCATCCATCAGATAATATAGTGCCACCAGGTCGGCCCTTGCTTCTTCAAGGGTTGAACCATAGGGCCCCAGGTCATCCTTGGTAACGCCTTTTGCCATTTGCCCGCTGGCATGGCCTATCACTTCATGCAAGGCCGTATGCAGTTTGGCTGCCAGCTGACCATAGGTTTTGCTCCTGTTCACTTGCTCTTCATTCCAGCAGAATTCGTTCAGCAGCCCCCCGGAATTCGCTTTGTTATAGGCGTCGACTATATTGCCCAGGCTTACAGATTTGGAACCATGCACCTCGCGGATCCATTCGGCATTGGGAAGATTGATGCCTATAGCAGTAGAAGGAGCGAGGTCACCCGCTTCCATGGCTACATTGACAACATTGTATGTGATGCCCGATACGGTATCTTTCTTGTATTTATCGTCAATCGGGGAATGGTCTTCGAACCACTGCGCGTTCTTAGCGAGGGTAGCCATACGTTTTGATGCCTCCATATCCTTTATCTCCACAGCGCTTTCATAATTGGCCCTCATGCCGATGGGATCATGGTACACTTCAATGAAACCATTGATGACGTCAATGGAGCTTTTGACGTCGTTCACCCAGGCGATATTATATTCATCCCATGTTTTCAGGCTACCGCTTTTGTAAAACTCCACCAGTAATGTAAGGGCTTTGTTTTGTTCGGGTGTTTCGGCAACTTCGATAGCTTTTTCAAGCCAATCCACAATTTTTTCAATAGAGGAGCCGTACATGCCCCCAACCTTCCAGGTTTTTTCAACCAGTGAGCCATTCTCCATCACCAGCTTGGAATTCAATCCCCAGCTTATCGGGTTGATGGAATCATTCTTTTTTTTCTCGTAGTAAAAATCCTCAACCTGGGCTTTGGTCACACCTTCATAAAAATTATTGGCCGATTCCTTTATCTGGTCAATACCTTCGGCCTTGTTGACCCTTTTGGCTTCAACAGCCGGATTGAATACGATATCGACAAGCCATGCCCTGAAACCAGTGCTGTCCTTATCCTGCGGGATGGGAAGTTTGGCCTTGGGTGATTTTTGAATTATGCGTATCAGGAAATCTGACGAAAATTCGGGAAGAATCTTGTTTTCAGCATAATGGTGATGCATTCCGCTGCTCATCCAGAAACGCTTCAGGTAGACTTCAAAATACCTGAAATCATCGGCTTTTCTGTCGCCTTCGTAGTGCGTGTACAGCTCTTCAAGGGTTTTACGCAGGCGAAGGTTGTGCCTGTTGTTCTGGTCGTAGATGATATCACGCCCGCACAGTGCGGCTTCAGAAAGGTAATACACCAGCAGTTTCTGATTGAACGTCAGTTGGTCGAAACCCGGCACGTCATACCTCAATATCTCCACATCTGCAAACCTGTTGGGGTCATCGTAGAGCTTATACACATGTTTCGCCGGGTAGTTTGGAGAGTTCTGATTTCCGCCTGTATTCTTGCAGGCCATGGAAGCCATAAGAAGTATGGCAGTACATGAAATAAAAGTATTCATAATGCTAGTGGTTGAATGGATGTTCTAATTTGTATTTTTCGGCCAGTGTGATCAGCCCTGCACGTACTTTATCTATCAGCGGGATGCCTTCCTGTGCACGCTGGGCTTGCATGATGGCTTCGGGCTCGCCATGAATAATTACCCGCTGACCTGGCGATTGGGGCTGAGCTTCCCTGAACCTTTCGATCCACTGATCCATGCGGTCGAGAAAGTCTTTCCTGTCAATAAACCCGTCAATATCCATGCAGCCAAGGAAATGTCCCAGCCCTTTACCCGGCATCCCCTGCAATACAGGCAGGAAGGCGACAAATGGTGGCACCCATGGTCCGAAACTGGCACCGGACAGGACCCCGCTGAGGATATCGACCAGCGCGCCCAGGCCATATCCCTTATGCGATCCATGGTCCTTATCGCTGCCTAGCGGAAGCAGGTAACCCCCGTCTTTCAGATCACGCGGATTGGTGGTGGCAAGCCCGTCTTTGGATTCCAGCCATCCTTCCGGAACAGGAATTTGCTTCCGTTCCGCTATTTCAAGTTTGCCGTTTGCCGCCGCACTGGTGGCCATGTCTAATATAAAGGGGGCTTGTTTTCCTGCGGGAATGGCGTAGCAGATCGGATTGGTTCCCAGCATGCGCTCCCTGCTGAATGTGGGTGCTACCAGTGGACTGGCATTGGTCATAGCCAACCCTATATAGCCATGTTCAATAGCCATCATGGCATGGTAGGCGGCGATCCCGAAATGATTGCTGTTGCGTACCGAACCATATCCGGCACCGAACATGTGAGTCTTTTCTACGGCGGTTTCCATGGCCCTTGGAGCAACGACAAGGCCAAGCCCGGCATCGCCATCCATGGTAAAGATCGCTTTTTTCTCCCTGCTTACCGTGATATTGGGTTTGGTATTGATGCGGCCGTTCTCAAATAACCTGACATACCCTTCAAGCCTGGCTACGCCATGCGAGTCAATGCCCCTTAGATCCGCACGGATCAAAACATCGGCAGCCAGCGCCGCGTCCGCAGATGAACAGCCTATCGCCTTAAAAACACTGATGGTGAAATGGCTCAGGTCGCTGGAACTTATGACTTGATAATCGCTCATTTATAATGCTTGTGCAAACAGGTCAATGATATGAAGTGTCTTTATCCCGATATGCTCTTTCCCGGCTACATTTTCAATGTGCCTGCGGCAGATATCATCTTCCGTCACAATAAAATCAACCCCGCTGTCAACGGCTTCCTTCAAAAGGGTATGGGCCATCTGAACGGCGTAATCATGGTTGGTGGTCGGCATGCAGGTACCGGCGCCGCAACAGGTGGCATGAAGCTGCGGCAATACCCACGTGGCGGCCTTGAACTGAGACAGCATGGCTGTATAATTTTTCCCGCTCCCCTGGCAGGCCGGAATAAAGTAATAAATACCGTCAACCGCTTCTATATGGTTAAGCGTAAGTTTTGAGAAAAGCTCTGGAAGTCCCAGGGTATTGCGGGCCATAGTCATGGACTCATTGTGGGATACCGTATTATTGAATATTTTTGGATATTTTAAGGAAAACGTATCGAAACACTTGGGGGATCCACTGATAATCTGCCTGTTAGAGAATAGACTGATATTCAGTTCCCCGATGGATTTGGCGGTTTTTAATTCACCCTTTTCAAAATAAGGCAATCCGCAGCATGTCTGGTTTTCAGGTACAGAAACATCGTATTTGGCATTAGCGCATAATTTGATTAAATTTGCCATAGTTTCAGGGAAATAATGCTGCATGACACAAGGTATTTGGAGCGCAAATGACATTATGCAATATTAAGACGCCGGCCCCAGAAAATTGAGCATGCACATGGGAGCTTTTCAACAAGTTTTAAAAAGAAAAGCAAAAATTTCCGGGCTCATACCACGAAACTGTCAAAAGTTGTGTCTTTGAGGAAAATAGTGGAAAATTGTGGAGCAATATCCAACAACGGATGAAAGAGGAAGACCTTATAACAGGCTGTATAAAAGAGGACAGGAACTGTCAGAAAGAACTATACAAGCGATTTGCGGGGAAGATGATGGTCGTATGTCTGAGATATGCCAACAATAGAATGGAGGCTGAAGATATGTTACAGGACGGGTTCATCAAAATATTCGACAATATCGCCAAATTCAAAAGGGAAGGATCCCTGGAAGGGTGGGTAAGACGTATTATGGTGAATACCGCTATTAACAAGATCAGGTCGAACAAGGTAAGGTTTGAAGGGATTGACGACGATCATGACGATTACCAGGACCACGACAGGAACGTAGTGGACAGGATGTCGGAACAGGATATCCTGGGGCTGATAAATAAGATGCCGCAAGGATACAGGTACGTGTTTAACATGTACGCCATAGAGGGATTCAGCCATAAGGAGATTGCCGACAGTCTGGGCATAGAGGAGGCGAGTTCACGCAGCCAGTATGCAAAGGCTAAAAAATATTTACAGAATCAAATTATTAAATTGGAAAAAATTAATTTATGACACATAAACCATTTGAGAAGCAAATCGCAGACAAGCTGAACCGTTACGAGGTGCAGCCGGGGGAAGAGATGCTTCAGTCTATTTTTGAAAAACGCGCAGCCAGGCGGAAGCCATTTATGAATCTGGCTAAAGTGTTTTTGGCTGCTTCGGTTGTCACGGTTGCTATTTACGCATTATACACCAATAATGATAAACACAACAATACAGTGGCATCTGCAGGGGAAACCACGGTTAAGCAAGCGGATATGCAACAGGATAAGCCCGTCAGTACACCTCAGGAAGAAACCGTGTTTAATACCGGTAAAACAGAGAACGTGCAGATTCCTGCTGCTGTGAAAAACAAAGCGGATAAAAAAGCTACCCGTATTCAAAGGCGGCTTGCCGGGAAAGATCATTCCAAGACTGGTCAGGTACGCGTCCGGGAAACTGGCAGGACAGACGACAGGCGTCATAAGCATCCTGAAGCGGGCAGTGCGTATGCCGATAACGGTGATGATATCTATAACAGGTATTTCAATATTGACGCTTCCCGCAGGCCGATGATCGCATCGTCACGCCATAAAGGCAACAGCCATCTCTATGTGTATCATGCCGTTAGCGAAGAAGTGCTGGATGCAAATACATTCTCTTTCATGTCGCTTAACCCGCTAAGGAAATTCAAATATGCATATGAATTGCAGGATTATGAAAAGGCCGCCCACATTGATGCCGGTAGGCCAACCCTTTCAAGGCCGGTGCGCAAACCCCTGTTCATCGACCTGCTTTATACGCCTGTGCTGACATCCGCCAGGGCGGCTGACAATTCAAACCTTGAAAATTATGTGAATGCCATTGCAGGCAATACATACAGTGCCCAGTTCGGCATACGGGTTTCAAAACCTGTTACCTCCAGGCTGAGCGTGTTCAGCGGGCTTGCCTACAACGACCAGGCATGCCTTTACAAAGGAATTGTTACAAGGCCCGAAGAAGTGACTACGATCAACCAGGTTATCACTTACATCAACGACCCGGTGAACGGCAGTATGAAAGTGACCACCTACGACACAGTTACAGGCATGGTTGATAAACAGACAGGTTATAATTACAGGAATTCTTACAAGATGTTCCAGATACCTGTCGGCATGAGCTATAATTTCGGATACAAAAAATTCAATTTTGCCCTGAATGGCTCAGCGCTTGTGAATATGATTTCACGCTCGGCCGGACAGTCCATGGATTTGAACAATCATAATACAAGGGAATTCTCTTCTTCAGGCAAATATGTCGGATTAGGCGGAGGCTTCAGCTTTATGGCGGCTTTGCAGGTCAGCCCGAGGTTCAGGTTTATTTTCGAGCCTGGTCTGCAATACTTCAAGATCAATTCGCTGAAGGCCGGCAACAATGTGAACGAAAAGGTATTTAACAAACAATTGTCAATTGGCTTAAGATATACAGTATTTTGAGAACGGCGGTTCTGTATATGGCCTTGTTTATGTCCATCCGGCTTGAAGCACAACCGGGAACCGGAGTCCTGAGGGCTAACAACCTTGAAGGCTCTGTGGCATCCAACGGTTTGCTGTTTGACAGCGCCGGAACAGCCATGCTGCGGACAAAAGCAGGAATGGTACTGGCTAACAGGGCAGGCATCTGGATATCGGCCAGGGAAACCTCCGGTAATATCATCGTGTCGACTCACGACGTTCTCGGAACTTCCCACGAATTTTCTCCCGGCCCGCTTGAGTTATCAGGCATAGCTCCGGACCCATCCTTATGGAACAGGGTATATCCAATCAGCAAAACCGAAATCGACTTTCACAAGGCTAATTATAAAAAGGACGGTTATACAGCTTCGGCCAATATTCTGAACTGGCCCGGGTCCTCTGATCCTCCTTATGCAAAAATTCTCGCACCTTTTGTTGATTTTCAGGTCAATAACCAGAAATATGAACCATTGAGCGGGGATTATCCATACATTGTTTCGGATGCAATGATATACAGCATCTCGAACGACCGGTACAGCAATTCCGATCCGATGGGTATTGAAGTTCATACGTCTCTGTTTGGCTTTGCAAAGGATTCAGCCCTTGAAAACTGTATTTTAGCCAGGTATACCGTTCATAACCGCTCGGGGAAGGATTATTCAAATTTCAGGTTGTCTTCCGTCATAAATTTCAGGATAGGTAATACGGAGAACGAGTTTCTGGGCACTGATGTCAGTCATAAAACGCTCTTTGCGGTAAACGATACAGGTGAGGCAACGTTTTCAAATAAACTGGTGTCTATGGGTTGTATGCTTTTAAATGGCAGAATATCGTCGACCATGTATTTCAATAATAACAGCGATCCTATCAGCGGCCGCCCGGTAAGCGATCAGGATTACTATTTCCTGATGCAGGGCCGCTGGAAATCAGGCAAGCAGCTTACATATTTCGGCAACGGAGTAGACGGAAGCATTCCGGCCAGGTATATTTATCCATATACCTCGGATGCCAGTCATGGTGATACATTATGGAGCGAGGAATCTACCCTGAATTTGCCAGGCTCGCGTTTCGGGCTGGTGAATACGGATTCGACGGTTCTTAAGAACGGGGAAGCAAAAAAATACGATTTTGTGTACTTTTTTGTGGAAAAAAATAATTACAACGTTAAACAAATAGGCGATTTTTGTTCAAAAATAAAGGGTGCTTTAGCCTCTAAAAACCTGCTGAAAACGCGTTCGGAAGACGACGTTCGTCGAAGGGTAATTTCATGTTTCCCGAATCCGGCTGAAAGTGGGGAAAAACTGGGGATATTAAATGCCCCTGAAACTGCTTTGTACATAAGGCTTCTGACGATGGACGGAAAAGAAATCTGCAAATTGGATTTGGATATAAATAATAATTTGATTAACTTACCGCTTTATTTAAATAGCGGTCTGTATATGATTGAATTCAAAACATTAAACATGACTCAATACAACAAACTGCTTATAAATAATCATTAATTCGCATCAACAACATATGAATAGACTATACAAAATATTTTTAATCCTGCTTGTCGTTTTCGGCGTTCAGAATGCAAGGGCATCCCACATGATGGGAGGTGATATTGCCTATGAATGTATTTCTCCCGGAAAGTATAAGTTAGTTATCAAAATTTACAGGGACTGCCGCGGTATCCCCTTCAACAGCCCTACGATCAATGTGTTCTGTGCCGATGGTACAAACAGCCAGTCCGTGAATTACACCAGGACTGCGATCAACGACCTTACCCCAACCTGTGCTTCCGGTACCGCTCCGTGCAATCCGCAGAACCAGACCGTAGGTGAAGAGGGTATAGAAGAGCACGTTTTCGAAGCCACCATTGACTTCAATTCCAGCCCATACAATTCTATCAAGAATAATTGCTGTGAAGTGATGATCAAAGTGGAGCAGTGCTGCCGTAACGGCGCGATTACAACGATCAGCCCGGGTAATTTTTATACCGACGCGATGATCAATATCTGTAACATCGCCAAGTCCAAGAACAAGTGCAATACTTCACCGCAGTTATCTATTCCTCCTGTAGCTTACGTATGCTGCAACCAGCCATTTACCTACAACAATGGTGTGAGGGAAGTCATTGACGGTGACAGTCTCGGTTATGAGCTCGGCAACCCTTTGAATGCCAACAATTCAAACGAAACTTATACAGGGAATTTTAATCCCCAGATACCAATGACGCCTTACTGCCCTCCCAATCCTGGCGTAGTGAACTGCAGGGCGCTTCCGAATGCCAAACCTCCAAGGGGTTTCTATTTTGATAAAGAAACAGGTGATATCGTATTCACACCGACAAAATGTGATGAGGTCGGTATCATTGTTATCCATATCACCGAATGGAGAAAAGACTCTCTTAACAACTGGGTGAAAATTGGTTTCACCAGGAGGGATATGCAGATCGTTGTAAAGCAATGCCCGGACAACAATCCGCCAAGCTTTACAGGAAACAATAAATATTCTGTCTGTGAAGGCACCAAGATATGTTTCTATGTAGACACTAAGGATGAGCCCTTCCTGCCTAAACAAACCAGGCTGGATACTGTGGCTCTTACCTGGAATTATGGTATTCCCGGCGGTACGTTCACCATTGTTGATCCTACAGCCCGCGAAAAGCAGGCCCAGTTCTGCTGGCAGACCAAGATCGGTGATGCAAGGCCGAACGCTTACTCATTCACTGCTACTGCAAAGGATGACAATTGCCCTAAACCTTCTTCATCCAACAGGGGATACAATGTCACCGTTAAACCTAAAGCCCGCGACAACCGCAAATATGAGCTTCTTGAATGCGGTAAGCTGAGGTTTGATGCGCTGATCACTTCTGATACGCTTAACTATAAATCCAAGAACTATACGTTCCAGTATACTATCAGGGATAGCACGAATACAGGCAAACCGCTGTTCATGACGTATAACAAGCGCGACAGCTTCAAGTTCAAACGCGGCGGCAAATACATCATTGAACACCTGATCAATAATCCTCCTCTGAACTGCCCGTCCATCTATTCCGACACGGTGATCATACCGCCTGTGCTGGATGTGGAGCTGGCTTTCGGAAAAGACACCTTCGTGTGCGCCGGCGACAGCCTGACACTTCAGCCTGAGATCGCCAACGGCGTGCCTTCTTACAAATACAACTGGGAAACACCAAGAGGCACCAGGAATCCTAAAGATACATTTAATAAATATACCTTAAAACCAGTTGCCGATGCAGAGCTGATACTCATTCTGACCGACAAGAACAAATGCGTTGACAGCGATACCATCCTGGTACACTACCAGCCTAAC
>CALMKH010000289.1 GCA_937867025.1 uncultured Bacteroidota bacterium | reverse complement strand
GATCACTACTGCATCATTGCCTTCACTGAAATTCGGCACACATTCGATGATTTGCTTTAACATGGCTGCAAAAATAGGTATTACACATGTTTTAGAAGAAAAAGTTGCTGATTTTGTATTGAAAGCGTTATTTCACGGTCGCCTGATGAGTATTCCCCCAAGCAATAATGTCCAGATAATCAGTCCAAGGCTAAATAATCTGAATCCATGCAGATTCGTTAAAACATAGCCTGACAATAAAAACAGAATGACAGAAATGCTTAGTAACATGCCTGAATATCCCAGCCATTTGGGGAATTCTCCCGATCTTAAAATCAGGAATGACCATAATATGATTGCCAGGCAATAGGATATGATATAAATGAAGTCGAAAGCCTGGTTGATGGATGTATTATACTTAATGATGGGCTTGAGTGCGGTGATGGTTTCCTGCGTGGCATTACTGAAACGGTTGACAAACAGGGGAAGTGCCAATCCGTTTATGGCTGCGGCTATCAGTCCGGCGAACAATGCCAGGAAGCTGGCAATAAAGGCCGCCCTGGACAGGGATATGTCATCCTTGAAATATGCGGCAAGGCCCCAGAAGCCAAACAGGCTGAACGGGATTGAAAACATGCCGATCGAATGGGTAATGATGGTTTCGGATGTGGATTCCACCAGATGTTTGAAACTGCCACCGGAGGGGTGGAACAGCATAGTAATGAACAGAAGCACGGCACCTGCAATAAGGGCGAATCCGGAATGTCTTTTGTATTGTATGGAATTCATAATATCCTGGGGTATTCAGCAGGCAAAAGTAGAATGTCCCCACAGCATGAGCACTTGATCCAAATCAATAAATATGCTTAAATCCGTATCCCCGACCTTATCCTGCTCAAGGTTTCAGGTCTCATCCCAAGGTATGAAGCTATATATTTCATTGGGAAAGTTTGAATCACCATGGGTTTGCTTGCCAGGAGGCTTGCATATCTTTCTCTGGGGGAAAGCAGGCTGTTTTTATAGGGATAGTCAGGAAATTCATGCCCGAGTACCTTGCCTAACCTGAAAAAGGATGCTGATGCTTTGATCAGCTCATGCAAGGAGTATACATTCAATTCCAGGATTTTGCTTTCATGGAACGCCTGGATAAAATACCCGGAAGGTTTCTGGGAGGTAAAACTTTCGTAATCGATGATCCAGTCGTTTGCGGTCAGCAGTTCATGTGTGTGCTCGTCCGATTCATTGTCGATCATATAAATCCTGACGCTGCCTTCATACAGGAAATAGAGCGACTGGCATACCTGCCCTTCTTCAAGCAGGAAGTTGTTTTTCGCCAGGTTTATCACCTGGAGTTTGCTTGTAAAAAGCGATATGTCCTCTTCGGTGAAATTGCCAAATCCCTTAATGGAAGAAATGATGCTGTCGAACATACAATATCCAACAAAGATAAAAAGTTTTTGTATGATGCTTTTGCCGGAAAATGAAATATCTTTATTGATTCATTTTGTTTATTAACCCTGGAAGTCAATTTGCGAAGCTTAAGTTATGTATCCCCGGACCGACCGTAGGAGAATGGGAATGCCTTCCATGTTCACCGGCCGGATGAGATATAATCTACTTTGCCGGTAGTTTTGTTTTTAAATACCTTGTA
>CALMKH010000288.1 GCA_937867025.1 uncultured Bacteroidota bacterium | reverse complement strand
AAAGGGTTTGAAGTGGGTTCGGTCACATCAACAGGGATGTCCCATTCAGCAGCTCTTACCAGCATCATCAGTCCGCCTACTTTGTCGACCGGCAGGCAGCAGAGTATTTTGTCGGTAGGGGTGGGCCTGAGAAATCCGGCAGTTCCGGCTGCGCTCCATTTCATCCATCGCCTGTGCAGGTGTATGGGTCTGGGTTCGCCCGTGCTGCCGGAGCTTTTAATGGTAAATTCAGTTTGTCCTTCATTCCACGACTTGAAGAATGCTTCAGCCAGGTCTTTATTCATGTCTTATGACTTAAGGAATTTTTCAGTTTCAAGCAGGAATGCATCAATGTCGTTAAAGGAGTTATAAATATGCGTCGAAATGCGCAGGCATTTGATATCGTTTTCGGCAACATAGCGTGTAATAATGTGTTTCTCGTTGCATTGGTTTTGCAGCTTCTGGATATCTTTCCCTGTGATGCGGAATGATACCTGAGCCGCCCGTGACACGCTTTCAACCGGAGTAAGCATTTCAATGTCCGGGCTTAGCCTGGTCAGATGGTCCTGCAGGTAAGCCGCAAGTTGTTTCACGCGGTTTTCTATGCGTTTTTTCCCAATCTGGCCCTGGAATTCAACCGCTTTGGCAATGCCTTTGAAGAGCGATGCATTCTGTGTGCCGTAGTAGTACCTGTGGCCGTTGTCGATATAGCCTTTTAAAACAGGGGGAGTGCTCAACATGTCCCAGCCATTATCAAATCCGCCGCCTGCATAATACACCTGTAAATCATTGCGTATGGCCGCAGAAACATACAGGAAGCCTGTTCCTTTGGGGCCCAGCATCCATTTATGACAACAGCCGGCATATACGTCACAGCCTATATCCTTAATGTTCAGCTCCAGCATTCCCGGAGGATGAGCTCCGTCTATCAGGCTGAAAATTCCTTTTTCGCGGGCTGCCGTGCAAATTTCTTTAACGGGTAACACCTGGCCAATGGTGCATGGTATGTGGGGTATGCTGATAACCCTGGTTTGAGGCGTGATACGGTCTTTAAAGTTTTTAAGGGTTTCCTCAGCTGTTTTTCCCAACGGCACAATCCTGATGACCACACCGTGAAGTTTAGCCCTGTTGAGCCAGGGAGTGGCGTGTCCTACATGCTCGTGGCCTGTCATTAAAATCTCGTCCTTGGCTTTAAGAGGCAAGCCCCAGCATGCAATATTGATGCCTTCGGTTACATTACGGGTCAGGCTTATTTCCGACTCCTCTGTGCCCAGGAATCCGGCAAGGGCTTTAATAGCAGTTTCTTCGTGACCTCCATACCTGCCTGTTGTGTCAATTTCCAGCATATCCTGCTGTACTTCGTTCAGCACGACAAACGGGGATGGACCCACGGTGCCGTTATTCAGGAAAATGCGCGACGGGCTGAGAGGAAACTGGGCGCGCAGGAGTTTCCAGTACGATTCGTCATCCGATGGCTCCGGAAGCGGAGCTATGGCTGCCGGAAGGTTTCCAAAACTCATGGCTCCAACCAGCAAAGCGCTGTTTTTTAAAAAATCTCTCCTGCTGCTCATAATACGTGTATAATGAGCAAACATATAAAAAAAACTTAATCTAAAGAAACCTATAAAAAAAGCCTCCGTTTCGGGAGGCTTTTTCTGTATGAAAAAAATTACTTGTGTTTTAGTTTTAGTAAGGAAGAAGCTGAGGGTTGAAGTTGCTCCAGTTGTCAGTCCAGTCGGTAGAACCGAAAGCACCTTTAAATGTAGTCGGAGTGAACCATGATGAAACTTTGGCATCAGTGAAAGCTGCCCCGCTCTGGGTGGCGCCGCCGAAAGATGCAAAGTTAGGATTAGCGGGGTATGTGCCTGAAGTGGAACCCGCAGTAGTGTTGTAACCCATGATCAGCTCAACAGGGATACCGGCATCGGCAAGGGCTTTGGAATAAGCCGGGGTTCCGGCTGTTGGCTGGTGCAGGGTAAATACCTGGTTCGATTTGGTGGTAAGGAAATAATCCTGAACGGCAGTGCTTACAGAAGAACCTGCCATGAAGGGACGTGCTGCGGTTTTCTTAACAGCGTTACCGGTGGACACAAGGATATTCCTGTCAAGCACACCCATTCCGCCGGTATAATTGGCCAGGGTTCCGTCGAGGTTAAGCCCTGCGGGGAAACCTGTAAATACGGAGTTGAAAAGGGATATTTCACAGTTTCTTCTCAGGTGCAGCGCTTGTCCGTAATTAGGGCTGTAGTTATTTTTAGAAGAATCGAAACCAGGGCCTAACAGCGTGACGTTAGAATAAACGCAGGCGGTTTTAGGAGTTGCAGTTGTTCCTGAAGCGTCATTATCCACTTCAAAACCGTTGGAGCCTGACTGATCGGCATTGAACGGATCGCGGATCGCGAGCGCAAACTGAACTTTTCCGCTGTAACCGAAATCGTTGTCAAAATCATCATCCCATGCAGCAAGCGATATCAGGTGCGAACAATTTACAGTTCCGCCGAACCACTCGTAGCTGTCGTCGCCCCCGTAAGTGCACTGAACGTAATCAATGGTTGTTCCGCTTCCTACCGCGCCAAGAGTCAATGAATTGGTTTCATTGTTAGGGGTTAGGGCTATTCCTGCATACTCTATACGTACGTATTTCAGGATACCGCTGTTGTCATTATCATTTGCGGTACTGTTGAATGTTCCATAGTTAACCGCAGGACTGATACCTTCGATAGCAGGATTGTTCTGATTGACATTGGCCTTGCCAAGGATAAGCAATCCGCCCCAGTCGCCCTGCTCTCTTTCGCCCGGTTCCTGGTTGCTTGTAAATATGATTGGCTTTTGTTCGGTTCCTTCAGCCATGATCTTACCGCCTTTAGCAATGACAAGTGTGCCTTTTGATTTTTTCTCACCTTTCAGGATAGTTCCTGCGGGAATGGTAAGTGTTACGCCGTCGCCCACTATAACAGTGCCCTTGATAAGGTATTCTTTGCCCGCATCAAGTGTCATGGTATTCAGGGAACCGGACAGTTCGGCATCATTAGAAGCCGGAGGAGGAGGATCAACCGGGTCTTTACAGCCTGTAAAGATCATGCCTCCGGAAAGCGCCACAATAAAGCTAAGTTTAATTAATTTTAAGTTCATATTCTTGTTTAATTTGATGCTGCAAAACTGGTCCTGCAGTATTAAGGCTGTATTAATACTGCTTTAAAAAAAAATTATGGTTTGTGATCTAAGGTAAAGTTAAGGTAAAGGCCGCATTTAATATGAATAGTTCATTCCTTCTTCCTCGCCTCCCATTTTCCTGATTTTGTAGATCAATGACAGCATGAAATATTGCTGAAGCCTGTTGCTCTGGTTGATATAGATGTAATTCTCGGATGTAGAGCGCGAGATATTCGTATTCCTTTTCAGGATATCGTACGCCGACAGTTTAACAGAATAATTGCTTTTTTTACTCAATGGCTGCTGAATATAGGCGTTCCAGACGGGCACGATCTTGCCGATCCCGGGGACATTCCTCTGATCTTCCAGGTTAAAGGACGAACTGAACTCGGTTGCGGTTTTGAGCAGTGCTCTCGCTTCTGTGTAATAACCATAGGTAGACTGGGTGAAGTCGAGCGATTCATTGAGCGAATTGCTAAAAGACGTATAATTATAGTGCAGGCCGAATGACAACTCAAGACTGTCGGATTTTGAAAACGAAAATCCCGGCCTCAGGAACAGTGATTTTGTCGTGCCGAAGGCATTTTGCCCGTTGATGACAAGAGGATTTTTGTTCAGGCTCATGTTAGACCTCAGATCGACATACAGTAATTTGCTGAGTTTTTTAGACAGGCCGATATACGCGTATATCTCGCGCTTGCCTTTGGCATTTTCAGGGGTTTTCACTATCACGCCGTCTGCGTTCTGCCTGTTCACCCATATTTTCGCATTGTCCGACGTACTGCCGTTGATATTGCCGTAGAAATAACGGAAACCTTTAAGCTTGTACAAATTGGCATACAGCTTGAACTCATAATTGTCCTGCGGGTTAAGATCCCTGTTGCCGGTCTGTCTCTGGTAGTTGTCAGAAATGTTGAGAATGGGCAGCAGTTCGGCAATGGTAGGGAAATTGGTGGACTTTGATGCGTTAAAATAAATATAGGCTTTGGAAGGATAAAAGGTAAATGAAATAAACGGAAGGACTTTCTGGTAATTCCTGGAAATATCCTCCATGCTGTCCCTGAAACGGTTGGTAAGATCCAGATGCATGAACGTGACACCAGTAGAAAAATAGAATTGTTTCCTGCTAACGCTGAAATAAGGTTTGACAGTGTATTGTTCCAGGCGGTTATCGAGCTTGATACTCAGGGTATCGATGCGGTTGGTGTAAACCTGTTCGAAGGCGTTTGAATACCGGTTCAGGGCACTGTGGCTCAATTGTTCGGAGGTGTTGTTCTGCTGCCACCTGTCGGCCGAAAGATTGAACATCAGTTTTTTATACAGAGGCATCCTCCCGAGTACTTTGACAAGCATTTCATGGCGTTCCGTCAACCGTTCATTGAGGTTGTTGAACGTGTCCAGTGCATTCTGAACAAACTGGTAGGATTGATTTTCATCGACAAGGTAATTATAACTGATATTCCCTATAAAGAGGTAGCGCAGGTCTTTCCTAAGCATCCGCCTGATATTGCCGTGAACTTCCATGTTGCGGCTTTGTGAGTTGTTGAGCAACGAAGATATGCCGCTGTTCAACAGGACATTATTAAGCCTGATGATGTTGCCAGCGTCCGTTGTGCTCCTGTTGCCGGTCAGAAGACTGCTTATTCCGAAATCGTACCGGCCAGTGGAATCGAGCGTCCTGCTATAATTAATATCGAGCGACCCGGAAAGGCCGCGGCCGTTCAGAATACTTGAATCCGTGTTGCTCCTGGTCGTGGTGTCATTAAAAGGACTGATAATAGTTGAGGCCTCAATGCTGTTGTAGTTGTTCCTGGTGGCAGAGGCATTGACCGATAATTTTCGTTTCTTTGAAAATTCGTTAAAATAAGAAAACCCTGAACTCAACCTGTTGTTGATGTTTCCCTCGCGTTTGTTGTTGTTGCTGGAATAAAAAAAGAAATCATCATCGTTTCCGACGCCGTTCCTCTCGGCGCCGTATGAGCCATGCCAGTTGTCAAATCCAAAATCAAATCCGGTTTCATTGATGTTGTTGCCATTTATAATGAATGAAAGTTTCCGGTCGTTTTTAAAATTATTCAGCCTCGCGCCTGTCTCATACCTCCCGGTCGTGCCATAACCGGCCATCAGGTCGCCGAATGTGCCGTTGCGCTTGCCTTTCTTGAGCTTGAGGTTAATAATCTTGGACGATTGGTTCTTGGGCGAACCGTCTTCATTCAGGTCCTCGAACACCTGTACGGTCTCAATCATGTCGGCGGAGAGGTTCTTCGACACCATTCCTGGGTTGTTGCCGAAAAAATCCGACCCGTCCACCATGATCTTGGTGACAGGCGATCCGTTTACTTTGATTTCTCCTTTCACATTGACCTCAAATCCCGGTATTTTTTTAAAGAGCTGGGCCACATCACTGCCCGGCAATACTTTAAACCGGCTGGCATTTATTTCGATCGTGTCGCCTTTCATGCGGATAGCGGCGGTTTTTACACTGAAAGATTGAAATTCATAGGGCAGCACATTGAGTTTGATATCGCCAAAATCCCTGAAATCCCAGCCTTCCGACGCGGGGTCTTTTTTAACGAATTCCTTATAGCCGAACAGGCTTACGATAATGATCAGCGAATCGCTGGAGTTGGTGTTGAGCATGAAATTCCCGTTAGGGGTAGTAAAGCCGAAATTAAGCAGGGATGTGTCTGAAGCCCTGTAAATACAAATGGATGCGTCAGGAAGCGGCTTGAATGTCACCGAATCAATCACCCGGCCTTTGTAGTGCCGTGGGGATTTTTGTGCAAAAGCGCTGTTTGAGATGCTTAAAAGGCATAGTATGAGAAAGCAAACTTTTTTCATGAGGGTCGGTCAAAGGCAAGTATACAATAAAAATTCAGTTTTTAAAACGCATGTAAGATTATCTGGTCAAAATGTGATAATAAAATGGCTTGATTTGACGAAAGTATATTTTCCAGGGCTGAGTACCGCAATTTTCCAGGCCTGCTCAACCGGCGTTTTAATTGTCTTTGAAATTTATTTTTTTTGCGGCATGGAAATACCGTACTGGATGAGCAGGACCCAGCTGATGCTTGGAGACGAAGAAGTGAAAAGATTAATGAACGCCCATGTGCTTGTTGTAGGCCTTGGAGGAGTGGGGGGCATATGCGCCGAAATGATTGCCAGGGCAGGAGTCGGAAAAATGACAATTGTCGATGCCGATACCGTGGATCCGAGCAACAGGAACAGGCAGATACCGGCTTTAAAAAGCACCGAATTTCAGCCCAAAGCCGATGTTATGGCCCGGCGGCTGCTGGATATCAATCCAGAGCTTCAGCTCACGGTTTTTCCCGAATATATAAAAGAGGAGAGGACCAGGGAAATACTGGCGAAAGGCAATTTCGATTTTGTGTGTGATTGCATCGATACGCTTTCACCGAAAGTTAATCTTATCAAAGCCTGCCTGGCCTCGCGGATACCGCTTGTCAGCAGCATGGGCGCAGGGGGGAAATCCGATCCTACAAAGCTGGAAATCATTGATATATCCGAAACGTATAACTGCAACCTGGCGAAATATGTCAGGAAATATCTGCTCAGGAGCGGCATCCGGAAGGGCGTTACCTGTGTATTCAGCAGCGAGCTGGCCGACCAGTCGCGTATCATCACTACTGAAAAGGCTTACCCCAAGAAATCCATAATCGGAACAGTAAGTTACATGCCGACAATTTTCGGCTGCGCCTGCGCCAGCGTCGCCATCAGAAGGATTGCAGGCATACCGGTATAATGTTGAAAATACGTGGAAACAACGCCGGTGCCCGTAAAATAAGCCTGTGCATATGGGGCTGCGGCAAAATCGGGCTTGTGTTCCTCGCCAACCTGCTTGCTTAATAATAAAAGTTTTTAGATTTGCATATGTTTGTCCTTATTCATCAGAGCATTAACAATCCTGACCGCTTCTGGCCTGTGTTCCAGAGCCTGGCTCCTGTTTTGCCTGAGGCCATAAGGCTTCACCAGGTGATGCCTGACAGCTCGGCAAATAAGTGCACATGCCTTTGTGAAGCCCGCAGTCTTGAGGATGTCAGGCATTTTTTCGAATTTCATCTTAAAGAGTTCAGTTTAAACGAATTTGTAGAGGTAAATAATGAATTCAATATGGGTTTACCCAATTCTAAATTGTATATTTGAAGACTTTTTTTACTGTCGCAAACCAATTTTTTTTAATGAAACAAATCCTTTTTATTTTTTTGCTCTTACCCTTATTTGTTTTTTCCCAAACCAAACCAAAAACAGCAACCCAACCCAAGCCTAAAACAGGGACAACAAAACCCGCCACTGCCAAAAAACCGGCGGCCGCAACCAAGAATTCGCCGCCTAAAAAGCCTGGTGCAGCTGTTGTGAAACTTGTCGATTCTGCCTATGTGTTATACAGGGCTTCCAAGGACGAGGATTGTGAAAAGGTCATTAAGAAAATCCTTGTGCTTGATCCGAGGAATAAGGATGCATACATGATAAGGGCCAGCATAGCGATGTTCAGGGACAACATGCCTGAAATGTGGAGCAATCTTGACAAGCTCTACAAGTTCTATCCCTCTGAGCCGGAGGTGTATTCCAATTTCGCAATGACCCACCTGAACTATTATTTCCTGTCGGATAGTATCAAAAAGGTGTTGTGTCGCAAGACCATCAGGCTGGCCAGCCGGAATGCCGAGGGTTATTCGGCCATGGCAAACCTTGCTGCCACAGGCGGATATTACCATGAGGCCATGGCGTATTTCGACATAAGTTTCAAAAAAACCTGGAAGGATACCCTGGCCAGGGTATTGCAGAATTTCCAGTACGCCAGGTGTCTTTATGAAACAGGCGATACAGTGGGAGCCGTTAAAAGGCTGGATATGCTGATACCACGGGTGGGTGCGCCGGATAAGTACACCTGCATGCTGTTAAGGGCAAAATACAAGCTCGATATGGGCAATACCGATGTTCAGAACGATATAGATACCCTCAATAAATATGCACCCAACCAGGCGGATATCATGATCCTGAATGCCAAATTCCTGAACCGGACCAACCGCAGGGATTCTGCCTGCAAAATGGCTAAGATGGTGCGCATGCTGCAGGGAGGCGAAGTGTTTGACGTGTCGGAGTTCTGCGATGATATAAAACGGAAAGTGGATATTAACCGGTACAAGACACTTACCTATTCGATAGGGGAGGATGAACTTATCGTACAGATTGACCGGTATTCTGCATCAGAGATAAAATTTGCCTGGACAAGAACCAGCATTTCGGATCCGGCAAAACGTGATCGTGGTCAGGTGACCATTACGAAAAGCGCCCTGGATTCGGCCTATTTCCAATCGAATTTCTTTGAAAATGAATCGGACGTAACCTTGGATAAAACCATTACGCTCTGGCTTAGCAAGGCTCAGTTCAATGACTTGGCTGATGACTCCACGACGCGCATCAGTCCTACAAATGCGGCCCTCGGAAATTACCGCCTGATCGGGCATGAACAGGCCGATGTGTTTGATGAGAATAACAGGGAGATGCTGTTGGATTGCATGGTGCTCACAGACGGCAAGAACAAGATATGTTACCTGAACGATCGTGAAAATCCGCTTATCGTCAAGATGCAGCTGGAAGCATTTACCATGTTTTTGACCAAAATTGAATAATTTTGTAGAATAAAGCAACATTTTTAAGGTTTTTATTGTTATATTCGTATGTCCTCACAATGAATTTCCTTGATGATATAAAATATCGATTTCTTTACGCCACCCCGGTTTCGAGGCTGATCATTGTCAATGTAGCGGTTTTTTTGCTGACAGCCCTGTTTGATGTCGGGTATTTCATGTTCAATAATGTAAGGGACTTAAGTGTTTCCTATGTGGCCCTCCCGGCACATTACCATACAGCCCTTATTAAGCCGTGGACGATTCTCACATACCAGTTCAGCCATTCGGGCCTTTTCCATATCTTTTTCAATATGCTGACCCTCTATTACGTGGGTTTTATTTTTATGGATTTCTTCAGGAAGAAAGATGTCTGGAGGGTGTATATACTCGGCGGCACCATCGCGGGATTGTTCTACATTTTCTGCAATGCCGTCATTCCCGCTTTCAGGGGCAATAACGGAGTCCTGGTAGGTGCAAGCGCAGGTGTAATGGCAATTCTGTTCGCATCCGCTTCTTATGCGCCGAATATCAGGCTGCATTTATTTGGCGTTTTTCAGATAAAACTCATCTGGATCGCTCTGGGATACCTGGTCATAGACCTGCTGTCCATTCCGGGATCAAATGGGGGCGGCCATATCGCCCATATCGGGGGAGCCATATTCGGTTGGATATTTGCAACCGTTAGAAAAGGCCATCTCCGGTTCAGGTTCTTCGAAAATGAGATCAGTCACCATCCACAGGGCAGGCAGATGAAGGTGGAGGTCAACCAGGCAAGGTCATACAGCAAGGTTCAGAAAAACAACCGCGTTAATGCCTCTTCAACCCCGACACAAGAGGAAGTGGACGCCATCCTGGATAAAATTTCCAGGTCGGGCTATGACAGGCTCAGCAAGGAAGAAAAAGATATTTTATTTAAAGCCAGCCAAGATTAATTTGCTTTGATCAGTTTCATCCGGCGTTTTATTTTTACATTTAACATCATAGCCATCATCTTGCTGTTCGGCTCCTATTTTTCTATTTTTGTCAGTCCCAGGGAGGCATGGATATTCGCTTTTCTCGGACTCGCATACCCGCTGGTGCTCTTCATTAATATCCTGTTTGCCTTGTTCTGGCTTGTACAGTCGAAACTCAAGGCGCTTTTCAGCGTGTGCGCCATCCTTTTCGGCATGCGATTCCTTACGCAGACCTTCCAGTTCCATAAAGAAAAGGATATCGATGAACAAGCTATCAGTATCATATCCTACAATGCGGGTTTATTCGGATACTTCCAGTCCAAATGGCATGTGGGAGAGATGATCGGCAAGGTGAATGAAATAAAGCCTGATGTGCTTTGTGTCCAGGAGGTGCTTAACATTCACGGCAGGCAATCTACAGTTGACAGTATCCGGAATTCCTGCGGCTTCGACTATGTGTATTTTCAGAAACTGCAGGACGGCCGTAAACGGGGCGACTACGGCATGGCAATTTTTTCAAAGTATAAAATCGTGAAGTCTGAACTTGTCCATTTTGATGGATTAACGGGAAATATGTGCATTTATGCGGATCTGGATATCGATGGCAAACTGTACCGTTTCTATAATGTACACCTGCAATCGTTCAAGTTTAAAAAACAGGATTACAAGTTCATTAAAAAGATGCCTGATGACAATGATGAAAAGATAAAGCAGTCCAAAAGCATACTGAACCGGATGAAAGATGCTTACGCCAAAAGGGCGGAACAAGTGGACAAAATTCGCGAACATATCGTGACCTCACACGGCCCTCATTTTGTCATAGGCGATTTTAACGACCCTCCTGTATCATATTCCTATGCCACACTCAGCCGCGGGCTCAAGGACGCCTTTGTCGAAAACGGGTTCGGGATGGGTAAAACCTATATAGGCATCATGCCTAATTTCAGAATCGACTATGTATTGTATCCTCCTGATTTTAAAGGTCAGTCATACCATAGCTACAAACTCTCGAGCGATCACAGCATGATACAGGCAGGCATCGTGCACAGCGAAAATTAAAAATTTAATCATTTGGAACGAATTTTTGAGTTATTTTCGCCCTCTAAACCCAGATAATACGGATTATGTTTTTTGATTTTGAAAAACCTATACAGGAACTTATAGAGCAATTGGAAAAGGCCAAGGAAACCCACTCCAAAGGCAAGATCGATATGGCCGATACCATTGACTCGCTTACCAGTAAGATTGAAGAAACCAAAAAAAGAATATACGGACACCTGACCGGCTGGCAGAAAGTCCAGATATCCAGGCATCCGGACCGGCCTTACGCACTTGATTATATCAATGGCCTGTCGTCTGATTTCCTGGAACTGCATGGTGACCGCAATGTGAAAGATGATAAAGCCATGATCGGGGGTTTCGGAACCATAGATGGACAAGCCTTTATGTTTATCGGTCAGCAGAAAGGACGCAATACCAAGGACAGGCAGTTCCGTAACTTCGGAATGCCTAACCCGGAAGGTTACCGTAAAGCGCTGAGACTGATGAAACTGGCCGAAAAGTTCAACCGTCCTATCGTTACATTTATAGATACGCCGGGTGCATCGCCGGGCCTGGAGGCCGAGGAGAGGGGGCAGGGCGAGGCAATAGCCAAAAACCTGATGGAAATGGCTGTGCTGCGTGTGCCGGTCATTTGTATTGTGATAGGAGAGGGTGCCAGCGGGGGAGCTTTGGGAATAGGTGTCGGTGACAGGGTGATGATGCTGGAAAACACCTGGTATTCGGTAATTTCCCCTGAAAGCTGTTCTTCCATTCTGTGGAGAACCTGGGATTTCAAGGAAAAAGCCGCGGAGGCGCTGAAGCTTACCGCCACCGATATGTTAAAGAACGGCCTTATTGACGGAATTATTGACGAACCGCTCGGGGGCGCTCATACGGACGTCGACAAAACCATTACCACCGTTAAGAAAGAGATCAAGAAGATATATAAATCCCTCAGGGACAAGTCACCGGATGAGCTGATCAATGAAAGGATTGAGAAATTCAGCCGCATGGGAGTGGTGAAGGAAATGGAGGCATAGGGGGATTAGTCATGGTTTGCAGAGGATAAACCTGCAAAGCGAATGATTCAGTGCACCTGATGGTATTATTCACATGAACGGTGAAATAGCCCAATTGATTGCTCTGGTGAGTTATGGAAATGATTTCCTTAAAAACAAACATCTTTCTCCTGATTTTTACCCTGGCAATAACGTATTCAAGTTCTGTAATTATCGCTGTAGTGAATTCTTATTAAGCGTTATCAGATTAATTTTCAGGATATGTAAGAGGTCTTGACAGGCCCTCAAATAAAAAAGGGAAGCTCGTGGCTTCCCT
>CALMKH010000287.1 GCA_937867025.1 uncultured Bacteroidota bacterium | reverse complement strand
GTTAAGAATCACCGGGCCAATATTATGAAAAAGCTGGATACTGATAATTCGATCGGAATCGCATTGTATGCCGTAAAAGCGGGATTATATATCCCGTGATGTTGTTTTTTCATTTGTTTTTTTAAAAAAAGCAAGAGTAAAAGACGTTTTTTACACGTTCTTTTTTCTCACCTGCGTGAGGCAGGTTTTCTATTCGTAAAATCAATGTAAATTTTTTCACATTTTAGTGTCAGAAAGCACGTTTTTTTTAGCAAAGAAAATAGTACTTTTTATTCATTTTAATAGTACTTTTTATTCATTTTTTCGATACGGAAAAATATTCAAATAGTTTATTTTCAGATAGTTGAGTTGGTAATATTTTTTTCACAAAACAGGTTAACGGTTAAAAATATCATGGGAATGTAGTTTGTTTGAGGGTGATCAATTACTTCTAAAACTATGATAAACTTTTCAGGCAACCGGATAAGGAAATTCATCTTGTTTTTCTTTGCTCTTGTGTCCTTTTTTCCGCTTAAAGGACAAGTGAGCTTTGAGTTCAATGCAATAAATGAATATGCCTTCAATACAAAAGAGGCATTAAATCTTGTTATTATCAATAGTCATCCGAAGACGTTCCCGGTGTTTATAAACGGAAAGATAATGGACGGCAACAGGCAGACTGTTGTGGAGTTCACCAGTCAGGAAGTGGTATTGAATCCTGGCTCCAATATTATAACTCCAAACAACGTGTCACTGGCAGATGCCAATTATTTCAACATGGATATAGCTGAGATAGAAAACCGCACCGGAACGTATCCGTCCGGCAATTACCAGGTTTGTGTATGGCTTCAGTGCGTGACCAGGGATTGCGGAGGGGCAGGACAGGATGCTGTTGCTGTAGAACAGATCAATTGTATTCCTGTCCATGTTGAAAATCCCACGCCGCTGCTTCTTTCCACACCAAACAATGACGCAGAAATAGAAGAGGTCAGGCCTATGTTTACATGGATACCTCCCTCACCTGTGTCGGGGTCAGCCTCGCTTAACTATACCATGATCCTGGTAGAAATAATGGATGGACAGACCAAATCGGACGCCCTTGCTCTTAACCGGCCCCTGATTGACATGGATGCTCTCCAGGCTCCCGTCTTAATGTATCCTTCAGACCTTTCGGCACTGGAACCCGGAAAATCGTATGCATGGTTTGTTAAAGCATATGTTGGAAAAACCGAGATCGCAAAGAGTGAGCAGTGGAAATTCAAGAT
Source organism: uncultured Bacteroidota bacterium (assembly GCA_937867025.1). Taxonomy (GTDB): domain Bacteria; phylum Bacteroidota; class Bacteroidia; order NS11-12g; family UBA955; genus JABMMZ01. Next base: position 16 of record CALMKH010000287.1, on the reverse strand, counting down.
TAAAAAGGTGGAGAAG
>CALMKH010000286.1 GCA_937867025.1 uncultured Bacteroidota bacterium | reverse complement strand
CATAAAGACCTGCAAGCTATGTTGTGATTCTAAACGAAAGCAAAAGTCAGTTCAAAAGTAATCATGTGATACAAGGGTAATATCAAGTAAATATAGATGGCGCAGAATACAACGGATTTGAGTAATATCCATGTCCATTTTTCCTTGAAAAATCTCCTGAACATAGCTACAGCATATCCTAAAATTATACATATAATAACTGGCCCGAGGATTTCATCCACCTCATGACGGAACAGCGGATGTGCAAGTTCGACAAGAATTGCAAGGACTGGTAACAGGAAGCAGAACAGGAGCATGATCATCGAATTGAATTCTGTCGATATAATGTAAAGGTCGAAAGCATATCGTTTCTCCTTGAAAAAAAGAATGTATAGTAAAACGGCTGAAAATGGAATCAAAAGAAGGAGAAGGATTTTTGAGCTCTTGGTCGAAAGGTGGTAAAACTTTTCGCTCAATTGTTCGCGTGATATATTTTTTGAAGATATCTTATGGTCAATCTGCTTTTTTATGAACTCACCGGCCAGTTTATTAGTCTGGTAAACCTCCATTTCGGGATTCAAACCCCTTGCAACTGGAAACAGAATATAAAGAACCACGAGCAAAAGGAAAAAGGAAATGGGTTTATAATAGGTTTTACGTTTTCCACTGCAATAATCTGAGGATAATTTACCTGGTTTTGTTACGACTGTTTTTACTGTCTTTAAAAAACTACCGTCAAAATGTGTGAGAAAATGTATGATCTCATGAGCAAAATGTGTAAATTTTTTATCTTCTTGAGTATAGTTTTTCTGACCGCAATGGTTACAGAATTTACCGGTAAAACTCAGGCCGCAGTTTTTGCAGATAGTTATTTGATTCATGTATAATAATGCAATAGTTACCCAGATTTAAACAATCTGTTTTTAAACATCCTGATTAATGTCCGGTATATTCCTTTCTGAGCAATCCATATATGTCAGAATCGCTATATTCACCGTTCACAAGATAATGTGCTCTCAGGCATCCTTCCTTCAGGAAACCGGATTTTTGAAGTAGTCGCACGGAAGCCGTATTATCGGGGCTGAGCATCGCTTCAATTCTATGCAGGCCCATGTCGCCGAACCCATAGGCAATGGTAGGGACTATGGCTTCTGAAGCATATCCCCGGCGTCTGTTGCTTTCTTCTTTTATATAATAGAACAGTTCTGCGCGGTTGTGCATGGTGTACCACGTATGATACCCGATGGACCCTATTACGTTACCAGTTTCTTTTTGCAGCATATGAAAAATAAAATAGGATTTATTGAACGTATGCATGCCCCCTGTAAAACGCCTGAGTTCCTCATAGTATTCTTCATCCGAGTTATGCCCGAAGAAATCCCTGATCTCGGATTCACTTCCGGAGAACACATGTTCATATACCCTGGGACTGAGTTCGCGCAGGATGAGCCTGGGTGTCTCAATCAGTTTGATATCCGGTATGGCTTTCATCATTAGACGGGTTAATCCTCTTCGTCAGGATTGATCAGTGCATGCCATCTGTTGCGCAATATGACAACACCGAGTATGGCGCTCATTACGCCCCCTATCATGCCGCCCCATATGGAACCGCCTACCCAGGCGAACTTCAGTATTTCCGATGTTCCTTTGGGAGTGACAGGAAACAATTGGTTATAAAAATCGGGATTAAGACTGCTCAGCAGCATCGCAAACACTCCACCGACCAGCCAGCAGATGCCTGCAAAAGAAACGGTTTTTACCAATTGCCTCAAAGCAAATCCATAAGAACCTTTTCCCCCGGTAATAATACCAAACCCTGTGGTGAAAATTACGGAGAATAAAATGCCATACATCAGGCCTTCCGTTACACCTTCTGCCACGGCTGAACTCCATATGTGCGGGGAATTCCAGTGCATGACAGCCTTGAAATAATACGGGCTTATGGCTCCGTTAATGGCGTTGCATGCCGCCCCAAAAAGTCCTCCGGCCAATATACAGGTAAATGCCACAGGAAAAACCGTTAATATCCCTCCGCGCTGATTCATACAAGTTGGATAATCCTCTCATTACAAATCTAAGCGAAAAGTTCCATCAGGGCAAGTCTAACTAAATTGAGATTATTTTATTGTCTCCTGCAGAATCTCTTTTTCTAAAGGCTTTAACTGCTTCTTTCAGAAGGTTTTTTAAAGCGGGACGGGCAATATCTTTTTCAGATTTTATCTCCACAAATTTATGAATTTTGCCGGTTCCGGTGAGCAGGTTCTCGGGATCGGGCAATTCCGCACCTCTGTTAAAACCCAGCTTAATCCCCTTTTTAGACGGTATAATGGTGCATATCAGTCCCTTGTATCCGGGTCCATAGGCGTAGCCGATAATATTGGCGCTGACATCAGAAATCTCGCGGATGTCTTTCAATTCCCCGATAAGATAATCCCTTAATGCAAACCCCAGGGATGATACTGTTTCATCGTATTGCCCGATGATGTCGGCAGCGTGAGTACTCATATGTGTTTAGAAGAATATATTCAGCGGATCATTGCAGATTGTTGCCATCTTTTCTTACGGGTTAATCTTCATAAAACCGTAGCCTGTTGCGTAAAGTTTTTATTTCATCCTGCATCTGGTCCATCCGCTGAAGCATGTTGGAAATGACATCAATGCCTTCCAGGTTGATATCGAGGTCGTAATGCAGATGCATGAACTGTTCCAGCCTTTTTAACTGTTCCGCACCGATACAGGGTGTAGTTTCTGAGGTGACGATCTCGATCAGGCCGAATGTGCTGAGGGAGTCTATGAATGACATCTCTACACGGTATTGTGTACAAACCTGTTCCACTGAGATTAATTGTTCATTTTTCATTTTGCCTGATACTTTGTAATTGTCTGAATAATTCCTTTTCCTTATCCGAGAGCTTGCCCGGAAGCTTTACCTGATACGTAATGTACAAGTCGCCGTATTCACCTTCCTTTTTGTAAACCGGAAATCCTTTTCCTTTAAGCTTAACGCGTGTGCCGGGCTGTGTTTCCGGTTTCACCGTGAGCTTGACCTTGCCGTCAAAAGTATCTGCAGTTATTTCCCCTCCGAGCAAAGCCGTATACAGGTCGATTTCAAGCGTGGTGTGCAGGTCATTCTGTTCACGCCTGAATTTTGTGGAATTACTGATGCTGAAGGTTATGAAGAGGTCACCGTTCGGCCCGCCGTTTACGCCCGCTCCGCCATGACCATTTATTTTGATGGTCTGGCCGTGCTCTACTCCGGCGGGAATGGTCAAACGGATGTTCTTGCCATTCACCGTGAGAGTTCTCTGGTGGGTATGATAAACATCCCTGAGATCAAGCTGCAGTTCTGCATTGAAATCCTGGCCCCTGAACCTGGTTGATCCGCCTGTTCTTCTGCCCGAACTTCCGAACATGGACGAGAAGAAATCAGAAAAATCATCATCCGCAAATCCTCCGAAATCGTAACCGCCCGTGCCGGAATATTGTTTTTGTTGCTGCCGTGCCTTTTCGAACTCTTCTGAATGTTTCCAGTCTTTACCGTACTGATCGTATTTTTTACGCTTTTCGGGATCACTCAGTACTTCATTTGCCTCGTTTATTTGCTGAAATTTTAACTTTGCCGCCTGGTCATTGGGGTTGAGATCGGGATGATATTTGCGCGCCAGCCTCCTGTAAGCTTTTTTTATATCGTCCTCTGTGGCGCTTTTGTCCAGCTCAAGTATTTTATAATAGTCTATGAAATCCATTCTTGCGCAATTTCGATTGGTATGATAAAAAAATAAATGATGGAAATCACTTCCGCTCGAAATTTTGAATATTACACAATGATCCTTCGGGAATTGATCCTTTGCATGGTGTGCAGCATAAAACCAGGCTCAGGTCTTTGGTTTAAGGGTTTTGATATAGGACAGGGACGCATCGAGATACGGTTTCAGTTTTTTGGGGTCATGCAGGAGTTCGTCAGGAACCATAACATACTCTTTCATCACAACCCCATGCTGAATGGAATGCCCCGCCTTATAGGCACTGATCATTTCCAGGCGTTCTTTCTCAGCCAACCTCAGGCTTAAATGGCCTTCCGGGTCAAGAAAACTGAACATATGGCCATTAAACGAGGTATAAGGCATCGAGACGCCTTTTCTTTCAATGCCTGAAAGCATGGCAACCAGCTTTTCATACAATGCCAGCTTTTCAGTGTGAAGATATGGTGTTTTCTTTGCCATGGATGTTCAATTGAGTGATTGCCGCAATTTCCCGGGCAGTTTTTCCTTCACAAGCTCATAGGACTGCCGGATATAATGTTTCCAGTCTTTTTCTGACAGGCCCGCATGTTCACTGACGAGCACCCATTTATACCTCGCGACATATGGTGCGGGCTCCATGCCGGTCCTTGCACACATCTCTTCAAACTCTTCATCCTTTACCTTGAAAGAAACACTCAGCGGTGTTTGCATCCCCGCCACGCAGAACATTTTGCCACCAATGCTGAAACACAGGTCGTTTCCCCATTTGATATCTTCGGTAACATGTGGAAGAGAGGTGCAGAAATCGCGGAGTTTTTCAATGTCCATATGCTATTCAGTTATCAATTTGTATTTAGTTTTCAGGGCGGTGATCCTGCTGTATGCTTCATCAATTCTTTTTGTATTAATGGTTCCGGACAACACCAGTTTTTTGATGACTGCATGTATGCTTAATCCTTCAAGATTGTCCTGCGCCCTGGTCCACTGGGGCAGGCATAAAATGAAACAAACCGAAAACATAAGACTCTACTCGGCATCCCATGAATAATAATTGTGATCGCTGTCCAGCTCAAAATCCACTGAGGGATACAGCCGGTTGCCTATTGCATTGTCTTTTGCCGTTTCAAGTATCAGCGCGCAGGCCCTGGTTTCAATACACAGCATCTTTGCCCTGTCAATCAGGGCTTTTGAAATTCCCTTACCACGGTATGCCGGGCTTACAAAGAGGTCGTTCAGCAGCCAGAGTTTTTTCATTCTCGTCGAAGAGAATAAAGGGAAAAGTTGTACAAAACCTGTCATGGTCCCCGTTTCATCCAGGGCAATATAGATTTGCGATTCGTTATTGGATATCCTTTCGGAAAGGAATTTTACGGCTCCTGGTTTGTCAGATGCTTTTTTATAGAATACCCGGTAGGCGTCAAAAAGTTCTGCCAGCTCCTCTGCGTGTTCAATTCCGGCTTTTATTATCTTCATACTTCCTGTTCTTTTCCATTTCCCTCGCTATAGCACGGTCTCCCGCGTTTCCTGTCTTGTCCAGCTCTTTTATGATATTGGCATAATCCAGGTCATGCCTGTTCTGCGAGAGTTTTTTTGCGGAGTGAATATCGCTAATTTCAATTTCAAAACCAACGACACCGTGCAGATTGTCATGCAATGTCTTTGCCGACAAGCGGTCAACCGAAACCGGATGTTCCTTGCCGTGTTCATACACATCCGTCAGTTTGGATAAGGATTGCAGGAGTTTCTCTCCATCGATGACCGATATTTTTCCATATACGTGCACGGCCAGGTAATTCCATGTAGGAACATTTTCATGATCGTACCAGGAAGGTGAAATATAAGCATGAGGGCCCAGAAAAATAGCCAGCACTTCCTGATCGGTACTAAAATTCTTCCATTGAGGGTTTGCTTTTGAAATATGTCCGTGCAATATATCCTTCCCAGAATCATTCCTGTCCAGCAGGAGCGGTATGTGTGTGGCCCAGGGGCGGCCGGCAACGGTACTGACAAGCGTTGCAAAACCGTTCCTCCGGATAAACTCCCGGGTATCGTCGACGGATTCATTGCGGTAGATCTTAGGTATGTACATCGGTTGCCAGGGTTTTATTATCAGCAAAAATATGGATTTGTCCGGGCAAAGGTTTCTGATGTTATTGATATTACGATTAAAAGTTATAGATACAGTCTATATACTTCCGGGAACCGAGTCCACTCATCTAATTAATCTGACATGCAGGCTTTGATCCAACGTATACAATCTTCTGCGTCCACTATTGACCATGAATGAGGGTGGCGGTTGCCTTCCAGTCTGTAACCTTTACCTGAGGCATTGATGAATTCGGCTTTTTTATTTCCGTGTTCCAGCAGGAAAAGTATCATGGCCGACTGGTCAAGGCCGTTCAGGTCATACATGTCTACCTGGCGATAGTCGAGCCACCAGTTGGGATCCACATCGGTATATATCCTTACAGGGACTTTGGTCAGAAACCTGGCATTTCCGCCGTTCTTCTCATCCCTGCTGAAAGGCGAACATGTTATGTAACGGTCATGGAATTCCTCGGGCGAACCGCCGATATGCTTCCGGAACTCATTCAAACCATATGCGGGTTCACCGGCCTGCGGATTTTTATCCAGCTTCTTTTGAAAATTCCGGTAAAGCGATTCCAGGTCTGCAGGACCATCCACACTGTAAACGCATCGTGGAACTATAGCTGTTTTTGCGCTGTCTTCATGCGCCATTTCAGTGTACCTCAAACTCATCATACCGCCCATGGAAAAACCGCCGATCACAAATTTATCCCTTGGCAATGCATAACGTTTTATGGCATCATTAAAGGACAAATTCATGAAATCAAGAATATCCCGGTTAAGTATCAATCTCTGGTTGAGCGAGAGCACCATCACTGCCATATGTTCTTCAAAAGCCATCTGTACCAGCTTGCGATTGCTGCTTAAGACGTATTCAGGGGATTCCCAGGTTCCGGGCAATAACACGATCACCGCTGTGGCTTTTTCAGGGGCCAGGATATAGTAGAACATCTCCCTGTTGATGCCATCACCAATATAAAGGTTTGTGGAATCCTGGCCCGATACGACATGTTTTTGAAGCCTTCGCAGGTAAGGCGAATCCAGTTCCAGGAATTTTCCATTGACAAAATTGCCTTTTAACGAACGATCCTGGCTCATCCTGTAAATACCCTGGCCGTTTAATTCGCCGTTGAGAAAATTCCCTTCTGCGGTATGCCCATTCCTGTATTTATACAAGCCTTGTCCGTTAGGCAATCCTTCATGCATATATCCTGTATACCTGGATATTTCACTACCGTTCTCATACCATTTGAGGATACCGTTTCCTTCGGCAAGCTTTTTCTTGCAGGGGCCTTCCCATGAAACGCTGTCGCGATCCGAGCCGCCGGAACTGACTACACGGCATCCTGTTTTTTTATCGGTTGCAAATGCCAGGCCTGTATGCTGTGCCTTTATGTACTGAATGAACAGGTATGGAATGATCAGATAAATGGTCTTCATATAATAAGTACACCTGATTTTAAAGTTCGTTCAAAACCAATTACCCCACCGGCATGAAACAATGTGAAAGAAAGAATGACCTGTGTCCCCTGATTTTTTCAAATTAGTTTATACCAGTTCACGCAACCATTGCGAGGCTTTCTCGCGGTCGTCGAAGAATTGGATCCTCAGCTTGTCGCTGTCTATTTTGTATGAAACGCTTTCCACAGCCACTTTATTGAAATAATGCCTTGGCCTGATCATGGCTATCGCCTGGAAACCCTGGGCAATGGCCCGGGGGAGAAAATCCGTTTCAAGCCATTTCTGGTCTTCCATGCCTATCAGCACCATGTTGTGAACGTCACCCAGAACCTTGGAGACCTTGTGCCTGACAAGGAATTTCAGCATGGTTTCTGTTCCTTCCCTGAATTGTGCGCTGGTGGCATAACCGTTCCATTCCATAACTATGGCTTGTAATTCGGGATCGTGATAAATATTGTATATATGCTGGTCTGTTGTCATTCGTTAAGGTGTCAGTTATTAAGGGTGTCCGGTTCCTGCAGGCATCATTTCAGAATGGTTGGGTTGCGATGATCATATATGCATGTTAAAGTCGAGGGTCAGCAGTTCGTTATCCTTCATCAGGCTGACCTGTACAGGAAATGGCAGGGCGGGGATATGTGTGGGGTACCAGTGCCTGTCATTACCAGAAAGGATTAACAGGCCGTTATCATCTCCAAGCGCGGCAAAATCATCTTTCACCGGTTGTTTTGAAAAGGGAAGGATATCGTATGCCTTTTCCATCTTACTGACCAGTGTTCTCACATCGTGGGTCACAACAGCTGCTTCGCTGATATTCAGGATCGAATACGGGCTGAATGGCGATCCGCTGTGATTGTTGAGATCCTTCCGAGCAATGAATTCAAGTATATTGCCGGTAGGATCCATAAAATACAACGCTTCGGCATTCCAGTTTCTGAAATCAGCAATGCTTTGTCCCTCCACCGGTATAATATCAGTGCGTTTGGAGATCCATTCAACAGCTTGTTGTATCTGGTTGTTTGGGATATTAAAGGCAAAATGGTAATACGGGTTTCCGACAGATGAAAAGCTGAACCTAAGGATTGATTTCCCGGCTTTGAAATTCATGGAATGATCATCTTCAGATACCATTTCAAGCCCGAGGATATCCGAATAAAACCTGTAGGTTTCGCCTGGTTGCGATGTCAGAATGTCGAGTTGCTTAATCAGCATATATCATTCTTTCCCGCTTTTCAGGTACAAGGTGGTAAGTGTCCTGGCCCAATACCGCGGGACTGCATATTCCGATTGCAGGTGCGCTACTACATCATTCGATTTTTTATCCCGGGCCTTTAAGGTATCCAGTATACTTATCCATTCGGCAATGTGTTTTCCGGTTTTTTCAAGGACCTGTTCATCAGGCACGTTCCAGTAGTCGCTTTTCATGGTTTTATATATGTATTAATAATCTTTTTTTTCATGCAGTTCTATAAGCGTAGATTGCGATGCAGCGCACAGTTTTTCAGTTCCGCCTTTCATGATGGATACATCGGCACGGCAAACAGTCAGTGTTTTTCCATGCTTAAGCACTGCAGCCCGGCCAATAAGCATTTCTC
>CALMKH010000285.1 GCA_937867025.1 uncultured Bacteroidota bacterium | reverse complement strand
GTCAATTCATTCAAGACGGATGAGGCATCCCTTACCGGTGAAAGTCACACCATACATAAGCAGACCGGCAAGATCGCGGATGAAAACCTTGTGCCGGGCGACCAGCTCAATATGGTGTTCAAGGGCACCATCGTAAGCAATGGCTCAGGCAAAGCGGTTGTTACAGCCACCGGCATGTCCACGGAACTGGGGAAAATAGCCGGAATGATGAAAGAGGAGTTTCAAAAAACGCCCCTGCAGGTACGTTTGACAGCCTTCAGCAAAAAGCTGGTCATCCTGGTGATCCTGATCTGCGCCTTTGTCTTCGCCCTGGGTATCTGGCGGGGTGAATCGCCTGTAAAAATGTTTATGACAGCTTTGTCACTGGCTGTTGCCGCGTTGCCGGAGGCTCTTCCTGCAGTCATAACCATCGCCCTGGCCCGTGGTGCCCATATGATGGTCAGGCAAAAGGCTCTCATAAGAAAACTGCCCGCTGTTGAAACCCTCGGTTCCGTTACATATATCTGCAGCGATAAAACCGGGACCCTCACCCAAAATGTGATGACAGTGGAAAAGACCGAGATTCCGGAAGGCAAGGAAGACCTGATGCATTACGCCATGATCCTGAACAACGAAGTCAGATTCTCTGCTGATACAGGCTTGATGGGGGATTCAACGGAAACAGCCATGGTGGAATATGCCCTGAGGAAAGGTTATACCAAAGCAGACGCGGATGCAAAATTTCCATTCCTTAAAAAGCTGCCGTTCGATTCGACACGAATGAGGATGAGCACGGTGCACCGGTATAATGACAAAGCTATCATGTTTGTCAAGGGTGCTCCCGGCAAGATGACCGATGTGTTTTCGGATCAATATAAGGAACAGTCCGATGAATGGCTGGACAAAAACCGGCAATGGGCTGCGGAGGGCCTGCGCGTTTTATTTTTCGGGTACAAGGTATTGGATGATGTTCCGGCCGAAATGGATGCGGATCCGGAGCGCGATCTGGAATTCCTCGGGATTACTGCCATGATAGACCCTCCCAGGACCGAGGT
>CALMKH010000284.1 GCA_937867025.1 uncultured Bacteroidota bacterium | reverse complement strand
TATCCAGGGTGATCTGGCCCGCTCTCTGGCAGAAAATGCCATCCTTGAGTTCCACTACCGGGTTCGGGTTGAGCCTGATGATCTTGCAGTCCTTGTTGTAACAGCCTTTGGGGTCCGTGTAGTCAAAACAGATAGTCATCGGAAGTCCGTTCTTTGGTACCTGGGCATTTGTGATGAACTTGGGGAAATCGCAGATATATGTGTTTTTTCCTACAGGACCACCCGTTACCCAACTCGGGTTACTCGTCATATAATATCTTACACTGTCGGCAGCGACATCGTGGTTTTTATATTTAGTAGTTGCAAACTTATTCAGGGTAAGGTTAATGGCGCCCTCTGCATAGCATCTTGGTGCTATAGGATTAGGAATGAATTTCGGAAGGTCATTCACTGTAAGGGTGAACGTATCCCTGTCTTCACAAATCACTCCTTTCTGGTTGACTCTCAAAAGCATGTCGTATTTGCGGGTAGCCAGGCTGGTAATCTTCACTTTGAATGCACTGTCCGAACTCATGGTGGCGCCAGTGTTAATGTCCTTCCAGATAATGGAACGGGTATAACCCAGAGGCTTTCTCTGACCTCTAACCTTCAGCGTATCGTTCAGGCATATCTCCCTGTCGGGTTTGGCTATGGCCACAACCGTATCGTTGACAAACAGCTCCATCGTGTCGCTGGTGTTGCAGCCCAGGTGGTCGATCACCCTGGCAATGTACTTGCCGGCTATATTGACCGTAATGGTGCGCGATGAATCGCCGTTGGGCAGCCAGTAATAACGCATGGTGTCGTCGTTCTGGGCGTCCAGTGTTACGTTCTGGTAGGTGCATATGCGCTGGTCCGGACCGATGTTCACGATCGGGTTAGGCTGGTAGTGTACCAGGATGGTATCGCTGTCAACGCATTTGTTCTTGTCGGTCAGAATGAGTATCAGCTCTGTATCGGCTTTAGGTGTCAGAGTATACCGCGGCAATGTATCCTTTGCATTTTTTGTTCCTTTCGGAGTTTCCCACTGGTAATGGTAAGAAGGGATTCCGTTGGCGATCTGTGGCTCAAGTGTCAGGCTCTTGCCGGCGCACACAAAAGTGTCTTTTCCGAAGGCCAGCTCCACATCAAGGACAGGCGGTATGATCACCGTGTCGGTATAAATACTTGGACAATTGACACCGGAAATGTTCACCTGGTGCTCTATGATGTATTTGCCGCCGCGTTTGAACTTGAAACTGTCGCTCCTCTTGTAGGTCATATACAACGGAACGCCTGAATTTGTGCTGTCCCTGATGGTATACTGGAACGTATACTTGTTAGGCTTGTAATTCAGGGTGTCTGACAGGATGAGCGCATTCCATTTCAGTTTGCCGCAGGTAAGGAGTTCATAGGTTCTTTTGTCCCGGGCCTTGGGTTTGACAGTGATGTTATATCCCCTGTTGGATGAAGCCGGCCTGGGATTGCATGCATCATCCTTTGCAGTAGCAGTGAAAGAGTAAGCGTTCGGCCTTGCATCACCGATCTTGGTCTGCCAGCAGAACTGCGCCTGTTTTTCACGGGCCGTAGGATCAACAATGATGAAAGTTCCCTGCGGAATGCCATAATTCCAGGTAAGGGTCACAGTATCCAGCCTGGTCTGTTTTGGAAGGAAAGGCTCATCCTTGGTGTCAACATAAAAACAGATTTTATTGCCTTCGCAGACCGTATGTTTGTTGTTGCCCGAGAAAGTTGGCGGATTGTTTTCCGAACACTGCTGCACGACAATCTGCATATCCCTCCTGGTGGTGCCTATTTTCACCCATTTGTTGGCGGAATCCTTTCTCCATTCATGCACCACGATCACCATGACGCCCACTTCGTCACATTTTGTGGGTGTGAAAATTATATCGCCTGTTTCAGCATCAAAGCAGAATCCCCTCGGTGGCCTGCTATTGGGCTTGCATGGGCAGTTGACAGTTCCCGGATTCGGAGGGCAGAATGGGGTCATCGGTACATTGGCATTCAGGTTGCCTGCAAAATTGCCGTTGGTGTTGAAACCGACAAGCGGTATTCCCATCTCATACGAAAGACTGTCGCCGTCTATCACTTCCTTGAGACCGTTGTTGTATGTAAACGACTGGTTGCAGCAAGCGTAACCAACCGGTGGTATGGTTATCTGCGGGGATGTGTTGCATGGATTTTTTGTCTTGGCAATATTGCAGATATTGATCATGGCATCCGTATAGAAGTTCTGACTGGCAAAGCCTGTTGTAATGGCATTGTTGCGGGCCTGTTGCTGTATGCTTATGTACACTTCGCAACAACCGTTGTCTTTCAGGGATTTGTAAGGACTGCTGTTGAAGTCGATAATGCCTTCGAAAACGTGCTCCTCAATACCTTCTCCCGCTGTGGTGTTCTGCGGGCGACAGGGTTTCACACTGGTCGCACATACGTCGGTAATATCATTAATGGCAGTGCGCTTATAGTCGACAGATATCTTATTCCCCGGGTTATCCTTGCAAAAGACTTCTATCGTGGGATTGTTGAATGGAATACCCCGGCAATCGCGGTAAATCTTCAGAAAAACCTTGTACTTTCCGGGAGATATACATTCATAGGCGATATCGCCACCCATCATGTGGGATGCTCTTGTTTCGCCAATGAACATCATGAGAAAGAGAATCAGGAAAAAGTGTAAATATTTATTCATAGTACCGGCAAGACACGGGTATATTTTTTTCTGTTGCCTGAAATCAGGGGCACAAAATGATCTGAAACCACTTCGCATATATAAGGTGTAAAATGATGGAAAATTGACATGTCGTTCGTCAAAATCAGCAAAAATGAGGCAACCCGGGCAACGTTTCCGGAAATGCCACGTATACCGAATGTGTAAAATACGTCTACAAGTAGGCAGCGTTTTAAAGTATTTTCGCGTCTTGAATGCAAACAGGTAAAAAACAAATCAAAACAGCCCTGATCTCCGTATACCATAAGGATAAACTGGATGGTATAGTCAGGTTGCTGAACGGATACGGTGTCAGGATATTTTCAACAGGAGGAACACTGAAATTTATCAGGGATATGGGAATTGAAGCAACAGCAGTAGAAAGTACAACAGGATTTCCTGAAATACTCGATGGAAGGGTTAAGACGCTTCATCCCAACATTTTTGGCGGAATTCTTGCCAGGAGGGACAACACATCGGACATGAAGCAGTTGGAACAGCATGGTATTGATACCATCGATCTGGTGATCGTTGACCTTTACCCGTTTGAAGATACCGTAAAAAACAGCACCGATGAGGCGGAGATTATCGAGAAAATAGATATCGGGGGCATTTCGCTTATCAGGGCTGCAGCCAAGAATTTCAATGATACGCTTATCGTTTCCGACAGAGACCAGTACCAGGATCTTACCAGCCTTCTGGAAGATAAAAAAGGATACACCGATCTGGAGGACAGGCAAGTGTTTGCCGCCAAAGCATTCATGACTTCATCTCACTACGATACGGCGATTTTTAGTCATTTCAATAAAAAAGCAGGTCTGCAGGCATTCAGGAAAAGCTATACCACGGCAAAGACATTGCGGTATGGCGAAAATCCTCATCAAAAAGGCGTTTTCTTCGGTGATCTGAACGAGATATTTGATATACTGCATGGAAAGGAATTATCGTATAACAATCTTGTGGATGTGGAGGCTTCGCTTCACCT
>CALMKH010000283.1 GCA_937867025.1 uncultured Bacteroidota bacterium | reverse complement strand
CAGCAGTACCTCATCAACCAACAATACAGGCACTACCGGTTCAACAACAGGATCAACCACTGGTTCAACCACCTATTAAAAGTCTCATTTTAAATATATACAGGTCATTTTTGTCTTTGCAGGAATGGCCTGTATGCTTTTAAACACATTGAAATACCTTTCTCTTGACATAAGAGCCCTTGCACTGATGCGCATCTGCATAGCGATCGTTCTTATTCACCATAACAATAAAAACCCCGGACATATCCGGGGTTTTTTATATATACACATACCCGTTGGGGTACGACGATCCTTGATATTTTCACAATGAAAATATCTGTTTATTCTTCTTCCTCTTCTTCAGCATCTTCAATCGCCTGCAGGTTGATCTCGGAAGCCACTTCGGTCAGCTTGACATCGGCCGCTTTTTCTTCATCCAGAATTTCTTCCAGTATGTTTGCCGCTTCTTCAACTCCGAGAAGCTGGGCGTAGGTCCTTAACGTACCATATGTGGCGATTTCATAATGCTCTACCTTCTGTGCTGCTGCAATGATGCCGGCATCACGCATGGCGCCTTCTTCGGTTTCGGAGATGATCTCTTCGCCTTCTTTGATCAATCCTTCCATAGCTTCGCATTTTTTACCCCTTGGTTTTTTACCTATAGATTCAAATACGCTATCAAGCTTGGTGATCTGTGCCCTTGTTTCTTCCAGGTGATTTTCGATAACGTCGACAAGGTCCCGGGAGGTGGCTTTTTTAGCCATTTTGGTCAGGGCATTTGTAAGCGCTTTCTCAGCCCAGTATATATCTCTCAACTGGTCTTCGAAAAGTTTGCTGAGTTGTGATTCCATAATTCCATATCCACTGCCGCCCATTGATTGTGACGGCTGGCGTGATTCTTTCTGTGAGCGGCTCGCTGAACTGGTTTTTGATTTTGCTTTCATAATGAAACAAAATTGACCGATTTATGGTAAAGACCCGTTATAACATTCCCATATAGTTTTGCAGGATCACCATGTACAATTCGATATTGAAAATGATGACCGTAACAATTAACCCTTAACTGTCTCTTTCCCGCCCATCTCATGAAACTTTACACGTTTGGCCGGCAATGACTGAGGGTAGTTCTCACGGATGTAAGTGATCAGCTTTTCCCTGATGAGGCATTCGAGATCATACGCATCACCCGAATCTTTTGCACTCATTGTAACGCGCAGTTCCATAGTTTCCGCATCGGCTCCCGAAATAAGCAGCGCTGATTTCCTCTTGTCCCACAAAGGTGTTTCCTCAAGCCAGCGCTTAAACATCTCCCTCATTTCATCTACCGGCAAATTGAAGTCGACGCGTATCTTCACCTGCGCCACAACTTCTGGCGACACCCTGGTCCAGTTTTCAAACGTATTTTCAAGGAAATAATTGATTGGCACTATCAGCCGTTTTTCATCCCATGTATTGACGACAATATATGTAAGCGTAATTTCACCGACCGTACCGAACTGACCATTCACCACAACAATATCATCAATCTTTATAGGCTGGGCAATGGCGATCTGTATGCCACTGAATAATGTGCCCAGGCTTTTCTGGGCAGCGAATCCCAGTATGATTCCCGCAACTCCGGCCGAGGCCAGCAGCGTATTCCCGAATTGCTTTACCTGCGGGAATGTCATCAGCACTGCTATGAGCGTCACGAAAACAACAGTGATGTTCAGTATGCGCTGTATCATCTGGAACTTGGTCTTAGCCCTCCGCAGCGAATAATCCCGGCTTTCGCGACCAGAATAATAATGCATCAGCAATTCATAAAGCAGCTTAACCATCCTGATAACAAAAAAACCTGCCGCCACAATCACGATTACCTGGAATATCTTTTCAATTGTCGCGAGCAGGGCGGGACTTATGTGCATACGCACCCTTTCAATGAACACATTGGCAATGATGGTGAAGCAAAGGACTATGCCGGGAATGTGCAGGTGTTTCTGAACGATATGGGGGAAAAACCTTTTTTTAGTGCCCGACCATTTTTTCAGCAGGTATAATAACACATAAAAAACAGCGATTACAATAACAGAAATAATGACAGCAGCAATGATATCTCTTGTAAACATATATATTATTTGCGTTTGGATGGCGGTATGGCGGGATCAAAGAATTTTCTTTCACTCAATGAAAAACGGCAATGTTCGACAAGGAGATGGATTTTCAGATTCTCGGCGAATACAGGCATGCCTTCTTCCACATCAGAGATATTGGTCTGCCCGATATCCTTACCATCAATGATCACAACCATACCCGAGCCTTTGCATACGGCCTCCATTCCGCCCTTTTTAATCACCAGGGATGTGTCTTCCCCAAGACCTATGCCTAACTGGCCCGGATTGATCATCACCGCATGAGCAAGGCGGCTGAATCGTCCACGTTTAATAAAATGCGTATCCACTATACATCCTTCGAGCAGTCCCAGACCTGCGGCTAGTTTAAGATCGGTATCGATCAAAGCCTCCTGGAGCCCGCCGCCGCATATCATTACGCGCGGCAGCATCATGGCGCCCGCACTTGTTCCTGCCACTACGAAATCCTTATCGTGGACATACCTGTCCGCAAGTGCTTCCGAAAACGGTGTTCCACCGAGTATGGTGGAAGCCTTCAGCTGATCGCCGCCGGAAAAAAGTACTGAACGGCACCCGGCAATCCTTTCAATAAACTCTTTATCCCTGGCCTCATTCTTATTTTTAATATGTATAAACCCAACATCATTATACCCGATCTCACCGAAGGCTTTTTTGTACATGGGACGCACCTGTCCGGGAACCTCTGATGCCGTCGTAACAATTTCTATTCTTCCGCGTTTTCTTTTGCCGGGCAATAACTCCCTCAGTATTTCAAAATGCTCGAACTGGTCGTTCCAGTCCTTGATTTCGGGAGTCAGATCTCCGCCTTTATCTTCCGCTCCTCCGATGGCCAGAATGGTCCCTTTTGGTATCATATTTTTGATTCACAGGTGTCATGCTTGCTTTCGGCTCATGCGTATCTTGTTCTTCCTGGGCTTTTCTTACCAGTTCGAGGGTGGCGAACGTATCATCAACTGAAATGAAGACGAATGCTCCCGGCACGGCATGATCGAGCACATACCTTATCGCTTCGGCCTCATCAGAAATAACCTGTACCGGCTTGTCGGGACTATACTCGGCAATACCTTCCGTCAGGAGCGAAGTAAGTTGTTCATTGGTTCTGCCACGACCATCCTTGTCATGCCGGATAATGATCTCATCAAACATCCGGGCTGCATAAAACCCTATCTTTCGTATATCCTCGTCACGCCTGTCACCGGTTGCTGCTATAACCCCCACTTTCGCTTTTGCCTTTACCTGCGCAACATATTTTTCGAGCTCGGCATACCCTCCTTCGTTATGAACATAATCCACCATGACATTAAAATCCCTGAACTGGAACTGATTCATACGGCCAGGAGTAATTTCCGGCGACGGAACAAAAGACATCAGGGAATCCACGATCTGCTGCTTGTCGAATCCTGATATCTTTGCTGCAAGTATGGAAGGCAATATGTTTCTTATCATGAATATGGCCGAGCCTGAGAATGTAAGAGGAACATCTTTCACCTTTGCAATCCTTGTTTTCCAGGGCCCTTCACATATCGTAAAATATTCATTCTCGATACAGGCTGCCAGACCGCCATTTTTGCAATGCCGCGCGATCCTTTCATTGTTACTGTCTATGCTGAACAGCGCTATATTGCAGTCAAGCCGTTCCTTCATATCATAGACCAGATCGTCGTCTGCATTTAATATGGCATACCCGTCCCTGAAAGTGCTTTGCGCAACCACTTCCTTGACCCTGGCCATTTTTTCAAGTGTATCAATGCCTCCCAACCCCAGGTGATCGGAACTGATGTTGGTAACTATACTGATATTGCAATGATCAAAGCCAAGTCCTGAACGCAATATACCTCCCCTGGCACATTCGAGCACTGCAAAATCCACTATGGGGTCGCGCATCACGACAGCCGCGCTTGAAGGGCCGCTGCAATCGCCATGGAATATCAACTGGTCCTGGATATAAATGCCGTCCGTTGTCGTGTAACCCACCGAGCGACCAGCCTGTTTGGCGATATGTGCTATAAGGCGCGTGGTAGTTGTTTTGCCATTGGTGCCTGTGACTGCAATAAGAGGTATCCTCGATGGCGCGTTGTCCGGATAAAGCATATCCAGGATGGGAGCGGCCACATTCCGCGGCAAACCTTTCGAAGGAGCATTATGCATCCTCAGACCGGGACTTGCATTCACTTCGAGGATGGCGCCTGTTGTTTTTGTAATCGGAATATTGATATCTTCCGCGATGACATCGATGCCGCAGATATCCAGGTTCATAAGCCTGGCTACACGCTCGGCAAGAAAAATATTATACGGATGCACAATGTCGGTGACATCCCTGGAGGTTCCGCCAGCCGAAATATTGGCCGTATCCTTGAGATACAGGATTTCCCCGATAGGCAATACCGTGTCCAGCGTGTACTGTTTCTCGGTAAGGATAGACATGGTCAGTTCATCCACTTTTATCTTGGTCAGGACCTTCTCATGTCCCTCGCCGCGGTCAGGATCCTTGTTTGTTTCATCGATGAGTTCGCGAATGGTGGATTTATCATCACCGATCACCTTGGCCGGAACACGCTTGGCTACAGCCACCAGTTTGTAATCCACTACCAGGAAACGGTAATCGATCCCCCTGATGAAACGCTCCACTATTACTTCTTTTGAAATTTTCCTTGCCTGGGCAAACGCCTCTGCCGCTGCTTCCCTTGTAAGAATATTGGTGGAAATTCCCCGGCCATGATTCCCGTCAACAGGTTTGACAACCAACGGGAACCCGATCCTTTCAATTGCACTGTCAAGTTCCTCTTCTTCTGTTATTAGCCTGCCCTCGGGAACCGGTATATAAGCATCCGCCAAAAGTTCTTTCGTGCTTTCCTTGTCGCCCGCCATATCCACCCCTATATTCGATGTTGTGCAGGCGATTGTTGCACGGATGATCCTCTGGTTACAACCCTGGCCCAGCATAATCTGCGACTGGTTGTCGAGCCTCCTGTTAGGAATTCCCCTTTTTTCCGCTTCATCCACAATAGATTGCGTACTCGGACCCAGTTTTTCCCTGTAATAAATCCTGTTGAGCTCCATAATATCGTTCTCAACATTATAATACATATCGCTGGCCAGTGTCTCAACCATTCTTACAGCGGCTTTTGCAGCATATATTCCCGCCTGTTCGATGACGTATGAAAACACTACATTGTAAATACCCTTTTCACCGGCGGACCTGGTACGCCCGAAGCCGCACTCCATTCCCGCAAGACTCTGCATTTCAAGCGCCACGTGCTCGACAACATGCCCCAGCCAGGTGCCTGTATGCACCCTTTCCAGAAAACCACCTTCGCGGCCGGGCGAACAACGGTGGGTGTACAGGGAAGGCATGCAGTGAACAAGCCTTTCTTCGAATCCGTCAATGGTGTTTGTCGGAAAATTTTCCGATATGCCCAGATTCAGTTTCATGACGATCAGTTTTTGCCTGCAGTTAGACCAGTAATTAGGCCCCCTCATTACTTTTATTTCTATAATTTCCATAAAGATGTTGATTTTCAATAGGATAAAAAGACCTAACCCCTGCTGTTAATCCCTTCAGGATTCGGATATTTCTTCATATCACGAAATTGAGAAGATTGAAGGGCTTATTTTTTACACAATTTTGTTCTTAATTTGCAATATAACCTGCGACACAAGGTGATCTACTCTTTGTAAATCTTTATATGTAAGTGACCATCAGGGCTTATCCATGCCCTGTGCATCCTCTCACTGTTAAAAGCAATGCCCATGTCGCCCCCGGGAGTCAGGGCGATAGCACCCAAATCCCCTTTTACCCCTTTGTTATCCCGGTGTATTACCCTATCACAGGCTTCCTGCAGGCTGCAACCCGTAAGTTCCTTGACCTTGGAAATGGAGTTTGCTATGACACCTGTGATAAGGAACTCCCCGTCACCCGTGCACGAAATGGCGCATGTCGCATCGTTCGCGTAACACCCGGCTCCTATTATACAGCTATCCCCTACTCTGCCTGGCAGATTGTTGACTTCACCGCCGGTAGAGGTCCCAGACGCCACATGGCCTTTGCAATCCACAGCCACCGCTCCTACTGTACCGCCTATAAATTTTTTCAGAATGGTCCTGATAGATTCTTTCTTATGTGTTTTTCTGTATTCCTCTTCCTGGTGAGGAGTTATAAAATAATCATCCTCCTCGAGTTTGAGCTTTTCACTTAAAGCCAGCTGCAAAGCTCCACTCCCTGCAATATAAACATGATTGGTCTTTTCCATGACTTTGCGTGCAAGGGAAATAGGGTTCCTTACATTCCTGATCATTGAGACCGCGCCGGCCTTTCTTTTCGAACCGTCCATCACCGCAGCATCCATCTCCACCTTACCCTCATAGTTCAATGCCGATCCCCTCGCACAATTGAACAGTTCGTTATCCTCCAGGCTTATAATAGCAGTCTCAACCGCATCAAGGGCAGTTCCGCCCCTGAGCAGTATATCATAACCTTTCATCACGGCTGTTTTAAGACCGCTTTCATAAGCGGCCTGGTTTTCCTTTATATATTTTGTGACATGACCCGCCCCGCCGTGAATAATTATCGCTGCCGGATGTTTCATTTTCCTCAAAGACCTGATGCTGCGCTCACCTGCTTGCGATATTCCTTCAAAAGACTTTCAGGAAATGCCTTCCTGATATTAAGCCTGCATATCTCGCAATAAGCGGATACGGAAAAAACGAAAATATTAGCCACCAGGTTACGTGTATAGGCATTGCCTTTCTTATAGATATCCTCAGCCATTGAGAGATAATACGCGGCTTTTTCCATATTTCGTTCCCTGAGGCAACTCCTGGTAATATCCGCCAGCCTTGTCAGAATATGGGACACGTTGTGTATTCCTATGGCCTGCCGGCCTTTGCGTGTGTGTTGATGTTGGTATGACATAGTATGAATGAATATTCAGTAATGCAAAATTGAAGCTAATACCAAACGGTTTAATTACAATAAGTTGGCTTTATCTTGTACGATTTCAGCCTCATGCGCCCTTAATCATCGGAATTACCGGCCTTTTAATTAAAGATTTAATCTGCCGAACGCCTTTTTACAAAAAGTTTAATAAAATTAAAATATATTCTACTGATTCTAAAATGGTTATGATTTTTGCTCAAATTTTTCTTCCGAAAAACTTTAACAAAACTGAAATATTTCTATATTTGTGCCCTGAAAACTAGGTAAAAATACTCATAAGTAAATTCGCTTAGTAAGTGAGGACGAAAAACAAACACAAACACACGAATATGAAATCAAACACAAACATTCAATTACATGCTCCTTCTCAAGGGACAGCCGGTTTAAAACTTCCGAATCAGGAATACCGGAACAAGTAATCAACCTTATTATAAATCAACAATCGCCGCAGTAGCAGGTGATGCCGCGCGCTGGCAGGATAACCCAAGGGTCGTTCCTGCCGGCAGCGGTGCCTGCGAAGGCGTTTAACATGAAAAATCAAACAAACACAATACATGAAATCAATCCTATTCATCGCGCTTTCAGCCTGCACAGTACTGCAAGCGCAATTCAACCCCAAAATGCGGAATAACTTCGGGGCCAACCACGCCACGTTCCGGGTCAATGCCGGATATTACAGCAATGCATACAGCAGCACTCCATCCATCAAGGAAGGCCAGGCAGCCTATGTGCCCCAGGGCATGCTGTCATCCATGCGCCTGAATGTGGAATCCATGGTCATGGTCAACAACCGTTACGGCTTCAGCGAATCCGTATCCCGCAACCCTGCAAAATTCATTCTCGGGCGCGCAGCGTATGATGGTTTTACCAATACAGGCCTTGTGACACTTGCTTTTGCAAAAAGCACCAAATGCAGGACAACCCTGCCACTGTTCGGCCAGATAAAAGGTTTCTGGAGCATCGGCGCCACCATGCGCTTCAAACCGCATGAAGAGGCCGCCAAACCGTATGAAAACTACGGCGCCAGGCTGGGAATGAACTGCTATACCAAGACCAGCGCCCTGCAGGCTGAAACCTATGTATTTTCGAACAGCACCATTATCAATGTGCTGGTCTATAAAAAAATAGCTGAGAACTTCATGATAAGCGGAGGCGTTGAAAATAACCTGCCGAAAGCAGGTCTTTCAGCCCTGATCGGCAGCAGCCGCTTGTCGGTGTTCGGACAAATGCACAAAAAAGATGTGCAGGCAGGCGTCAACCTGACCATCAATCTGTAAGCTATGGTTTTTTAGGGAACGTATTTTTTTATTCACTACCGCCAGGAAGCAGTGACACAGCGCCATTGCTTCCGGCTGGTAGACTAGTGTATCTACAATGAGAGAGCTGAGAGTTTAACTATAAAGGGGGAATGCGTTTTGTGTGGCATTCCCCTGTTTTTTTGCATTAACGGTACTGCCTGTTGCAGCTTACCTTGTTGTATTCCCGGGCGT
This sequence comes from uncultured Bacteroidota bacterium, assembly GCA_937867025.1. Lineage (GTDB taxonomy): Bacteria > Bacteroidota > Bacteroidia > NS11-12g > UBA955 > JABMMZ01. The sequence continues at coordinate 17,215 of CALMKH010000283.1, read as the reverse complement.
GCTGTCCATGCTGTTATCCATGTCGGTGCCCCGGCTGTTACCTTCCTGGCCAGGAGTTGCACCGGGCGAATCGCGGTCCGAGTTTCCTTTATCAGTTTGTGAATTGGAGCAGGCAATACACATGGTCGCTATTGCCATCAGAAAAAGAATTTTTGGCCTTGTTTTCATAATGTTTTAATATTTAGGATAAAGTTCTGCAAATTTGCACCCCTGGCACTGCGACCGTTTTATATGTTTATGACTTTAACTTGCAGAATTAATATTCCCCGATAAACCGTAACTTTGCAAGTACCGCAATGAAAACCCTTTCATCCATAGCACTTAAGCTTGCTTCCGCAGGCGCGTTATGCTTCATGATGTTCTGTTTTTCATGCTCAAAGGATGAAGAAGTACTGAGTGACGACGACAGAATTATCCGGAAATACACGACCCTCACATCATCACCTTTTAATTACCGCCCTGAACTGCCTTCTTTTTTTAACAGTCATTTTATCCGGATACAGGACAATACCCCGGCGGACAACCCTGTTACAGACTGGGGCGCCACGTTAGGGCGTGTCTTGTTTTACGACAGGCAGCTCTCGCAGAATTACAGCACATCCTGCGCATCCTGCCATGTTCAGCAATTTGGCTTTACCGATACAGCCCGCTTCAGCAAAGGGCTTCACGGGGGACGGACAAAAAGATCGTCCATGTCGCTCCTCAATGCGAGGTATTATATTTCAGGCAGGTTTTTCTGGGACGAGCGCGCCGCCACACTTGAAGAACAGGTTTTGCAACCTATACAGGACAAAGTGGAAATGGGACTCAGCATTGACAGCCTGGAAAACAGGCTCCGGCAGACCGAGTTATATCCCGCACTTTTCAGGAAGGCGTTCGGATCACCGGACATCGACAGAAAAAAGATTTCTAAAGCGCTGGCACAGTTCGTGCGCTCGATGGTATCCTACCGGTCGAAATTTGATGAAGGAAGATCGAAAGTCAACTCAAAAGATGAGGATTTCCCGAATTTCAGTGCAGAGGAGAACCTGGGCAAAAGCATTTTTATGGGTAATAAGCAGGTGAATTGTTCGGGATGCCACACCACGGAAGCGTTTATCATGGATAACCCGAGAAATAACGGCATTTCTGTTGACAATCCCGACGCCGGCATCTATGTGCATACAGGCAACAGCCTTGATATAGGCAAGTTCAAAGCCCCTTCTTTAAAGAACATCGGCCTGAGAAAACATTTTATGCATGACGGCCGGCTGCATAGCCTTGAGGAAGTGATTGTCCACTACAGCACAGGCATACAGGCCAACCCCAACCTAGACACCCACTTGTTCGACATGAACAACGGCAAACCGTTTGCCATGAATTTAAGCGCTGATGAGGTCAGGGCCCTGAAAGCATTCCTGCTCACTCTTACAGACGAAGAGATCATCAGGGATGAGAAATTCAGCTCGCCCTTCAGGCATTAACTGCTCAACAAAATAAGTTGACAGGCAACCCCTGTAAACGAAAAAACCCGGATAAACCGGGAATTTTCTGGAGATATATGTATATTATTGTTGGTTTCGGCTGATAATGAGTTTCGTGTTGAATACCCCTGAAGATGTATAAAGGGAAACCATATACACACCGTTTCCGAGTTCTTTAAGACTGACCGTTTCCTCAGGCCGGGACAGGCTGATAAGGCAGCGGCCCTGAAGATCCGAAACTTCTGCCTTTTGAATCCCTTCGATCGAACCCCCGATATGGAATTCATCATCTGCAGGATTGGGATAAATAATAAAAGGCGATTGCTGTACAGGTTCATCCGTGCCTGCAAACACCATGTCATACCGGTAAAACTTATTGCTGAAATTAAAATCAGGCAAGGTGGCCCCTGTTCCCGCATACAGGCTGTTTCCTATGGAAAATGCACACGACCAGGCAGAATGGGCAGCTGGAAAAGTATCTTTTATCATTGTCCATTTATCGGTCGAAGGATTATATGAATAAAGGTCGGTATATGCTTTCTCAAAATTGGTCTGACCCATCCCTGCGATACCGCGGCCATTTATGGCTACGCCTATTCCCTCACCTCTTGCGGTGGCGGGGCATGCGGTTTTTTCAGTCCAGGTATTGCCGGATGGATCAAATTCCCATAGTTGATTATAGAACGCTCCACCTTCCCACAATGTGACATACCCTTTATTACTGATGACAAACGTGGAGGCAAAAAGCATAGGTGAAGGCAGGCCGCCAGGGAGTTTTTTCCACGTATCCGTTGATGGGATGTATTCATAAAAATCGGCGAGTATGACATGTCCGTCAAAACCTCCGCCGACATAAACCCTGGTTTCGGAACCGACACGCAATGTCCAGCTAAACATTCCATCCCGTCTTCCGCCGGGAAAGTCCGCTTTCCTGGAATAGGTGTTCGACACCGGGTCAAACATCCACACATCATCCAACAATCCGCCGAATGTCGAATCTCCTCCTATGATGTAAACCTTGCCATCTGCGGCAAATGATCCGGACCAGGCCCTGGCCATGGGCCCGGGAATATTGGCTTTTTTAGTCCAGGAACTCGAGACCGGGTCGTATTCATAAAGGGTATTTCTTCCAACTCCGCCTCCCACATAGGCTTTCCCGTTAACTGTCGCGGCAAAACATCCGTCTGTGCCAGCGCCGGGCAGGCTGGGAACGGGTTTCCATTGCGCAAAAAGGCTCGCTGTAGCGAGCAGCAAAACAAGTGTAGTACATGTATTCTTCATAAATATTTAAAATAAACAAACAAGAATACGAAGTCTTGAAAAAACAATAAACAAAAACAGGCAGGGATTTGACATTGGGCCATTTTCGGTGGATAAACAACGGCGATTTTAAGGATCGGGCCCGGGATGATGAATATCGTTTGCGTAAGACGAACTTAATGATAATTTTGTATCCGTATGAAAATAGCAACCTATAATGTCAATGGAGTGAACGGTCGACTGCCGGTGCTGCTGCGCTGGCTCGAAGAAACAGCTCCTGATGTGGTGTGCCTGCAGGAATTGAAGGCGCCGCAGGAAAATTTCCCCGAAGAAGCTCTCAGGAATGCAGGTTATAAAGCCATATGGCACGGGCAAAAAAGCTGGAATGGCGTAGCAATACTTTCAAGGGGTGCTGAGATTGCGGAGAGGCGCCGGGTGCTGCCGGGGGATCCCGAAGACAGTCATAGCCGGTATATTGAAGCCACAGTCGACGGCATTATCATTGCATGCCTTTATCTTCCGAACGGCAACCCGGCGCCCGGCCCCAAATTCGATTACAAACTCGGGTGGTTCAACCGCTTGCAGGTGCATGCAGGCGAACTGGTGAACCTCGATACACCAGTGATACTGACCGGTGATTTTAATGTGATCCCGACCGAACATGATGTTTACAAGCCTGAACGCTGGGTGGACGACGCCCTGTTCAGGACTGAAACACGAACGGCTTTCAGGGAATTGCTTGACCAGGGCTGGACCGATGCCATCAGAAAACTGTATCCCGAAGATAAAATATATACATTCTGGGATTATTTCCGCAATGCGTACGCCAGGGATGCCGGACTGAGGATCGACCATTTCCTGCTGAACGCTCCGATGGAAAAACGTCTCCTGTCTGCAGGGGTTGACAGGCATGTAAGAGGCTGGGAAAAAACCAGTGATCATGCACCCGTATGGATACATGTCAGTTAACAATGAAATGCACCTGTACCCTGCCTAACAGACAAAATCAAGCATCCGGTTGTCGACATAACCTTGTGAAACGGAAGCGCTCTGGTCGCTGAAAGCGTCATGGTCGGATTGCCTTGTCAACTGTACGCGAAGCCCGTCCGCCCCGCCATAAACATACACCGGACTGCCATGTTTAACCTGCTCCATCATATAATTGACGGCTTCCCTGTGGTCGGTAAATCGTTGCACCGACTTTTGTGCTCCTGATGCATCGCTTCCGGGCAATTGCAAGTCTTTTTCACTGCTGGAAGCGAGATGCACGATGATGATTTCATTATTCATAGTGTAAATAGAAAGGCATACGCTACCTTTATATGACAAAGCTCAGGAAATTTGCCGTCTGATATTTTACAGCATTTTTGAATTAACTTGTATTTTAAACATGACCGCGGTCACTTTTAGCGTGCCAACGTTAAAAAAACCGGGGCATCACTTTTTTTTCCCGGTTTCCTGATTTTCCTTTGCCCGGTACATGGCCATTTCTTTTATCAGTTTTACCGGGACGGGTTTGTCAAGAGGAAACCTGATGGCACTTTTGGACTGTTCATAGGGAGCAAGCTCTTTTTTGAATACCTCAAATACAGTAGACGGAGGAGGAAACGACAATGAAAAATGATTCTTGTACGCCGAATAATACAGTATCCATCCATTGTATTTGAATGCGGGGACATTGTAGCTGATCACTTCCTCCGCCTGCGGAACAGCCTTTTGAACGGTTTCGCGAATTTTCTGAAGAATGCGCTGCACGTCTTCCGGGAAGCTGGCTATATACGCTTCGACAGTCTGAAATTTTGGTCTTGATTCTGCCATATGTCAAACGAAAGTAACAACTAACCGGCAAAGAAACAAGCAAGGGAATCCGGGCCTATTGATCCAGCTTCAGCAACCTGAAGGTTTCATTGCCAGCCTTTACCCAATATAGTCCGGCAGCGAACGACTGAATATCGATCCTGTTATCGCCTTCATGCAGCCGGCCCTGGTACACGTTTGCTCCTGTTACATTATAGATAAAACAGTCGTAATCCGCATGACAGGATATAATAATGGTCTGGCTTGCAGGATTAGGTACGAGCATGATATATGGGTCGTTCTGCGGGTGACCGATACCTATCTGCGGCCCGCCAACATAAATTGTATCGGCTATCGTTTTTTTGCAGAGATTTTGATTCACAACGCTCAGACGCAGCACATATTTGCCTGTATCCGGGTACGTATGTAACGGTGAGATGCCGGAGGATGAATCGCCGTCCCCAAAATACCATTTGAAGCTAAGGCCGGCAGAATCGGAAGGTACGAAACGTTTCCTGAGCCTGCTGACATGCACCATGCTGTAGCTTATTGCAGGTTCAGGCGACACGGTTATTGTGGCGCTGTGTTCACTGCTGCAGCTTGTTCCGGGCTTTTTAGCCTTCAGTTTCACTGTGTACGTCTGCGTAACATTCACTGCATACGTATGCGATGGATTGGCCATATCGGAAGAATCTCCATCCCCGAAACTCCATTTGTACATTGTACCCGTTTCATTTGCAGGATTACTGCTGAACATGGCAGCGACATTTTCGCAGACATCCGCAGTTGTGAACGCGGCATCAGGTGTTTTATGCACCCGTACAGGCTTTGTAACAGAATCTTTACAACCTGACGAGGTGGTCACTACAAGTTTTACCGCATGATTTCCAGGATTGGCATATATATGAACAGCGTGGCGGACGGAATCCCGGGCACCATCACCAAACGACCAGTTCCATGACCTGATAATATCTCCATATACGGATGAAGAATCCGTGAATACATTCTGCCGGCCCGTGCATTCTCCGGTATAACCGAACTGCACCTTTGGCAGCATGCGAACCGCTACAGGCATGGATTTAGTATTCCTGCAGTTTTTATCGGACCTGACAGTGAGTGAAACCATATATGTTCCGGTATCCGCGTAATAATGACTCGGGTCATTGATGAATGAGGCACCCCCGTCCCCGAAATCCCAGGTGTAAGCAAGCGTGCCGAGCGGGATGCTGGATTTGTCAGTGAAGAATACCGGCCCCGCGCCCAGGCAGCCCGGAGAATGGACAAAGTCGGGTATAGGGGTGTGGCCAACCACCACGTACCTGCTTATCGATGAATCGCATTTCCCTGCCACCAGCGAACGTATCCTCAGGTAAAGCTGCAGCGTGTCGCCATCAAAGTTTCTTGCTGGCACAAAGCTCACCCTGAAGCCGCGAAGGGAATCAGGGGGCGTGAAAAATGTATCCTGCAGGACACCGTTCTTTCCGGAAACTTTAATATCACTGACATCCCAGAACGTTTTGAAATGCATGTTCTTAAAACCTGAGGGAGGCATCACTTCATATGTTACGGTATCTGCGGCACACAATATATCCGGATCCTTTTTGGTGCCGAATTTAATAGTCCCGTTGTAAGGCAGGGCTTTTACAAAACGTGATCCCAGGGAATTGCCTATTACAACAGTTTGGCTGGAAGGCACTGAACATCCTGGGGTTACGGCATTTAATGTCACTGTGAATATCCCTCCGGTTTTGTATAAATAGGAAAATGATTCTTTAAGAACAGTGGCTCCGTTTCCCATATTCCATGTGTAGGTCAGATTAGGCGGCCCAGTTGAGGTATTTGTCAGTTTTATGGAATCCCCGAGACAAACCTGCGGAGACAGAATAGTGAACCCTGACGTGGGCTTGAGACTTACTACAATATACTTTCCGGATGTGGAATAACAGCCTTTACCGGTAAGATCTTCTATTATGAACTGAAGGTAGAACGCGCTGTCCGCTTCATCCTGTCCGGGTATGAAGGCCATGTAACCGGCGCCTGCTGTGGATGGATTGACTGTATAAAAGTTTTTAGGGACCGTGCCCGAAGCCGTTTTCATGGACACGGATTTTACGGTCCATGTGCTTCCGTAACCACTGTTCTGCAGGCCGGAGGGGGTCGTTATCGGGTATTTCAGCGTATCACCGGTACAGACATATGCGGGATTTTTCTCATCAGGCAAGGTTCCCTTTATCAGTTCAAAGGCGCCTATAGTGGGATTTTTACGGCAACGCGGTATTCCGTCGTGATCATCGTCAACGCCGGCATAGTTTCCCGCAGGACGGTTCCCGGGTATCAGTCTAAGGTCCTGGTTATTTGTAAAAGCAGGCGCCTGTATGAATGAATTCTGGTTAATGCTTGTAACAGAACTTATCCAGCTGGCGACATCCGAATACAAGGTTCCCTGGTAAGATATCCTGGCAATATTGCTCGGGAAATAATAGACATTATGGTCAATGGTAAACCTGGATGAGAAATTGCTGGCGCCAATGGCTATTTTAGTGCCAATAACAGTATCCTTGAAAATATTGTTCCTGAAACTGCACGAATCCACGTCTTTCATGACCCAAAGCTGTGTTGCCGACCATCCGAAGACTGTATTGTGATGGAAATCGACACGCCTTGAATAAAAAATCTGCAAAGCCCCCACAGGCCCGCCCGGACCGGTGGTAATGATCACATTGTTAGCAATGGTGGAACGCGACGTATCTCCACGGGTATAATAATAGTAGTTGCTGAACTCGGCAAAAAAGCCTTCCCTGGTCGAAAATATCTTGTTGTTCACACATGTGTACCGGTTCAGCGCACTTAAAGTCATGCCATTGACATCGACCATCCGCTGGCTGTGTATAGTGTTGCCATCTATCAGGGTATTGGTGAGGTCCATAAGGTACAGTCCGTTCCTGAGATAATCCTTCATGACATTGTTCCTGAACACCAGGCCGTAGTTATGTTGCCAGGTGGCCGCCCCTGCGTAATAGATCCCGTAATATCCCCCACTGATAAACAGGTTGGAAACCACGTTGGTATCGCCTGCATGTCCGGGCATCATCTGGGTGGTGGAACCCGTACCGGCCACCCCAGTCAGGCGAAAGCTCCATGAATTCTTGTGAAGGATAATATCGCAGCTGTCGATAATGTTATGGCTCGATGCCACCAGGTGCACACCGATAGCCACCACACTGTCCAGTGCCTTAACGGTAAAATTGCTGAACCTCGCGTAGTTCATCCCATTGAGCAATACGGTTTGCCAGTTCTTTTCCGAAGTACCATCATTGGTAATAATCGTTTTCGACCTGTCGACGCCCCTGAATGTAACGGTATTGACCGGTGACGTTCCCGCCACCCTGTCCAGTATCAGCCGTTCCTGGTAAGTGCCTGTATCCACAGTAAACTTTACAGGCCCGCATACACCAAATTCATTAAGGTCCGCAGCAGCGGCCGACAAGGTCTGATAATGCGCCCCGCTTCCCTTCACCTTGTAGTTGCCGCTTAATGCCGGTTTCAGCCGGACATGCAGGGTATCGTCCGTATTAAACGTATCGGGTACACCATTGGGATGCGAAGTCCACACCTTCAGGGTTTTCAGAACACCGGTTTTAAATGTATCACGGAACAGAGTGACAGTCTTTACATTCCCGTTGCTGTTGCCCTGGGTGTCTATCCTGGTCGTATAAAAGATTGGGGCCTGAAGCACTCCGTTCACGGAATAATATAACCTGACGCTGTCAATCGGCCTGGTGCCGTTGTTTACCACATCCACTTTCACGTCGTGTACACCTGCGCAGAAATGTTTAGGAGTAACAAGACCCAGCAAGCCCGCATTATCAGGGATCATAGGCTCAATATCAAAGCCGATATTAAGTAGTCCCGTGCCGAAACCTGTTCCGGAACTTCCCGAATATGTTCCGAATATCCTGTTCTTCTTATTTACATTGAATACAGCCCTGTTACCGCATCCTACGCCTGAAGAGACCGTCATTTCAAATACCATGGAGAGATTAGGGTCGTACTTGAACGTCGCCTCCAATGGTATTTTTATCCAGGTCGCCGACGATCCTGTAATCGTAAATGTGGATTCATGGAATACCGTTGTCATATTCGGGTTCCATGACGCGCTGCTCCATGTATCCCTGGTCCCCACATTTTGGGCGAGGCGTATCGTAAAGTCGGAAAATACCGGAAGCGTGGTGTAAAGCGAACCCAAAAGGAAATATATATTCTTTATCCTGCCCTTCCCTGCAGGTGTGCCCGAACTGCCGGTGGTCGTAAACAGGTTGGGCCCATAAATACATTGCACCCTGTTGGTGCCGCTGAACAGCGGGTATGCAATTTCCGACCCGGCCGCATTTGTGTTGCGAAATTCCGGCGTTCCGCTCCCCTGCGCAAGGCCGGACTGCTTAAAGAAAAACGCCGTCAATACAAAACACAAGGCATAATGATACGCTGATGAATGCTTCATTTCCCTTAAAATTGATTTATAACCTGCTGCAAAACACGTTATATTTTTTTAATTTTAAAGATTGATTAAACTTTTATGACATTGTAATGACAGAAGGATGTTCTTAGTCTCTGAACATAGGTTAAAACCGCCGCACGGCTGCTTTTATCTGATCAGTGGTAAATTCTGTAAATAAGATTTTGTCTTTAGCTTACAGGATTTCTAAAATATTTCCGAGGCCTCTTACCGAAGGACCGTACATTGTACCATGCCTTCAACGTTTGACCTTTGCCCACCTGAATATCCAATCCGTCAGTTTGGGGGCATGTGTTCTGCAATGCATCCTTTTCTCAATGACCAGGGAAGAGGCAATTGTCAGGATGCCCACAACAATAACGGATGCATCCATGCCGAGGGAATCCGCTATAATTCCTGTAAGAATGGCGCCGACTGCATAACCCAAATCCCTCCACAAACGGAATACCCCCACGCTCTTGGCCCGGTCGTGAGGGTTTGTGTTTTCTGCAACCGTGGCTAAAAATGTTGGGTACACCATAGCCGTTCCCCAACCCAAAATGGCGGCAAGAATAATATATTCGGAAAATGTCGAAGCAAGGACAAACAGTAAAAGTGCAATACCCTGAAGGAACATTCCCCAGAACAGCATACTTTTTTTACAGACATGGTCTGACATTTTTCCTGTAAATAATTGCCCGATTCCCCAGACAGCCGGATACACCGCCGTTACAATCCCGATATCTGAAAGTGAAAAATGCTTCTCGGCAAGAAACATCGGAAATAATCCCCACACCATTCCGTCATTCAGGTTATTGATGATACCGGCCTGGGTTACAGAGCCGAGATTTTTGTTCAGCAGGGTGGTTTCCCAAAAGACGTTTTTAAGCCTGGGCGTTTTATTACTGCTGATGTCTTTCGCGACATGGTGCCTCGTGTCTTTTACAAGAAACCAGGAAAACAGCAGTCCCGCCACAGATATTACAATTCCTATATAAAAAGGGTACGGCCTTAAACCATAACCGGCGGCGACCATTCCGGTGACGAACGCCACTATGGCCACGGCTATATACCCCGCAAATTCATTCAGGCCCGTGGCCAGCCCCCTGTCTTTCTCACCAACCAGGTCGATTTTCATGATAACGGTGCTGCTCCAGGTTAACCCCTGATTGATGCCCAACAATATGTTGGCGGCAATAATCAGGTTCCAGCTTTGCGCGAACATCAGGATGAAAGGTATGGGAATACCCACCAGCCATCCTGCAATGAGTAAATTCTTCCGCCCCAGTTTACCTGCAAAGGTTCCTGCAAAATAATTGGTGATGGCTTTGACAATGCCGAACACCATGATAAAAGAAAGAATGGCCGTTTTGGCGGCGATATGAAATTCCGCCTCTGCTATCTGCGGCAAGACAGATCGTTCCAGGCCCACCATCCCCCCGACAAAGCCATTGACGATAACCAGCAATACGAACTGATTGCGATTCTCTTTCAGACCCAGCTTTACATCCTCCACGTTCATTTGTTTCCGATAACCTTTACCTGGTACCGTCCTCTATACAAAAGTAGGTCAGTGTTTGAAGAAAACACTTTACATATGATAATAAATTACCTCAGGCTGCGGATCCTGCTCAGGCTGACAGGCGTAATGCCGAGGTAAGAAGCGATGTACTTCAGGGGTGCCCGCTTTATAATGTCAGGCGCATCCTTTATAAGTGCCTTATAACGTTCGTCAGCGGTGTGGAACTGCAGGCTTTCTATCCTGTTTACCTGGTCGATCAAGGCAGCCTCAAAGATATTCCTGAAAAGGCGCTCGATATCGCGATGCCTGTCGTACAATTTAAACAGCCCGGAGGCATTAATGGCTATTACGTCAGAGTCTTCCAGCATCTGAATGCCCTTTTTTGAAGGTTTACCGGTAAAAAGGCTCTCGTATCTTACCACTATGTGTCCTTCAAAAGAAAAGCTCTCGGTTATATCCACATCATCTTTAAAGTAATAGATTCGCGCGATACCCTTTTTGAGAAAATAAATGGTTTTGCAGGTATGTCCGATCGGCTGAAGATCGGAATTTTTCCGGATGTGCAATTCCTGGGAAATTTTAGCAATGGCGCGTTTGCTGCCTTCCGATAAGGGGCTATACCTCGCCAAATACTCAAAAAGTTCTTCCATTATTACCAGACTTCTTCTTCAAAGAAACGCAAAAATGGTTAATAATCCAGTTTTACCAGAGGCGGTCTCAAAAGTTCTCTCTATAGCAATCATCCTTAATGTTTGTTTTCAGGATTTCCCGTGTGGGTTGGTCGCCAACGAAATACTTACATTTAGTGTTGCTCAAAAAGTGACAAAAAGGCTTCGCTTAGTTCACCACGCAGAGCCATTGCTCAGGATGACGGCGTCGATTTTTCTCAATTGGGTGATTTCAGATCCTGGATAAACCTTCAAGATGACCGGACATTAATAAATAATGAACCGGACTTATGAGACCGCTCCTATTAACAGGCATGTTGTTTCCGCAGGAAAAACGGAAATTCCGGCAGCTTCTATTCCTTTTTTATGTCTGCCCCATCCGCTTTTTCTTTTTCCAACTGTTCCGGCGTGACCGCACAGCTTCCGCCAAAACAGTTTCCTGAGGCACAACCAAACGCAAACACACCCATGGAGGCTATGTATGCCCCCATCACTGTCATGATCCATTCCCTCTGCCAGACAGATTGGACAATGATCAGACTTCCGATGACAACATACAAACCTCTTGTCAGGGTCCAGTTCTTTAAAATTCTTTCTTTCATTAAGGATTAATCAATTTAAAATGTTCATTCATTCCAGACCGGTGATGTGAATCTGCCATCATCCTATTTTCCTTTGCAAAGTGATCCAGCTGCCTCCGTTATAGACGTCGGGAAACCCATTCGCCTTTAATATATTCTTTGCCTGGCCGCTTCTCATGCCTGATGCGCAGCAGGTAATGACAGGCTTGTCCTTGCGCAGTTTTGCATAATGATTAGAAAGATTGTTAAGCGGAATATTGATGGAGCCTTTAACGTGCCCCTGCTGGTATTCGGCCTTGGTACGCACGTCAATGATGACTGCCCCGTCCTTTACCAGCTCTTTATAGCTCACTTTGGGACCCAGGCCCAATAATTTCATTAGTGTCTGTATCATGTTATCTTATTTTTTTAAATGACAGGTCTTGAGTGCAATGTTTATATGGCTAAGGAATGAAGGTAATTGACATCCAGCCATGATCCGCCATTGACGCATGAAATTCCTCTTTGTGAAAGAAAGCCGTACGCCAGGCCGCTCCTTCCTCCGGAAGCACAGCACAACACGAGGGGTTGCTGAAGTTTTGACAATTCGTCCATGCGTTGCGGGAGTTCCTGGAGCGGAATATTGATGGAGCCCGGAACATTGCCTCCATGAAATTCCTCAGGAGTGCGCACATCCACAATTGTGCCTTGTTTTTCTTTGATGATTTTTTCTATGTTCATGTTAATTAAGATTATAAATGTCTATTGTTTTTTCTTTGTGTTTTGCACGGGTATCATGCTGAACAACAAACCGCCTACCAGTGCACCGTACAATGAGCTGTTCAGAGGTTTTGAAGTGATGGCGCATGACCCGCTGGCGCACCCGATATAATAATAGTACAGGTACCCGCCTATTGTCCCGGCCAGGACACCCAGGATAGTGAGCTTATGCTTTGATATGAAGTCCATTTACGAATTGTTTTACCTGTTCACTTAAATCAAAAACGCTGGCCTGATTGTTCACTGCCGACCTGATGATGCTGCTGCCTGCTGCGCTCCTGTAACCACCTGCACAATGTACCACGATGGGCTTGTGGAGAGGGATTTCACTGATGCGCTCCCGCAGTTCATACAAGGGGATATGCATGGCATTCCCGAAAATCTTTCCGGCTTTTACTTCAGAGTGGTTCCTTATGTCAATAATGGTATAGGCGTTTTCATCCTCCATTAATTTTTTACCATCGAATTCTTCCGTCTCCGAATTGCCTGAAACTGCAACAAACGCCAGCTTCACCTGGTTTTCATATCCTATTTTGGAAATCCGTTGTATCAGTTGATCGAGTACCTGCTCGCTTTCCGCAGCCAGGTAAAAACTCTCCCCCGGATTGATAATGCTTCCCAGCCATGTTTCAAACTTGTTGTCATTCATCAGGTTGATTGCATGCTTCGAATGCCCTTTCATGAATTGTTTCTGTGGCCGTGTATCGATGACAATGGTTCCGGGATCCGGTAAATTTGCATACGCTTCAGGGGTGACCGGATCACTTTTCCTTATTTTGGAAATACTTTGCTGGTACGGCTCTGCGCCTTTCTTGTTCACGCCTACATCGAATGGAAAATATTTAGGAATGAAAGGCTGGTCAGAGAGGAGTTGCCTGATAAACTCTTCCTCGCTCATGTCCTGCAAGCTCCAGTTGTGCATTTTTTCCGCACCGACAGTGCTGCTGTTCTGCTCGCTCAAGCCCTTTCCGCACAAGCTTCCCGCGCCATGGGCCGGATAAACCGTTACATCATCGGGCAAAACCATTAACTTATCGCGCAGCGAATGGTACATCTGTTTAGCCAGATCAGCCCTTGCTGCCGTTATCGCCCCGGCTTGCTCCCTGAGGTCGGGCCTGCCGCAATCGCCGATAAACAGTGTATCCCCGGTAAAAACAGCCTTGGGTCTTCCTGTTTCATCCATGGCTATAATACTGATACTGTCAGGTGAATGCCCGGGAGTATTGATCGCTTTTAAAAGTGTTCCGCCCAATATAATGGTATCGCCTTCATCGAAAGTCTGATGCGGATATTCTGCTCCCAGAAGGCTGCTTACATAGATGGCAGCCCCTGTTGCCTGGTGGATTTCCAGGTGGCTGCTTACAAAATCGGCATGAGGATGGGTTTCAATGACCGCAACAATCCTTGCACCGTGTTGTTTTGCAAGATCGTAATACGGTTTCGGATCCCTTGAAGGATCGACCAGGGCCATCTCCCCTTTGCTGATGATGGCATATGAATAATGGGCGAGATGCCTGTCTTCAAACTGTTTTATTTCCATACGTTGCTTTTTTTTATGGTACAAAGTTACAATGGTCTTCTGAGCTGTACAGTCACATATGTTACATAACAGAATCATTTTCGCTCCATACGCTCATTTCCTGAACCACATGTGGATAGCAATTCCCAAAAGCACGACCGCAAAGATCTTTTTTGAAATCTCCTGGGGTACCTGTGTGGCGAACCTTGCGCCGAAATACCCCCCGATAAAAAAGAATGCCGCCAGTATCAGGGCTGCCTTTATATCAACGAGTCCCTTCTGATAGTACTGGAATACTGCCAGGGCTCCCACAGGCAGCACCATCATCATCAGGGCCGTGCCTTGCGCCATCTGTTGCGAATACCCGAGCACCATCACCAGCGCGGGGATGATCACAATGGCTCCTCCGAGACCTAAAATTCCGCCGAGCACCCCGGCCACAGCCCCGATCAAAGCTAAGAGAATAATGTTTTGCCATGCCATACGTTCACTGCAAAGATCAAACCGTAAAAGTTGCCGTACAGCTACTTTTGTCACAGAAGGAAAACATCTTTGCTGATCAGGCTGGAAACTACTGACAAGGCACATCATATCAGCCGGATCTTGTTCCGGCCCAGTTTCACCAAACCCTGGTCCTCCATTTGTTTGAGCAGGCGGGAAACCACAACACGCGCGGTTCCCAGCTCATTGGCCAATTGTTCGTGGGTGACATACAAAGTCCGGCTTTTGGTGATCTCGCATTTCTTCCTGATAAAGTCGAGCAGGCGTTCATCCAGCTTTTTAAAGGCAATGGCATTGACGACTTCCAGCAACTCTTCAAAACGCTTGTGGTACAGGCGAAAGATATAATCCAACCATTCCGGAAATTCCCTGATCAGCAGATTAACCTTATCGACCGGGATAAACAATATCTCCGTTTCTTCTTCGGCAATGGCTTTCACCTTGCTTGTATCATGGTGCAAACCGCCCAGGAACGACATGATACAGCTTTCTCCTGCATTGATATAATACAATAGCAGTTCCCGGCCCTCATCATCTGTGCGCATGACGCGGATATTGCCCTTTGTTACAATAGGGATGGCCTTGATATACGCATGTTCGTTCAGGATCACCTCGTTTTCTGCAAACGTCCTGGAAAAGCCGTATTCGGTGAGCCTTTCCCGCATGGCCAGTGAAGATTTGAATTCAAGTACCTTGTCAAGTTCCATTGTTCAAAGATACGGCTTATTAATTTTTTTTGTGGTTTCCACGGACAGTATACGTATCATCCGCATTGTCCGGGTATCCCATGCAGACCCGTGTTGGCAAATCCGGGGGATGGAAGATTTAATCGTCATCCTCCTCTGTTTGCCCGGGCACCGGTGCCCCCTGGCTGTAGATTTCCGTGTGCCGTATCTGCCCGCCCAGGTACGCTGTCCTGGCAACAAGTCCGAAGCTGATGAGGGAAATGCATAACACCACAATTGCAACGGCTTGTGACAGGATCGACTTTTTCAGGGCTATAAAAAGTCCTGTGATGGAAGCTATACCCAGTACGATGAATGACGATAATGCAAAAACTGCAAAATCTTCATGGTTTTCTATCGTATTTTCTGCAACGCCCTGGATATTTTCCACGGTTTCTTCAGCTGCCTCTCCGGTCAGGTAGGCAATGGTGGCGCCAATGGCAGAAATTATGAATATGTTATACGCTGCTATTTTTGTCTGCTTGTTTCGTGTCCACAGTCCGTGTATCAGGACCAGTGCGCCCAAAATAGAGCCGAAAACAGGAAGATGAGTCACCAGAAGGTGAATATGTGCCTGGTTCATAGGTGATTGATTTTTAGGCAAAGGTCACCGCGAGACGCCGGCGGAACAATGATAATTGTCATAAGGGATCGTGATAATTTTCCGGAAGGGATTCCTGCGCATGGAATTCATCAGATAAGTCCTGCGCCGAGCGCAAGCGAAATGACAATGAGCATGGTGGCAACGGTAACCTGTAAAAATTTCAGGGTGACCTTTTTCAAAAGTTTGTTGCCGATATAAGCTCCCGCGATGGCTGAAAGGGTGGCGGCAGTTACCAGGGCAAGGTTCTCAGAAAGCCCTGCTTTATTAAATCGTGTTGCGTAAATGCTCAGGCGCGTGAAGTCTACAAAGGTTGAAACAACAACCGCGGTGGCAATAAATGCTTCTTTTGAAAGCCCGGCCCTTATAAGGAATGCGCTTCTCAATGCCCCTTGATTTCCTGATAAGCCGCCGAAAAAACCGCTCAGTATCCCGCCGACCGGCAATTTTTCCCGGCCGAATTGCAGCTTGCTGAAATACGGTATAAGATCCATACAGGCAAAGCATATAAGTAAAATGGATATGATGAATTTAACAGGATACACCTCAAATGTTTTATCGAACATTGTATAGGTGAATAGCGGTTCCAGGTCGATGATATTCAGCAGGAGCCACGAACCTGCAATGGCCGCGAACACAGCGGGAACGCCAAAACGCAGCAAAACATCCTTGTCAGCTTTTTTGCCTACCAGCAACAGCTTGAAGATATTATTAAAGAAATGCACAATGCCCGTAAGCGCTATAGCCAGATCAACAGGGAAAAAGATCATGAACACAGGGGTCAGAATTGTACCCAAACCAAACCCTGAAAAGAACGTAAGGATGGCTGCAAGAAAAGCCGAAAGGGATATGATGACGATTTCCATAACCTGATTTCTGTTAATTCTCCGGTGTCCAGATGCTGCCGTCGTCAATAGCGGTTACAGGGCCACGAGACTGCATGCCAAAACGTATTTAGCCATTTGACTCATCCTCCAGTTCTTTAATGATTTTTGCAGCCCCATTGTTACCAGCATCGAGCTGAAGTGATTTTCTATAAGCCTGCAATGCCTCTTGCCTGCGGCCCATCATAAGCAGGCATTCTCCATAGCTGTCCCAGGTGTTTGCGGCTGTCGGATACAGTTCGGTATTGACCTGGAAGAGGAGCAGTGCATCTTTCAGGTTGTTGTTTTGCAAGAACTGATATCCCAGCACATTCAACGCATACTCCGATATATTGTATTCAGGTTCAGGCTTTTTTGATTCTTTCAGGCAGAGTTTCCGGATTTTGGCCGCTGAAATCTCGGGCAACGGTTTTTTCAAATACCATCTCAATTCGTTAAAA
>CALMKH010000282.1 GCA_937867025.1 uncultured Bacteroidota bacterium | reverse complement strand
GAATGGCATGGTTTAATATGCAGATATTGTTCCTTATCCTGAAAAATGTTTACCTCTTTTCTTTTTTGGGAAAAAGAAAAGCAGGCAAAAGAAAAACCTTTCGCGCACACCCGCTGTTTGGCAAAGCCATGCCGTCAGGTTTCAAAATCCCACCCGTCTGCGATGAGCTACCGCTATCGCGACGTGTCCCGGGCTTTTGTTCACCCGACGTCACCACACCGTGTGGAAGCGCGATCCTCCGAATGAAGTTTATCCCCGAACCCAAAGATTCTGGTCTTTGATCTGGTAGGCAAGGGTCTGACCACTGTCCCCCTGCGCCCCGCGTGTCGCTGTCCGTGTGCTGCAGTAGCTTACGCTTGCGCTGAAGCAATAGCGTAGGGGCATAGCGGAGACACAAGCTTTAGCGGAAGCGCCAGGGATGGAGCGGCCTGTCTGAGCTCCTTTGCCCGGAGTCGGGCAAAGAGCGAGTAGCGACAGCCCGGTGCCGCCGGGTAAACCACATACATGCGGCATACTCCATGGCGGCAGGCGCCCTGAAAAACGATAATGGTGGGGCGGCCTGAACATAGCTTTCGGGGTTCAATAACTCATAATGTATTATTCCTTAACTTTGCCGTAAATCACGCCGCTTGAAGATCGTTGTTCAATATTTAAAATCATGCCTGCTGTTCCTGTGTGTTTTTGAGGCAAGCAGGTTGTATTTTGTCCTTTATAACCGGTCGCATTTCAAGGGCCATGTATTGTTCAGCTTTCTTGAAACTTCCATACAGGGTTTCCGCCTCGATATGGCGACCGTGGCCTATTGCCTAGCGCCATTCCTGCTGATCTGGCTCGTGGAGCATGCGCTGAAAAAAAAATGCCCTGCCTGGATATGGTATACGCTGACGGGACTGGAGTTCTTCGTGATATTCCTCATTACCATTTCCGACCCGGAACTGTTCATACAATGGGGCAATAAATTCAACAACCAGGTGCTCGTGTATGTGACGCATCCGCTGGAAATGGCCTTGTCGGCGGGATCGGCCAACTGGGGTAAAACCACACTGTATGCGCTGATCACCATACTTGTCTTTTACATCATTTACCGCAAGCTTAACAAGGTGCAGACTGAGAAGAACATCTTTCCAAGGGCGCATATCCCTTTGATCATACTCCTGGCAGGATTCAATTTCATTATGCTGCGCGGAGGTGTCGGAGTGGCTTCCATCAGCCAGTCATCGGCCATTTATTCGGACAGGAGCGCCGATAATGCCGCTTCGATCAACAGCCTCTGGAATGCATTGTATTACCTGGTCAACAATACGGAAAACATATACGGGAAAAGTTTTATCTACATGGATGAAGCCGGGGCGAGGAAGGAATTTGACAGGCAATTGCAACCGTTTAAGGATTCTTTCCTGTTCTCGGATGTCGAAAAACCGAATATCCTGGTGGTCATGCTGGAAAGTTTCACCGCTTCAGGCAGTAAGTATTTCAGCGGACGAAACGACTGCATGCCTTACCTTGACGAGATAGCCCGGCAGAACCTGAGTTTCATGCGGTGTTACTCGAGCGGCGACCGCACTGAAAAAGGCCTTGTATCGGTATTGAGCGGCTATCCTGCCCAACCCGCATCTTCCATTATTGTGTTCCCCGATAAAATGAATAAACTGCCAAGCCTCGGCAGGTCGCTGAAACCGGCCGGTTACAGGAACACATTTATTTACGGAGGGGATGCCGATTTTGCAGCGATGCGGTCGTACCTGGTGCTGCACGGGTTTGATGCCGTGATCGATAAAAAGGATTTTAACCGCGCGCAGCTGAACAGCAAATGGGGAGCCCATGATGAGGCGATGTACAGCAAGGCACTGGAGGTGACCGGCCAAGGCAAGGACCCGTTCTTCACCGTGCTGCTGAGCCTCAGCAGTCACGAACCGTTTGACGTGCCTTTAGAATCGAAGGACCTGCCGAAGGACAAGTGGTACGGATTTAAAAACTCCCTTCGTTATGCCGATAAATGCCTGAACGACTTCCTTGAGGCCTGCAAGAAGCAGCCCTGGTATGATAACACGCTGATCGTACTGGTGGCGGACCATGGCCATGACATAGGACTGGAAAACATATTCTATTTCGGGAGCGAGAAATATCATATTCCGCTGGTCATTACGGGAGGGGCCTTAAAACAGGCATATAAAGGCATGCAGGTGCCGGGTGTGGTGTCCCAGACCATTATTCCCTGCCTTGTATTGCAGAACCTGGGCATGGATACCAAGGATTTCAGATGGCAGACGGACGTGTTCCATCCCCGCGGCTTTGCGCAGTATCATTACAATAACGGCTTCGGCCGCGTAACCGACTCGTCGGAAGCCATTTCGGACAATACTTCAGGTTCGTACCATTTTAAAGGAAAAGCGGCGGACAGCATAAACCTATTGCATGAGGGCAGAATATTCCAGCAAATATTGATTGATGATTTCTTGAAAAAATAAGTTAAATTCGAACACTTGATATGAAACTGGCCGATCTGTCTCAGAAAAAATGGTTTTCGTGGATTTTAGTTGCCATATTGATCGTTTCCAATATAATTTCGTATCAGGTATCCAATAGTTACTTTTCAAAGATCAACCAGAATTCGCTTGAGGAAGTGAAAGTGGAGAACAGTGTTCTTGGCAGCGGGAGCCGCATTATCGATTGGGCAAAGGAAATATTGCGATTTTTCAGGAATCCATAATCATAATTAAGCAATAGTGGTCAACAGGTTTTTTACAGAGCTAATGGCTTTCATCACCCGGTATAAGATTTACCATCTTATATTCTGGCTGGTGTATATTGCCTTCTGGTCGTTGCTGCTGCCGTCGGGGATTTCCTGGTGGAGGGATTTCCTGAATTCCACCATTTTCATTTTCTTTCATATGGTGGTCAGCTACTGGAACAATTATTTCCTGATTGAGTGGTTTTTGTTCCGGCGCAAATACCTGAGCTACCTGACCTGCCTGTCATTGTCCATACTGCTGGCCTGTTTTCCTCTGGCAATCGCCACATACCGCTATATACCGCTTACGGATGAGAGCATTAAATCGATATGGACGGTGGATTTCTTTATCACCAACTTCCTGTACATATTCTTCACAGTGCTTTTAACGGCCTCGATCAAGATATTCAGGAACTGGTACCTGAAGGAGCAGGCCAATAAGGAATTGCAGAAGCTGAATATCGAAAATGAACTGAAATTCCTGAAAGCGCAGATCAATCCGCATTTCCTGTTCAACAACCTCAACAATCTGTATGCGCTCACTCTCAAAAATTCGGACCTGGCCCCGGATGCGGTCCTGAAACTTTCCAATATACTCAGGTTTGGCCTTTACGAAAGCCAGAAACAGAAAGTGCCGATCGAGGACGATATACAGTTCGTGAGGGATTATATAGAGCTGGAAAAACTCAGGCTGGGCGACCGCACCGATATCACCCTGGAAGTGGAGGGCAGCACCTTCGGAAAAATGATAGAACCCTTCCTCTTCATCAATTTTATTGAGAATTCCTTCAAACACGGCGCCAATCCCACGCTGGGGCGCTCCTATATCCATATCCGGTACCAGATCGACCAGGGACACAAGACCATACGATTCAGCATTTCGAATAACAAACCGAGCGTGCTGAATAACCTCGATAAAGAGAAAGTCGGTGGAATTGGTCTGAAAAATGTGCAAACCCGTCTGAATATTTTGTATCCGAACAGGCATGACCTTAAAATCGCAGACGAAAAAGACAATTATACTGTAACACTAACCTTACAAACATCATGAACAAACAACTCAAGTGCATGGCCATTGATGATGAACCACTTGCATTGGAAATTATGGAGTCGCATATTAAAAAATGCGATAACCTGAAGCTGATAGCCAAATGTTCGAATGCCATAGAGGCCGCGGAGGCCATCAAGCATGAAAAACCCGACCTGATCTTTTGCGATATTCATATGCCTGAGATCAGCGGGATCGATTTTATGAAATCGCTGCAGAACAGCGGTATCCTGGTGGTATTCACAACGGCCTATTCGGAATATGCGGTGGATGCATTCACCCTGGATGCGCTCGATTACCTGCTGAAGCCGGTTTCGTTTGAACGGTTCAAAAAGTCGGTAGAAAGGGCGGAGGAGTATTTTACCATCAAGAACAAAACCGAACAACCCCAGGCGGAGATGAGTGAAGGTCACATGTTTGTGAAAGCGGATTCGAAAATGATCAAGATCAACTACGATGACATATGGTATGTGGAAGCTTTTGCAGATTACGTGAAGATATATACCGGTGAGGATAAGCGCATTGTGACGCTTCAGACTATGAAGAACATGGAGCAGAGCCTGCCGGCTGACAAGTTTGCCAGGGTACACCGCAGTTATATTGTAGCCATCAATAAGGTGCTGGCTATCGGCGCCCATGAGGTGAAAGTAGGCAACAAGAATATTCCGTTGGGCAAGAACTACAAAGAGGCTTTTGCTCAACGCATGCAGATAAAATAGCAGGAGGTAGATTAACAACTTGTATATTTTGAACGAAAAGCCCCGGGTAATTCCGGGGCTTTTTTTTGCCCACCCCGATAGCCATCCATTAGACTTGTACCCAACTTTTCATAATTACAAGAACCAATAAATGTTAATAATTTTGGAGATGTTAATTGTG
>CALMKH010000281.1 GCA_937867025.1 uncultured Bacteroidota bacterium | reverse complement strand
AAAAATAAATCGTACGTTTGAAACCATGTCGGTAAGCCCTACAAAACCTGCAAAACGCGTAACTGTCCACACCCTTGACGAGATGAAACAGAGAGGTGAAAAGATCAGCATGCTCACTGCATATGATTATTCCCTGGCCAAAATCATTGATGATGCCAATATCGACGTAATCCTTGTGGGCGACAGCGCAAGCAATGTCATGGCCGGCCATGAAACCACCCTCCCTATTACGCTCGATCAGATGATATACCACGCATCCTCTGTCATAAGGGCTGTCAAACGCGCCCTCGTGGTAGTGGATCTTCCGTTCGGCTCATACCAGGGCAACAGCAAGGAAGCGCTCAACAGCAGCATACGCATTATGAAGGAAAGCGGGGCTCATGCCATCAAGCTTGAAGGGGGCGAAGAAGTCGCAGAATCGGTGAAACGTATTATAAGCGCCGGGGTGCCGGTTATGGGTCACCTGGGACTTACCCCCCAGAGCATTTATAAATTCGGGACATATGCAGTCAGGGCCGTTGAAAAGCAGGAAGCCGACAAGCTTATAAAAGACGCCCGCATACTCGAAGAAGCAGGATGTTTTGCCCTGGTTCTCGAAAAAATACCGGCGGAACTCGCCAGGCAGGTCGCAGGCATGCTTAAAATTCCGGTCATTGGCATAGGCGCCGGCAGGGAAGTCGACGGCCAGGTGCTGGTCCTGCACGACATGCTGGGAATCAACAAGGATTTCAGCCCCAGGTTTATGCGGAGGTACCTGAACCTTTATGAAGCCATAAAAGACAGCGTTGAGAAATACATCGGGGATGTCAAATCTGAAGATTTCCCGAATGAGAGCGAACAATACTGAGCCCTCGCAGAGTGATGCAAACGATTGAGATCAATACAGCGCAGAATGTAAAGATTGAATACCAGCTCGCAGGCGTGGGTCATCGCATTTTTGCCTATATCATTGATCTTTTTGTCATGATTGTGGTGTATTTTATAGCAGCGCTCAGCCTGCTTTCGAATGTTTCGGAAAACGGCATGTTCCTTCTCCAGGTTTTTGCGTTTTTGTGGTTTGGTTTTTATACCCTCATAAGCGAACTGATAGGAAACGGTCAAACCCTGGGAAAACTGGCCCTGGGCATTAAGGTGATCAAACTGAACGGTGATGAGCTTGAATTTTATGACTATTTCAGCAGGTGGTCGACCCGCCTGATTGATATCTATGCTTCCATAGGCAGTATTGCCATGCTGCTGATCGTAAGCAATAAAAATGGCCAGCGTATCGGGGATATAATCGCAGGAACCACTATCATCCGCAAAAAAAGCACGTACGGCTTTAGCCTGAATGATATCCTCAAGCTCAATATGAATAATAAGGATGATTATGAGTTTCAGTATCCCATGGCCAAAAAACTGGACGAGAAAGACGTGATACTGATCAAGAATCTCCTGTACCGCAAGAAATTATATCAGAATTCCGCTCACGAAGAAGCTCTCGAAGCGATGGTGGCGAAAATTGCCGGTGTACTGGAACTTCCCGCTATTCCTGAGAACAGGGAATCGTTCCTGAGCCGTGTCATCTCCGAATATATTATCCTCACACGTTGAGAATCGGGGAAATTACACGTACTTTTGCGCCGTGAAAATTGATCTGAAGACCGTCATGGTTCTTTTATTCCTTGGGTTCGTTTGGGGCAGCGCCTTTATCCTCATGAAGAAAGGCCTGGTATCGTTTTCAGCCCTGCAGGTGGCTTCGCTCAGACTGGTGTTTGCCGGATCAATAGCCGTTTTCTTTTTTATGAGGGAATACCGCGCATTGAAAACCAGGGACTGGATGTACCTCGGAATTTCAGGCACTATCGGCAATCTTATCCCCGCTTACCTCTTTGCCAGTGCCGGCACCGAAATCCCCAGCTCACTTTCAGGTGCATTCAATGCCATGACCCCTTTTTTTACATTGATATTCGGCGTTCTCGCATTCTCCCAGTTGTTCAAGGTCAGGCAGGTGGTCGGCATCACCATCGGGCTGGCCGGTGCATTGATCCTTATCCTTTCAAAGAACAAAGGTGCCATACAATTTGAAACTTCCTACATATGGGGATGTGCGAAAGTTATGGTGGCAGCCCTTCTTTACGGCATTAATGTCAATATCATCAAATCCAAGCTGCATCATTTGTCGCCTGTCGTGAACAGCATGGTGCCTCTTACGCTTATTTCCATTCCCGCACTGATTATCGGATTATCCACCAATACTCTGGAAACAGTCATGCAACCCGGAGCATGGAATTCATTGATATATATTGTTATCCTGGGCGTTATTGGCTCGGCCGCATCCCTGATCGTCTTTAACCAGCTGGTAAAAAAAACCACGGCATTGTTTGCCGCTTCAGTCACATACCTGATTCCTGTCTTTGCGTATATGTGGGGAATAATTGACGGCGAACCGATCGGCATATTCCAGTTTGGCGGCATGGCCCTTATTCTCGGTGGAATAACCCTGACAAGAAGATGATATTACCGGAAGCTTTTGTCAAAAGAATGAAGGCCCGCCTTGGGCCAAAAGACTACATGCTTTTCGAGGAAGCCTTGTCATTACCCGCTCCTGTATCGCTGCGCATAAATACGTCGAAGTTCGGTGTCGAACTGCCTTTTGAAAAGGTACCCTGGTGCGGCCATGCCTTTTATCTTCCCATAAGACCGGTTTTCGGTTCCGATCCTTTATGGCATGCCGGAGGCTATTATGTGCAGGAAGCCGGCAGCATGATGCTCGAAAAGGTTTTCCTGAAGGCCAGGTCCTTAAGTGCAGGCCCGCTGGCTGTTCTTGATCTTTGCGCAGCACCCGGGGGGAAGTCAACACACCTCGCATCCCTCATGGACGGGCAGGATTTGCTGGTCAGCAATGAGGTGATAAGGAGCAGGGTTCCTGTACTGTATGAAAATATCGTGAAACACGGTCGCCCCAATGTTATTGTCACTTCTGCAGACAGCAGGGAATTTATGACGTCCGGTGAAGCGTTTGATATCATCCTGGTGGATGCCCCATGCAGCGGCGAGGGGCTTTTCCGTAAAGATCCGGCAGCCATTGCCGAATGGAACGAAGAGAATGTCAACACCTGCGAACTGCGACAGAACAGAATACTCGGAAATATAGCCGGCTGTCTGAAACCCGGCGGTTTTCTGATCTATTGCACCTGTACCTATAATCCGGGCGAAAACTCGGAACAGGTGGATCAGCTGATCCGCAAGGGTTTTGAACCCGTAGCCTTTGACATGAACGGTCATTCGGGACATGAATTCCAATGTTATCCTCATGAAATAAAAGGCGAAGGATTCTATATCGCATTGCTGCGAAAAAACTATTCGGAGGATACAGGACCGGCCCGGCCGAAACAAGGAAAGCTGCAACCCATAAGGCGCACCGGAGCTTTTGAATCCTTCATTAAGACAAAGAGCGGATTTTATGAATTCGAAGGGCTTGCGCTGGCCGTGCCGGAACATGTCTTTGAATTTTACAATACCTTTCTTACCAATATATATTGTTATGCCATTGGCACCAAAGTCTGCAGTATCAGTGACAAAGTTCTAGCCCCGTCAGAATTCCTTCCTTTTTCGGTGATATTCAACAGGGATGTGTTTCCGGACCACGCCCTTACACACGAACAGGCCCTTTCTTACCTGTCGAATCAGGCTTTGCCGAACAGTATTCCTGGGAAAGGACATGTGACACTCAGTTTCGGCAACGTGCCCCTGGGTTTGGGAAAACTGGCCGGAAACCGAATTAATAACCTGTATCCGAACGCATGGCGCCTGAGGAAACAAATTGATAAAGCCCAATGGTTTACTTTAATGGCGGATGCCTGAAGAGTAGTCCATTTGTGGTATTGATTATCACTTGACAATTACAATATCTTTGTCTCCAAAAACAAACGTGTATGAAGCAAATTGTCATGTTACTGATTGGATTTCAATGTATTGTCGCCTGTGCCCAGGAAAAGATCACCATGCTGAATTTTTTCCAGGCAGGCGCTGTTCCCCAGACCATCAGTGAAAGGGGTAAAAATGTCAGCACTTCAGGTCTGACCTTCAATCTGATCCATTTCAATGAACCGAAATTTTTCAGGATGGATGCCACATGGATTGCACGGTACTTACTCAACGGGACCAAGGACAGCAGCCATTTCACGAATGACACCAACAAGGTGTTCGGGATGGATCTGCCAGTATTTACAGCCACTTACGGATACAACCTGATCAAGGGCGACAATCTGAGCATAGGTCTTGGCGTCAATCTGGATTCACGCACGTTTTACAGTTCCCCGAGTTCAAAAGCGCAGAATATCATTGATGCATTCAATTTTGGCTTTGTGATAGGGCTTAAGGTCAAACTAAGGCCGTGGCTTACATACACGACACTTGGCGGTTATGATTATATGCTTGTTGATGGTTCGAATAACAAGCGGCTGGATAACACCGGGGCACAGATATATTTACAGAATAACTTCTCCTTCCTTCTCAAAGGAAAGATCGGGATTAACGTTCAGCCCGACCTGAGTTTCAAATCATTCGATCGACAGGGTATTCAGAGCGCCCAGATCATGAACAAGAATATCAAGATCGGTTTGGTGTATGCCGTCCAGTAACTCTTACTGTACAGGTGGCTGTAAAGGCTGACCTTGTTTGGTAGGATCCGGATTTGGGGCAGGTGTTGGAGCAGGCGTAGCAGGTTTCGCAGGAGTCGTCTTGGGTGCCGGAGCTTCGATCAGTTCCTGGTTTTTGGAATTTTCAAATCCCTGGGATTTTGAAGTGGCAGCGCCGTTATATGAACTGGCTACAAGTGACACCAGGAGGATGACACTGGCAAAGATCCATGTCAGCTTTTCAACGCCTTCGGAAGTCTTTTGTGCTCCGAATATCTGGGTACTGGATGAAAAATTGGACGCTAGTCCTCCACCTTTGGGGTTTTGAATCAGGACGATCACAATCACCAGAATGGCAGCAATTAAGCCTATAATCAATATTGTGCTGAACATAATTATTTATTTCCTTTTTTTATTTTTTCAATAAGGGATGCAAAGTACGCCTGTTTTGAGGGATTTTGCAAACTTAATTTTTCATAAGCTCTTATTGCTAAATCAATATTTCCCTGTTCATAATAAATGTTGGCCAGCGTCTCTGTAACGTATTCAAGATCAATTACTTCGCTTCTCTTAGCCATGTTTTCAGGATTGTAAAACTCCTTTTTAGGTCTTGATATCTGGGGATTCACACTAATAAACCGTTCGATCAATTCGGTTTTGTGGTCCATATGCTCCGCGATTTCTTCCGGTTTTTCTTCCCTTTCCTGCCTTACATATTGGGGATGCTGCAGCCAGGCAAAAAAGTCCTTTTCAGGGGAAAGTTCATCTTCGAGCTCCGGTTTCGGGGCTTCTTTTTCATCCAACCGGGAAACCGGATGTTTTCTCTCATCATCCTTCTGAATTGCTGCAGGTTCGGATGTTAACGGTTCCGGCGCCTCACTTTCTTCCACCTGTGCGTCATGTTCCGTTGAAATATTAAAAGCCTTTGAGAACGAAAATTCCGTTTCTATCTCTTCGCCTATCACATCTCTCTCTACGGGGATGTCTTCAAAATGTCTTTCCTCATGCTTGCCTTCAAACACAAATTCTTCGGGTTTTTCTTCCGTACCCTCATCGAATCCTTCCAGGAACTCAGATATTCCGGTAGTATGTTTCTGCTGAATGTCTTCCTGAACAGGTTCTTTGAAATGCACGGGTTCGGATACCATTACTCCGGAAGCATCTTCAGCCACGTGCAGTTCAGGTCCGTCAGGCAGATAAGGATCGGTCCACGGCTGTTCATGATTGCTGATGCCTGTTTCTTCGGCCATGACTATTTCAGGCTCCAGGCGCTCGGCTTCTGCAAGAACTTCTGCGCTCTCCTCCCTTCCGTGTATGTACCGGTATAGCTTCTTGCGGTCCCTGACCCTCATGGCGGCCTGCCTCAGCATATCTTCAAACTTGTAATGCCCTGTATCGTAATAATATTTTGCCAGGACAACATACGGGAGATAATAATAAGGATAATCGACAGTCAGTTGCCTGATGCTTTCCATATCGCTCTTTTCTGCGATGTGTATATTTCTGAAAATATCGTTTAACCTCTGGGCGTTCATTTTTTTGTCACCATCTTAATGCTATCTTGTTGAAGATTTCCTGTATGATCTGTTTGCTCAGTTCGTCAGACAGGACCGTTTCAATCGATTGAAAACTCTGGGTAGCCTCAAAATCCTGGAACTTCGTAATATTCTCCGTAAAATTCATATCCTTGTGTTTCGGACATTCGAACACTGCCCTTACCGTCATGGTGAACCTGTTCATTAACGCTCCCGTATTGGTGCTGGTAGTTACCGGTTCGGTCTTATAATCAACAATCGCTCCCGACAACCTGTAATCTCCTTCTGAGGTTATCACCGCCAGCTTGGTTTCACGCAGGAACTTGTCTTTTAATTGTTCTGTGAATCTCTGGCTGAGTGTAGGGTTCACGTAGGAAGCTTCATTCCTGAAATACTGTATGCTGATATTGCTGACGTCAGGTGGTATATTGATGCCTTTCAGGTCATATTTGGCCTTGACGCAACGGCATCCGCCCAATATGAGGCAGAGATAAAAAAACAAAAGCACCTGTTTCAGTTTTCTCATATGGATTCAAGGTTAAATTGCTTGATTTTACGGTACAGCGTGCGTTCCGAGATGCCAAGTTCCTTGGCCGCCCTGTTTCTTTTTCCCTTGTTGCGCACCAGTGCTTTTCTGATCATATCGAGCTCCTGGTCGGCAATGGTAAGGTTCATCGCGTCATGCTCCTCCACGTGCTGCACGTCAATGACATTGTTCCTGCCTCCTGAAGCCACGTTGCCCGTAGGCAGAATGACCGGCTTTTCATATGGTTCGTCAAAATACTGGTCCTTGTAAAGTACATGCTGGATATCTTCCTTGTTGTTCCGGATAAATTCCTCCCTGTTGCTGCTGTTCTCAACCAAACCCATAACAATGCGTTTCAGGTCGCTCACATCTTTCTTCATGTCCACCAGGAATTTGTAGAAAATATCCCTTTCGCTGAAACCCTGTCCTGCGAGGTTGTCAGTATTGCTGAATGCCAGCGGAAGATTGGTGCTGCTCCCGTTCGAGGCCGGCAGGTAATGCCTCAGAATATCTGTTGTTATGGGACTTTTATCCGCTTCCAGAACACATATCTGTTCAGTGATATTCTTTAATTGCCTGATATTGCCCGGCCAGCTGTAATTGGCAAGCATTTGCTGGGCTTCAGGATCCAGCTGTACCAAAGGTGCATGATTTTTCTCGGCAAAGATTGTAGCGAATTTTCTGAACAACAGGTTGATGTCCTCCCTGCGTTCGCTCAGCCTGGGAACCCTGATGGGAACTGTGGCCAGCCTGTAGTACAGGTCTTCCCTGAATTTTCCCTGTGCGGCGCGCTCAAGCAGATCCCTGTTGGTGGCTGCGACAATACGCACATTGGTCTTGAGCACTTTCGAAGAGCCTACCTTGATAAACTCTCCGTTTTCAAGGACCCTCAGCAGCCTGGCCTGGGTTCCCGGAGGCAATTCACCTACTTCATCCAGAAAAATGGTTCCTCCGTTAACCGCTTCGAAATATCCTTTCCGTGCATCTGTTGCACCGGTAAACGAGCCTTTTTCATGTCCGAACAACTCAGAATCTATTGTACCTTCAGGTATGGCTCCACAGTTCACAGCGATGAAATTTCCGTGTTTCCTGTTGCTTAATGCATGTATGATTTTGGAAAAAGATTCTTTTCCAACACCGCTTTCGCCGTTGATCAGTACACTCATATCCGTGGGAGCTACCTTGATCGCTGTTTCCAAAGCATGGTTCAGGGCGGAAGAATTTCCCACGATCCCAAACCTGTTCTTGATAGCCTGTAAATCCATTTTTAGTTTATTGCTTTTCCTATTAAAGTTGTAGTTGTTACCTTTTCTATCAGCACGTCCGCAAAATCGCCGATCTTACGGTCTTCCGCAGGAAATACCACCTTGATATTCTGATCGTTCCTGCCGGAAAGGTCCTGGTCGCTCTTCTTTGAATAACTGTCTGCCAATACCCTCACCACCTTGCCGATGTATTGACGGTTATTCTCCAGTGACATGCGGTTCTGCAGTTCGATGATCTCCGAAAGCCGTCTTGATTTCACTTCTTCAGGTACATCGTCCGTCATCTTTTTCTGTGCCAGGGTGCCCGGCCTTTCGCTGTATTTGTACATGTAGCTGAAATCGAACCTGCATAATTCCATAAGGCTGAGCGTGTCCGCATGTTCTTCTTCCGTTTCAGTGCAGAAACCTGTAATGATATCGCAGCTGATGCCGCATTCAGGCATCACTTCCCTTATCCGCCTTACCTTCTCGAGGTACCATTCCCGGGTGTATGTCCTGTTCATGGCCTCCAGTATCCTTGTATTGCCGCTTTGCGCGGGAAGGTGAATATATTTGCAGATATTGTCGTACTTCTTCATAGTGAAAAGTACGTCATCACTGATATCCTTGGGGTGTGACGTGCTGAACCTCACACGCATCTCCGGATCCACCAGGGCAACCATCTCAAGGAGTTTGGCGAACGTTACGGCGCTTTCCTGCTGCTCTTTATCTGCTTTTTTGAAATCCATTTTCGGGCCGCCGCCGAACCACAGGTAACTGTCTACATTCTGGCCCAGCAGGGTTATCTCTTTGTATCCTGACTCACTCAATTGTTTTGCTTCCTGTACAATGGTTTCCGGTGCGCGGCTCCTTTCCCGTCCCCTTGTGAAAGGCACCACACAGAAAGAACACATGTTGTCACAACCCCTCATGATGCTGATAAACGCTGATACGCCATTGGTATTGAGCCTCAGAGGCGATATTTCGGCATAAGTTTCCTCACGGCTCAGAAGCACATTAATGGCCTTGTTGCCTTCCTCTACTTCCGCAACCAGTTTTGGCAAATCCCTGTATGCATCGGGCCCTGCTACCACATCTACAAGTTTTTCCTCTTCGAGCAGCTTGCTCTTTAAGCGTTCCGCCATACAGCCCAGAACACCTATGATAAGATCAGAGTTCTTTTTTTTGTTGTTTCTCAGGTGATTCAGACGGTGCCTGATGGTTTGCTCGGCATTGTCGCGTATGGCGCAGGTGTTCAGGAACACCACATCGGCGGCAAACTCATCGTTTGTATGCATATAACCATGATCGGCCATGATGGAACCAATGATTTCACTGTCGCTGAAATTCATGGCACATCCATAACTTTCAATATAAAAGCTTTTTAAAGGGGTTTTAAGATGTTTGTCTGTATGGACCGCCGCTTCTGTATCTTGCATAGGGAGGGCAAAAATACGAAAAAATATGACATATTGGCAGAATTCAGCATAAGATTTTTCGATAAGGCTATAC
>CALMKH010000280.1 GCA_937867025.1 uncultured Bacteroidota bacterium | reverse complement strand
CGAGCTGAACAAGCAGCCCGATAAGACCATGTTCCCGAAAAGCAACGCGAGATAAATGACAGGCAGCAGAAAAATCCTGAACGCCTTACGACTCTCATTGGCTTTGTGCATTGCAAAGTTTTGCCACTAACCTGTTTGTCCTTTTAAGAAAAAAAGATCGTCATGCCCAGGCCAGAAACTTTGTCATTAACACAGCATGGGCCGCGGCCATCTGTATACACTTCAGGTAATGAGCGAAGCGGGAAAAATCCTGAACGCCGTACGACTTAACGTATACAGATCCCCTCGACAGGCTCGGGATGACGACCATTGATTTTTCTTCATTGGATGATTTCAGATCTTGGACGAACCTTAATAATGACCGTCATGCCCGGTAGCTAGCTATCCGGGGAGTCGCAGTCAGCTGTATGCGTTTCAAACAAGCGCGAAGCGGGAAAAATCTCCCAAGCCATGCCAGCCCATACAATACCAGGATCATTGCACGTCATGACCATGATCATTCCGGCCATTGCAGACGGCACGGATCTTTGTATATAAAAATTATCAGAATGAAAAAGCAAGTCATATATGCCGGGTGTATGTCTCTTGTCCTGTTTGCATGCCAGAACAGCACAATCCAGACGAATAACCATGAAGAAAAGATGCAAAAGGCGGATTCCATCATCCACCGGGATCATGAACACGCGAAACAGTCAAGTGCTGTGACATTGGATAACGGTAAAAAATGGGTTGCCAATGCAGAGACAAGCGAAGGCATCAAGAAGATGATTCAGTTGACAGAGTCGGTCCCCGGCAATGCGAACCTGCATGATTACCATGCCCTGAAAGAGAAACTTGAAGCGGAGTTCAGTATGATCCTCTCAAAATGTACAATGACCGGCGAGGCGCATAACCAGTTACACAATTACCTGCTCCCCATGAAAGGCATGTTTGAAGGCCTGAATTCGCCTGATATAAGTGTGTGTGTAAAAAGTCTCGAGGAGCTGAAACAGCATCTCGGTGAATATGATGATTTCTTTATGTAAGCGTTTGTGGAATCATAGCGGAAGGTCCATTGCCGGATTAAGATAAAATATGATTTTATGTACAGGAGATGTTCAGGTGTTATATTGATTTTCCTGCTTATGAACGGGCCGGTTTCTGCACAGGATGACGGAGCCAACTATAAAAACAGGATATGCGTGGGTTTGGGGGGTGAAAATGGGTATTTGGGCGCCGATTATTCCAGGGACATATACCGATCAAAATTCTATGTGGGAATCGGTTGCGGGCTGGGAACGGGATGGACAGGCTATGTCAGGTACGAACCCCTTAACTGGAAGGGTCTTAGGCCATTTGTGAGTAGCGGGGCCGCATATTCTTTTGGAGGAACATTGACAGAATCTGCCGGAACTTCCGTGTTTTCATCATCTGCAGGCCTGAACTACATGCCGGGCCGCAGGCGGAGAAAGGCGCTTGTATTGGGTGTTGGATTGACCTACTATTCAATTTTGAAGGGAGAAACAAAAGGCGCAATAAACGGGTGGGGTCCCCTTATCAAAGCAGGCCTGGCATTTTAATGAGAAAACAGTCAGGCCTGTAGTCGGCCTGAATGGATAAATAACGATTTCTATGAATATATATGTAACAAAACGATTTGCCGCAGTGTTAGTGTGCTTACTGGTAATACACGCCGGTTGTAAAAAGAAAACAGAAAATCCGCCGGTCGCCACGGATGTATGGGATATCGAAAAAGACGGGATACCCCGGTTTGTTTCTGCGGATTATATTGAACTGGCGAAAATTTCCCGGATATCAAAATACCGGTCCTCTGTAGGTCATGACTATTCGGATGCTTTTGAGCATTGCAGGAGCATGAAACATTATTTCGAACCGAAGGCAAGTGTGGATTGGGCTGCTGTCAGGATATATTCGCCCGTAACGGGAAAAATCACCAGGGTAGAGCTTGAATGGGCCGGTACAAAAATTGAGATAGTGTCTGATGCATTTCCCGCCTTCAGGTTTTCGGTTTTTCATGTCAACCCGGCAACGGATTACCAGGTCGGAAACAGTGTTACGGCAGGAGAGCTCCTTGGCACCCACGCAGGGACGCAAACCATGTCTGACATTTCAGTGATCGTGAATGATCCTACCCGCCAGGGCAGGATGGTATCCTATTTTGATGTCATGACAGATGACGTATTTGCGGGTTATTTCAACAGGGGTGTCATGGCCAGGACGGATGTCATCATTCCAAAGGCATTGCGGGATGCGCATCCACTGGTTTGTAACGGCGATACGTTCACAGGTACGGATTCCCTGCAGAACTGGGTAATGCTCAATTAGTATCCGGTCAATTGATCTGTGATACATACCAGGAACATATACCGATAATTCTATATTTTTTCATACTTTAGCGGCGAGGTATGAAATTAACATGTTTATCGCCAAAACAATTGTAACAGCGTTAAGGCCCATAAATATAGGGGCAAAGGATGACTTAAAATAAAGCAAATAGAAAGTATAATAAGAACTTATTAATGTACATAAACATACAGGAGCAAATCCAAACATACATCGCCAGCCAGCCTGAGCCCAAACGCAGCGACATGCAAACGCTGCACAACATGATCATGCGGATAGCGCCGGCATGTAGGTTATGGTTCCTGGACGGCAAAAACAGCGAGAATAAAACGGTTTCCAATCCCAATATCGGGTATGGACTTCATACCATGACATACGCCGGTGGAAAAACCAGGGAGTTTTACCAGGTGGGCATAAGCGCCAACACCAGCGGGATATCTGTCTATATCATGGGGATTGATGACAAGACCTACCTGGCCAGTACATATGGTAAAAAACTGGGCAAGGCAAGCGTGACCGGGTATTGCATCAAATTCAAAACGCTGAAAGATATACACCTTGACGTACTTGAGGAGGCCATACGCTATGGGTTCGGGAATACGTAACCGTTTCCCACGGGTGTTATTGACGCCCTGATGCCGCGCTGCGGATTGCCCTCAACCGGCCAGTATCTTTTCAAGGGGCCTTGTCCCGCAGATGTTGCAGATCCTTTCAAAATACATATACCTGACCTCTCTTTCATCCGTATCGGACATAAATTGCTCTTCCAGGTAATTATTCGCCAGGTTGAAATGGTATGTGATAATGGACTCCATATAGGTCATGTCATAGCCATTCTTCACGGCATTCATCAATACAGCCAGGCACATATTGATATTGCATGAAAACGCCGTTCTTTCATTTTCGTCAATACTTCCCGAATAGCCGGGCCAGTCACAGACGCCTGCGACAAATTTCTCTTCTTCCAGTAATGCTTGTAATTGATCGGTCATGTTAATAGTGTATTAGGATGAGCTGTACAAAACCGAACATGAAGATGACGCAAACCGGGTCAGGGACATGCATGTTTCGACAGTACTCAGAACGCAAATATAGGGAAAGGAGGGATAAGTTAGTCCTTGGATGGAGGGTGTGTCAAAAAATAACAATCGTCATGCCCGTTAGCTATCCGGGCGAGGCCATAGACTTTGTCATTATACCTGTACCAGTTAGGTTTTCGAACCTGACGGTACGGCATTACTCATTCTACAGAGTGTTTT
>CALMKH010000279.1 GCA_937867025.1 uncultured Bacteroidota bacterium | reverse complement strand
GGCCTTAAAGGTTTGTCGCCTGATGCGTTTGAAGCGGCTGCAAATGAAACCGGCGCGCTGGTGCTCGATACCAGGAGCGCTGACAAGTTTTCAAAAGGATTTATTCCCAATTCGATCAATATTGGGATTGACGGCGGTTTTGCACCCTGGGTGGGAGCGCTTATACCGGATATTAAACAGCCTGTCCTTATCGTTAGCGACCCCGGTCGCGAACAGGAAGTCATCACCAGGATGTCAAGGGTCGGTTACGATCATTCGATAGGTTACCTGGAGGGAGGTTTCGATGCATGGAAAAACGCTGGCAAGGAAACCGACAGTGTCAACAGGATCACTGCATCGGAAATGGCAGGCAAATTCAAGCCGGATTCAATTGTTATTGATGTGAGGAATCCGGGCGAATACCAGGCAGGACATATAGAAGGCGCCAAACTTATCCCGCTGGGCGACCTGAACAACCACCTGCATGAAATCCCGAAAGACAAACACTTTTTCCTCCACTGTGCCGGAGGATACCGCAGCATGTCTGCAGCATCCATCCTCAAATCAAGGGGCTGGGAAGATTTCGAAGAAATCGATGGGGGATTCAAGGCCATTTCCGCCACGCAGATCCCGCAAACTACCCAGACCGGCGCCAAGCCATGATATAAGTCATTAGAAAAGGAAAACGGGATATGTATTTTTGCTGAAATATTCTTCCTATGCCATCTACCAAATTTTCCGAACTTATAAAGGGTGACGTGCCTGTGCTTGTCGATTTTACAGCCGAATGGTGCGGCCCGTGCAAAATGCTGAAACCCGTGCTTGAAGACCTCAAAAAACAAATGGGCGATAAAGTAAGGATCATCAAGATTGATGTGGACCAGAATCCGCAAATATCTTCAGCCTATCATATCCAGGGCGTACCTACCGTGATGGTGTTTAAAAACGGACAGATGAAATGGAGGCAGAGCGGGGTGATGAGCGCGGGTGATTATGTCAGGGCGATCGAATCAGCCTGACAAGCTTTAACACCTCAGAGCCTGGTCGCCTATCCCCGATAGCTCCTAACTATTGCTCTTGCCTTAGCTTCTTTTCATACATATATCATACAATATCTTCAGGTCTTTCAGCTCCCCTTTCAGGTCATCCCCTGCGAGTACGTTTTCTGCATACACCAGTTTCAACTGTTCACCTGTTCGCTGCATTACCATGGGCCGCACTACAGGTCTGAACACTACTTGGCCCTCATTGTTCCTGCCAATCTCAAGCTTCAGGTATGCGCACAGATGACACCACGTAAAAATATCATACGCAATAAAATCCCCCAGGCTGAAGATGACAAATCCCGTTTTTCTTTTCCCTGTGAACGGGTCCGTAAACTCGTAATCATTCCAGGGTTGCAGATTATGGGGATGGCCGCCGGCAATGACATCCACCCCGCAGGTTTCAAATATGTCCTTGAACAATGTTGCGGTTTGGGCGGAAGGATACGCCTGGTAGGCGTTCCCGCAATGCATCGATGCGATAACGATATCGGCACCTTCTTCCCTGCATGCCTTCACATCCTGTCTGATCAGGGAAATATCGCAGCCGGCGCAGTTTAACGGAAGGTAATTGACTGCCCATGGGTGACTGTCCGGCGGCAGGTACTCATTCAGCGAATAGGTGTACGCCACAAAACCGATCCGTATGCCTTTCACCTCCACTATCCTGAAATTCTTTTCTGTCCCGGTCTTTCGGGCGCCAACCGTAAGTATGCCTTTTCCCTCCAGGTGATCCATGGTCCTTAGCAAGCCTTCCCGGCCCATATCCAGGCTGTGGTTATTGGCTATGCTCAGTATGTCGTAACCCCTGTACCGGCCCATTCCGCTGAATATATTCAATGTGACGTCGTCTGTATTGAAATGCATGTGGCTCAGCATAACTTCCGGCACAAAATGAGGTTTTTTTGTCACATCAAGAGGCGTTTCAAGGTTGGCGAATACAATATCGCTCCCGAAAAAACCGTCCCCAACCTCGTCCCACAAATGTGCGGTATTGGAAGGCGTGATCATTTCATACGGCATGAGATCACCTCCCACGGACACGGTCACAACGGTTTCAAATATTTCATCCCTCCCGGTCTTTGCTTCAAGAAAAGCTTTAACTTCCCCGTCCGGCGGAAGCGTCGGCGGCTTATAATAGTATTTGTATGTAAAATAAAGAAGATCCCTTAAAGACATGGTCCTCGGATTCTCCTCAAAAGCTCTTGGCATAAGCCATACCCTGCCTTTAAAAACAGAAAGGACAAAACAGAAGGCCCTGAGTATGAAACAAAGGATTTTTCCGTTGATTGTATAGGGTCTGACAGCCTTCAAAGGTCAGGTGTTAAAAAGCGCCGAGCAGCATTCTTCCGAGTAAAAAATAAACTCCCAGGCCAATCACGTCGTTTGTAGTGGTAATGAATGGACCCGTTGCAAGGGCAGGATCTATTTTCAGCCGCTCCAGGATCAGGGGAGTGACAGTGCCCAGCAGCGATGCGAAAATGATGACTGTTATAAGCGCCAGGCTCACCACCATGCTTAGGTCATAACCGTGACCCAGCACCACATTGAACAACAGTAAAATGGCTGAACAGGCGAGCCCGTTGATCAATGATACGGTAAACTCCTTGGCCAGCTTTGGCATGATATTTCTGCTCTTAAGGGTATTATTAGCCAGGCCCTGAACAATGATAGCCGACGACTGCACGCCGGCATTCCCTCCCATTGCCGCCACCACGGGCATAAAAAATGCGATTTGGGGCAACCTGCTGATATCGCCTTCAAAATTCGACACCAGCATCGAGCTTCCGAGTCCGCCTATAAGGCCTATCATCAGCCATGGCAGTCTCGCCCTCGAAAGGATCAGCACTTTATCATCGCTCTCCACATTTTCACTCAAACCAGCCTGCAACTGGAAGTCCTTGTCAGCCTCTTCTTTGATAAAATCCACCACATCGTCGATCGTAATGCGCCCTATCAGGCGGTTCATGCTGTCGACAACCGGAATGGTTATCAGGTCGTACTTGCTCATCAGGCGGGCTACTTCCTCCCCGGTGGCATACGCATTGACGGAAATTACTTCCGTGTTGGTGATCTCTATCACCGAAGAATGCGCTTTCGTAAGCACAATATCTTTCAGGGACACGACGCCTACCAGCACGTTTTTGGCGTCCACCACATACACGGTATGCACCGACTGAACCTCCTCGGCCTGCTTTCTTATCTCTTCGACGCACTGACTGACAGTCCAGTTGTGCCTTACCTGGATGAGCTCCTTCGCCATGAGTCCCCCGGCAATATC
Source organism: uncultured Bacteroidota bacterium (assembly GCA_937867025.1). GTDB lineage: Bacteria > Bacteroidota > Bacteroidia > NS11-12g > UBA955 > JABMMZ01. The sequence continues at coordinate 27,748 of CALMKH010000279.1, read as the reverse complement.
ATCTGCGTAATGCAGCATGGCTGCCAGGTTCTTGGCATAATCCTGGTCATGGATATGCGATAATACCTCTTCCGCCTTTTGGGTCGGCAACAGGTTGAGTATATCCACCGAATCGTCGGAATCGAGGTAAGCCACCACATCACCCGCAATTTCTGAGGCGGTGTATGCCTTGAACAATGTTTCCTGAAGCTCCTCGTCCAGCGAACGGATGACATCGACTGCCTTTTCCTTGTCTATGACTTTGATGAGGAACTTCGATTCATCAGGCTCCAGGTCCCAGAAAATCTCCGCAATGTCCTCCGCGCGGTGATTTTTGAGCAGCTCATTAATACCCTCCGCATCCGATTCCAGAATGAGCGGAAGTATATCATTCAAAAGCTGTTTTTCTGAGATTGGGACGCTCATGCTTTATTTTCAATGAATTGCGTGAGCTTTATGAAGTCGTTCACGCTTAGTTGTTCGGCCCGCAATTTAGCAAATTCATCCGTTTCTTTGAGATTAAATTTATGTAAGGCGTTGCGCAGCGTTTTGCGCCTTTGGTTAAAAGCCGTTTTCACAACATCGAAATACAGTTTTCGCGGGCATGGCAGCGTAAAGCCTTCTTTTCTGACACACTTTATGACGCCTGAATGGACCTTCGGGGGAGGGCTGAATACATGCGGGGGCACTGTAAATTCGTACCTGGTGGCGTAAAACGTGTTCAGCAGCACGCTGAGTATGCCATAAGTCTTGTTTCCCGGGCCCGCCACCAGCCTTTCAGCCACTTCCTTTTGGAACATCCCCCCGAACCCTTTCACCAGGGGAACATGCTCCAGGACCTTAAAAACGATCTGGGAACTGATATTGTAAGGAAAATTTCCGACCAGGTAACTGTCTTCTGAAAGCGCTTCCAGGGCCGTAGCCTCCTTCAGGAAATCACCCTCGATGAGCGCCAGTCCCTTCGGGACATGGGTTTTTTTCAGGTACTCTACGGATTCCCTGTCAATCTCCACGGCTTTGACCACCGGGAATCTTTCAAGGAGGAAACCCGTGAGCACGCCCATGCCCGGCCCTATTTCCACCACAGGCAGCTTTTCCGGCAAATCACTGAACAATAAGGCAACTTTCTCCGCAATTGTCGTGTCATTTAAAAAATGTTGCCCAAGATGTTTTTTTGGTTTAACCTTGTAGTCCAAATGCCGTTGTTTTTTGTGCTCAAAGCTACGCCCAATTTTCCAAATATTGCGCGGATTCAGCAAATAAAATATTATTGGTACAGTTTTTGAAATCGATATAAAAATAACAAATGAATATGAAAAATCTACTATTAAGCACTGCGCTGGCTTTCACTGCTTTCAGCGTTACAGCCCAAACAGATCCGACCCTTCAGCCCGGGCAGATGCCCCAGGTAACTCCGGCCGCCGCACAGAACCCTGAATTTGTAAAGTTCACGGAACTCGTTTATGATTTCGGCAATATCAAGCAAGGTGTTCCGGCATCCCACACATTTACATTCAAAAACGTCGGCAACAGGGACATCCAGCTTGTGAACGTCGCTGCCTCATGCGGATGCACCACTCCTAACTGGAAAGGCGGCGCATATAAGCCGGGCGAAAGCGGCGAGATCACTGCCACCTATAATGCTGCCAGCGAAGGCGCTTTCAATAAAACAGTAACTGTCACCACTTCCGAAGGTGTTGTCCTTCTGACCATTTCAGGCACTGTAATGAATATTGCTGCCTATGATGAATGGAAAGCCAAGGAAGATGCCGCAGCCGCAGCCAAGGCAAAACCGTCTGCCAAAAGCAAAAAAAGCAAGAAAGCTAAAGGAAATTCAGGCTCGGCAAGCAAATCCCAATCGGCAAAAAAAGGTTCGTAATCCATAAACCCAAATAGAAAACAATGAAAAAGATAGCCATATACAGCCTTTCTGCCTTACTCATTGTAAGCACGGCTGCATTCCAACCGAAGAAACCTAAGAAATCCCCTAAAAAAGCAGCTGTAAAAAAAGAAACAGCTGCTACCCCTAAAGTTGTATTGTCAGACAAGGCATATGATGTAAAATTCGATAAGACTTTCCACGATTTCGGAAAAGTAAGCGAAGGCGAACAGGTTGAAACCATCTTTGTTCTTACCAATGTAGGAAAAGAGCCGGTGCTGATCCAGAACCATGAAGTGGAATGCGGATGCACTACCCCTACGTATACACGGGAGCCGATTATGCCCGGCAAAAGCACCAATATCAAGGTAGGCTTCAACACCAATGGAAAATTGGGCACCAACAACAAAAAGGTCACTCTTACCACCAACGGTGGCAAACAGGAACTGACCTTCAAGTGCGAGGTAACCGAAAAAGCCAAGGTTGACCCCATTGATCCGGGAAGCCCCATGAAGATAAAAACCAACTAGTTTTTAAGTTAAAATTGATAAAAAGTGTTGTGTGATTCACAACACTTTTTTTATACACAAATACAATATGAGAGCATTTGCAGGCATCGGCTGGATATGCCTTATAGCTATAATCAGTATAGCATTCCAGTCCAAAGCCAGGGAAATAACCTGGAATAAAACCATCCATGACTTCGGTACCCTTAAAAAAGGGGAAATAGCTGAAACCTGCTTTACCTGCTATAACGGCAACGACACCCTCCAGCTTGAAAACGTCGTGCCTTCATGCGGATGTATGACGCCCGATTGGAGGAAAACCCCCATCATGCCTTACGATTCTGCGATCATCAAACTGGTATTTAATACTAAAGGCAATTCCGGGAAGCATACCAAATACATAAGCGTCTACAGCAATAAGGGTCTGTATGAATTAGTTATAAAGGCGAACATTGAAAAATAAAGTATTTTCACCTATATTTCGGCACGGAATTTGAATTAACATTTTTACTAAACAAATTAACCATGATATCAGTATTTACTTATCTAGTTGCATTACTGGCCGTACCATCACCGGGCGAGCTCAACACGAAGGCGGTCACTGAAGACCCTAAAGAAATTGAATGGAATAAGACCACCCATGATTTTGGTGAAATTGTTCAGGGAACCAAGGCGAAATACACATTCACCTTTACCAATAAAGGAACTACGGCTGTGATCATTTCCAATGCCACTGCCTCATGCGGATGCACAGTCCCCAACTATAGCAAGGAACCTGTTGCTCCGGGCGGACAAGGCTCCGTGACTGCCATTTTTGATTCATCCGGCAAAAGCGGCAACTTCGCTAAAAATATTACGGTGACCACCAACCTGGGTTCATCCATATTATACATCAAAGGCAATATTGTGGTGGAACAGGCCAAACCAAAATCACCTGTACAGATCGGAGATTAAGCAAGTTTATATATTCATACTAGGAAAACCTTACAGCGATGTAAGGTTTTTTTATGCATCTTTGCAACTGTTAATTCCTATTGCAAAACCTCGAATACCATAAGGTCACAATTGACGACATCATCGAAATAAACCCGCTTAACAGGCGGTTTTTCCTGCGGTATGATCACGATGTCATTTTCAAAAGCGGACAGTTCGTTATCCTGGATTTTGACGGTCTAAACCATCATTTTACCACCCGCAGTTATTCCATAGCGGATTATACGAAAGGGCCCGTGATCGAGCTATGTGTTGTCCTTAAAAAGGATGGGGCTGCAACCCCTCTCCTGTTTGACAGCAAGCCAGGCGATACACTTACCGCCAGCATACCACAGGGACGGTTTGTATTGCCTGACGAACCCATTAAAAAACCAATCTGCTTCATTTGCACCGGGACCGGCGTGGCACCCTTCAGGGCCATGGTGAAAGACCTGCTCCTGCACCGTGACTTCAAAGGTCCCATACACCTGTTTTTTGGCTGTCGCACGCAGGCCGATATCCTGTACAGGGAAGAATTTGAAACCCTGGCCCAAACCTACCCCAACTTCAGCTACATACCTGTCCTGAGCCGCGAAACATGGGAAGGAGCCATGGGATACGTACACCCTCATTACCTCGAAGTATTCAGGGACAAGCCGGATGCCATGTTCTACTTATGCGGCTGGACTGCCATGCTGAAAGAAACCCGTGACAGGCTGAAAGACCTTGGATACACCCGCGCTGACATCAAGGTTGAATTTTACGATTGACAAATGAACCGGAACCTTAGCGATATCAGCAACCTTCTCCGCAAGAACCTCACCATTGGCAGATCTTACAACGCCCTTAAGGTGCTTGGAAGTTACTACATTTCCAAATGGCTTAAAAAACCGGTACACTGGGGCAAACCGATCTCCATATCCATAGAACCCACCACATCGTGCAACCTGCGCTGCCCCCAATGCCCAAGTGGCCTGAGGAGCTTCAGCCGGCCTACAGGCATGCTTTCACTTCCGGTGTTTCAGCAGGCCATCAACGAACTGCATCGCACGACAGGATATGTCACGCTGTATTTCCAGGGCGAACCGTATCTGAATACGCAATTCCTGGACATGGTGAGTTATGCTAACCGCCACCGGATGTATACGGCCACCAGTACAAATGCGCACTACCTCACCCCGGCAAATGCAGAAAAAACGGTTGAAAGCGGGCTCGACAGGCTGATCATATCCATTGACGGCACCACCCAGGACACATACGGGAAATACCGTATTGGCGGAACCATCGAAAAGGTTCTGGAAGGCACAAAAAACCTTGTTGAGGCAAAAAGACGGCTGAAAGCTTCGACCCCGCATATTATCTGGCAGTTTATTGTCTTCGGACATAATGAACACCAGCTTGATGAAGTTAAAAGACTCGCCAAAACCTTTAAAGTGGATGAGCTGGCCATCAAATCCGCACAGATATACGATTATGAGACAGGAAGCGACTTGATCCCGTCTCAGGGCAAATACAGCCGCTATAAAAAAAGCGATGAACATTTTGCCATCAAGAACAAGCTGCAAAACCATTGCTGGAGGTTATGGAACAGCTGTGTGATCACCTGGGACGGCAAAGTGGTGCCTTGTTGTTTTGACAAGGATGGGACATACAGGCTGGGAAGCCTTGAAGAGCATTCATTTGCAGAGGTCTGGAAGAATGCGGCCTACCATAAGTTCAGGGAACAGATACTGAAAGGCCGGCAGTATATTGATATTTGTAAAAACTGCAGTGAAGGGACCAGCGTCTGGAAGAACTAACGCACGACGTAAAATGTCCCGCGCATCTCATACCATTTCTTGTCGCTGTCGAAATAAGTGATTTTATAAACATAGATGTCCTGGCAGACCAGTTCGCCGTTGACTTTGCAATCCCAGCCTGAATTGAGATCATTGCTTTCATACAAAAGCTCACCCCACCTGTTGTAAATGCTGAACACATAATCCTTCGGTGTAAAGTTCCAGACCTTGACAAACAGGTCATTCAGTCGGTCTTCATTGGGACTGACGGCATTGGGAACAAACACATAGTGCGGGCAGCTGTCTATCAGTTCAATATCGTCTTCTGCAAAACAGCCGTCACCTGTCGTGGTCCGCAGGGTGTAAATTCCGGGAATATTGACATTGATGCTGCGCGTTATTTCATTATTGGGCAACCACTGATACGTATAACCTGTGCCCGTCGGGCCGGAAAGGGTGATAGTCTGGTTCTGGCACATGGTCCGGTCCTGACCGAGAGTAAACACCGGGCTCGGGTATTCCCTGACCATGACATATTTTGTAATGGTATCACAGATGTTGTTATTCTGCGCTTCCACTTTCAAATACACTGAATAAAGACCCGGCGTATTGACGGTTATGGACGGCGTGGTGGCATTCGTGTTCCACAGGTATGTCAGGTTTGGAAAAGCAGTTGTGTTCAGGGTGACCGATGCCCCGATGCCTGCACAATACCCGGTATCCTTTGGAAAATGGAACTTGTTTATCGGCCTGTCGAAAACTGTAATGGTAAATGTGTCATACGAAACGCTGGCCGGGCTGTAAAATGTATTCCTGGCATAGGTTTTAAAAACACCGGCTGTCGGATAATACACCGGATCCGTGGTGATCTTTGTGCTGAATTGCTGATCGCCCCCTTCAAACGTCCAGAGAATTTCGTCTGGCACCGGCTTTCCACCGACTGTATCAGGGAAATAAATCAACCCGTCCTCCCGGCATATGCTCCTGTAATGCATGGCATTTCCACCCATGGAGGCAGCAAAAATTAGTGTTAGCAGTATATGCCTGAAAATATGCATATTAAGAAATTCAGAGCTTTAGTTTTGGCTTATGATGTACTCTGTTTTTAGCAAATTGCAAATTCTGTACCGTTCATCCAAAGTATCGTCATAAAGCGCTTTTAAAGTTTCATAAACATTCTTTATTCCTATAATCCTGCACCATTCAAACGGGCCATGCGGATATGCCGTTCCCAGTTTCATGCCTTTGTCTATGTCTTCTTTATTAGCCGTTCCTTCCTGCAGGGTGTAAAACGCTTCATTAATGATCATCAGTATCACCCTGGCAGATACGAGGCCTACCCTGCTGGCACACCTGTTGGACTCCGCCCACCCGAGCCTGGCGATCATCCCTGCGTCCGGTTCACCTTCCGCCATGCAGTATTCAAGGCTTTTCCTTTTTAAGAAAGAAGGCAAAGCATTGATCCCGGCCACCCTGTTCCACATGCTTTTCGGAACCACCGCCTCCAGCTGTATCTTGACAGAAGACAGGAAAACGAACGCTTGTGACGGCAGGTCCTGATAATCTGAAATGCTCCAGGGTCGATCGTCAAAATCCAGGTCGAAAATGACATCATATCCCGCTTTCCCGATATTTTTTGTACTTTCGAGCCTTGTAAATTCCAAACCGGCCGATGAGATCACTGAATGTAATTCTTCTAGCCTTTCTGGCGGGCCTATTGCAGCAATGTTCATTCAATGGCAAAAATAAAGATACGATCATGGAAAAAAAAATCATACATACCCACAATGCCCCTCAACCGATTGGTCCGTATTCACAGGCAGTCCTCAACGGCAACACCCTGTATTGCAGCGGTCAGATAGCGCTCGACGGCCAAGGCAATCTGGTAACCGGCAGTATTGAAGAAGAAACCCGGCAGGTGATGAAAAATATCGGTGAGCTGTTGAGTGCCGCAGGCATGGATTACACCCATATCATAAAAACAAGCATTTTTCTCACGGACATGAATGATTTTGCTAAAGTGAACGCCGAATACGCCAGGTCATTCACCGACAAATTTCCGGCTCGCGAAACCGTACAGGTGAGCGCCCTCCCGAAGGGAGCCCATGTAGAAATAAGCATTATAGCCGCGAAATAATTTCCACGCCGGGGACGAACACCTTCACATGTTTTGTGGCGCCTGCAAGGCACCGGGCTGTCACTACTCGCTCTTTGACTGTACCAGCCAAAGGAGCTCAGACAGGCCGTTCCATCCCTGGCGCTTCAGCGACACGCAGGGCGCGGGTATTCTCCGGCTATTCAGTTGCATTTTCGAAACTGAGCTTGAGGTGCGTTTTCAGCAATTCAGCCATTTTTACAAGCTCAGGCGTGGATTTTGCCGATGCATTCAGCAGGGTCAGATGGGTTCCCCTGGCATTTACTGCATAGGCAATCTGCATGACTTCATCTGCTGAAAAGGATTTTGAATCAATTACCAGATCGACACCCAGGTTGGCGAGTTTGATAACTTCTGCGACGGTTTTCATAAGACGTATAAGATCAGCCCCAACAAAACAACATATAAAAACGCAGAATTAAAATCATGATAAATCATGATTTTTTAGTTCATGCACAAATATGGCATTACTATGATAGTCAATTGAAAAGAATCTTGGAACGTTAAGAAAATGCCCGGACCGGTTTAAAAACAAAAAATCAATTCAGCGGAATTTCATCAATGGCGTAATACACCGGTAGGCCTTTGGACAGGGCCATGTCGCGTTCACGGTTGGCGCCCGGGCTTTCTGCCAGGACCAGTATGGCTTCACATGCACTGATCACCGCCATGGAAATATCCATAATACCCTGATACCTGTCCCTCACTTTCGCTTTCTGAAGAACCGGAAGCGCGGCGTTAACACCTATCAGTGGTATATGTCCCAATTCCAGCAACCTGGCCGCAACAGTGTTCATTGCGTCGAGATTGATCTGTTTTTCTTCTTCAGTCGCAGCGGAATACGGACCTGCTACACCAATGATCATAATTTTGTTTTTTGCGCAATTAAGATCATATTTTGGTATTCTCCAAAAACAGTTAGGCACATGATTATCCACTATTTTTAAAACACTTAAAATTAATATGGTCAAGGAAATTCAGCTGAGAAGATATCGTTTATTCTTGTGCAATGACCTGTATCCTTCATCGGAAAGCAGGTCGCTGAGAATTGACACCAGGGCCTTGAATGTTCCGGGTTTTTTCAGATACCGGTTTGCCCCGCATTTCCTGGTCTCCAGTATCTTATTTTGATTGCCTGACTCGGTGAACATAATAATCGGCACGGCATTATATGTCTCATCCTGGCGTATTTCGGAGACACAATCAATCCCGTTTTTACATGGCATGTTTATATCCAGAAACAGCAGGTCAGGTATTTGATCTTCCTCAAGGCCATGTAAATATCCCATCAATTCCTGGCCGTCATGAAGGCATTTGAGATTTATTTCCAAAGGCAAGTCCATCAACGCCTCCTTAAAAAACAGGATATCATCCTCATCATCTTCAGCCAGCACAATGCTTAAGCATTCTTTATAGTAGCTCATGGTTCTCGGACATTTCGAAATTACTATATCGGCATGGCCCGAACTTGCATAATTTTTCTAAAAAGTTGCACAATTCCCATATTTTAACCCGTAGATTATCATACATGGAAATAGTTCGAACGCCCCATTAACAAACGGCGTTTTGTGTTAAAAATTATGAAGTTGATCCGGAAAAGAGTCTTGGCATACAATAAAAAAAGGCAGAGAAAACTGCCTTTTTTTATTCACTATTAACCAAACACGTACACACTTTGTCTTTTCGAAAAAACGTCCCGTTGATAGGGGTCGTTTTATTAGAAATGGTTTTTATTTTTTATGAATTGCAGTCTTTCAAACTGGATTCGTAAATTTTATTGTACCAATTCTTATAAATATACAACAATTAAAATACCTAATTTTCACAGTATTGATAATCAGCATTTTAACCAGTAAGACTAGTCAAAAAACCTCTCATTTTGAGAAAACTATTCTCAGAATGATGAGTTTTTGCCGCCAGGGAACAGGGATTTACCCGAATATGGGAATCCAGTTGTGTAATCTGCCATGCATGGATAGAACATCCTTTATTTCGGCTACAAGGGCATTGAAAGTATTGGGTTTGCAGATATACTTGCTTGCACCCAACTTCAGTGCCATGCGCTCTGATTCAGGAAGACATGAAGAGGATAGCATAACTACCGGTATGGCCTTCAGGTGGTCTTTTTGTTTCAATTCATCAAGGCATTCAAAACCATTTTTAACGGGCATATTGATGTCCATAAAAATGATATCAGGTAAACTGCTGATGGCATTCTCAAGAAGGTCCAATAATTGAATGCCACTATCGGCAACTGTAAGTTTTGTATTAACTTTCATTTCGTCAAGCGCCTCCTTGAAAAGGTACTGGTCGGCGTCATCATCATCAGCCAGATAGATATTTAAAATATTTTCATTAGTTTCCATGCCATACCTACCTCAATTTTATATCCCTATTTAGCACACCTATGATAATCAGTCTATTGTGGCAAAAATTGATTAAAAAATCTCAGGAATTTGACACACTTTTTCTCAGAATGATAATCACTGCCTCTTTTCCTGTGCATCAAAAACCATGTCAGGCCTTTATTTTCTTATCATTGGGAACTCTTCAGACCTGAGTTTCCCTTTGACTTTGCCGGATATTTTTGCCACCATATAATTCTTCGACACATGTTTATAGCTTATCTGCTGTGGAAAATCATGTTCAGGATTTTCAAACAGGATCTGTCCCGAAGTGTCTGTCAGTGTAAATGATACCCCTTCATTATTATTCTGGTTCTTCACTGTAGCTATATAATACAGGTTGCCGCCCCGCTGCACCATCCGAAGTGATTCCTTTGAGGCAGTGTCATTGCCAACAAGAAAAAAGGCCTGTCCCAGAAATGATGTATCGCTCTCCTTCTTCCATGATTCCATGGAATGATTCTGGCCTGATACAAAATGCCATTCGCCCAATAGCCACGACATCCTTTTAACAAGTTCCGTTTGTGCTGGAATAACAGTATCCTCCACCTGGGTTTTGACAGGCTTCTGAGACACACTCTTGGAAGTATCATTGCAAGCCATAAGAACCATATATAGTACAAAACAATATTTCATATGTTGTTTTTGATGCAATTAAGTCGAAAAAGGCGGATTTCGCAAATTGAAAACAGGTATGCTTCCGGGTTTCATTTCCAATTTATCGTGTAACCCGGAGCATTTTGACCTCTTTGCCATGACTGCCCGACAACTCCAAAAGATATATGCCCTCGGCATAATCATACGTATCCAGTTTTATCAGGGATTCCATAAACTCTTCTTCCGCAAGCACTTTACCTTGCAAATCATAAACTCTTACCTTCACATTACCGGTATAATGTGCGGGCGCTAGTGGTATGACTAATTCATCATTGACGGGAACCAGAATATTGCCTGATGTTGAATACACATTTTCTGTGCTTGTAAATAATGCTTCGTTTTCGGGAACAACTTTGTCGCAGGGATTGCAGGGATTCCTCAGGCAAGTCATGCTCATTGCGTTCGCCATGATTCCGTTGAGGTAACCGGGGTTCAGATATTTTCCACCATTCAGAACTCTTACACAGTAATGTGTATATATTCCATTCATTAAGGAGCCTGCCGGAGCTGGATCCCAGTAATTATCATTTGCCATCTGGGAAAAAGGCGGCTGTAATTCATGCGTTAACATATTATACAGAACATCGCCACTTACAAAATTCATCGATGGTATTCCGGGAGATTGTATAAAATTATTGAATCCTTCATTCAAGAAGAATAATGTGCGGGAGAGTTTAAATCCATGCGTATTATAAGCTAGGGTATTGTCCCCTCCTGTCGATGAATACAAACTCCCTGTGTTTCTCTTTGTGCGACTGACATTAATTTCCCCATCTGCGTCTGATACCGCTATATGGTTTGACAAAAAACGGTTGCAGGACAGGACAGTCCTGCATTGATAAGCTTGCAATCCAAGGTCATTGTCTGTAAAACTATTTCCCGCCAGAAAGAGGTTTGGCAAACGATCGGACATGCCTTTTATGTCTATTCCAATACCGTTACCGGAAAAGACTGCATCAGAAATCCTGATGTCCGCCGAAGGTTGTTCTATGGCTATTGCCGAATTAAGGCAACGTGCAAACACGCTGTTTTTAATATCACACGCTCCTTTTATTACCTGAACCCCGACATGGCATTCCCTTAACTGGCAAGCTTCCATCGTCATGGACGGAAAGGAGACCCCTGTTTCCTTTAACCACATACCGCGATCAAACTGTGAAAACAGGCAATTGGTAAATTTCGCCAAAGCTCCTGAATGTATGTGAACAGCATCCGAATTCACCGAAACCGGACCTTTAAAAACTGTATTGTCAGCTGATACATCTTTTTGCGCCAGTATTCTTGATCCTGGTCCATAACACACAGTCCCATCGGCAATCCTGAAAGAAACCGGCATCGTCAGTTCGCCTTCGATTTCAAGTATCTTGTTGTACCTGCCTGCTCCCTTCAGGTCTACTTTTGCATTATGTCCTGCAACTATAATCCTGGCTATACCATTCCCCGTTCCCGCATTCCTGAACTTTATGAATCCGGATAAAGGTGCTGTATTTTTTTCAACTGAAAGAGTGGCGTCGGATTCAAGCTGTAAACTTCCGTCAATCTGCAGAACGGCTTCTTCTCCCTCCAGTATGATCCTGGCCCCGGGGTGATATATAATTATCGCCCCCTCTTCCACAACAAGTTTTGATGCATTGTGAATCTTCAATATTCCACCCGGATGTATGTATAACCTGCTTCCAGCCCGGAAATGAACCGTTGCCTTGTTTCCTTGCTGGTCACCCACCACCATTTCCCCGCCGGTCTCAATGAGTGTAACCGGACCACAATCCGTAGTAAATGCTTCGAAATATGATCCGGGCTCAGGCAATATGTCATACGGCCCGCTTCCAAAACCGGTCAGACAATTTCCGTTAAACTGCAATTTTCCTCCATTCACGATTCTTGTTCCCCGGAAAAGAAAGCGCTCATATTGTCCATAATTGTAGGTAGCCGACAACTCTTCCGGCAATTCAATCCTGTTTTTTTCAATTTCTTCGAGTATCCATGAAATATTGCCATCGGTGAGCATAACATGTTCTTCATTCTCTGTTTGAGGACCATAATATGCATGAAAAGGGTATTCACCCGGTTTTTGTCTTCTTTCCGGAATGTTCTTTATGATATCGTAATAAGGATCCTCCGTATGAATATCCAGGGCACTGATAGATGGAATAAAACAAGTGGCATCCTTATGATTAACAACATTAAACAATCCGTAAATAGCCCGCGACTCTTTCAGGTCAAAACGTTTTGCTCCCGGTATATGATCATATTGCATGGTGCTTTCCTGCACTTCACTTAACCCTTTTGGCCGGAAAGGAAACCTGGCTTCCATAACTATGCGTTTTCCTTCGACCGAAGCATATGTGGCAAACACAGTAGAAGACAGACGCACAAAATCGAAAATCACCCTGCCTGCATACGGATTAATCGACAGCAGCTTGTCTCCCGCCTTATATCCCTGGTCGCCGGCGGTCAGACTGCCGTTTATTAACCCGATATTTCTCGAAAAGGAAGGATAATTTCCAAGCTTCGCGAGCGAATTCACAAATTCTGTTCTCAGAATATGAGTGGAAGCCTGCGTTCCTGCCATACAATGGTAGAGCAGCAATTGCTTAGTTGCAGCCCTGTCAATCTTTCTCTTATATTTATCCTTCACCAAAGGCAATTTTCCTTTATAATACTCGAGCTGTCGCTGCAATCCGAGCGGAATGTTGGCGCCCTTATGCGGAGAATCAAAAGACAGATAGGTTCTTACACAATGCGGTATCCCGTGTTTTTCCATATAACTCATTGCATACCTGGCTACCTGGCCGCCCATGCTTGCTCCTATTACGACGATTTCTTCACTACCGCATTTCCTGCTGTTGATTCTTTTGATCAGCTCCACCAGCAACATGGCATTGTTTTCCATATAATCGGCTCCATTGTGAAAATCCAGATAGAACAGGTCATAACCACGCTTATTGAGCTCTTCCAATAAAAATGGAGCTTTTTTTATTGCATCCCAGTCTTCATACCTGTCCTTGATTTTCGTTTCAAAGGGATTATAAATATTCCCATTTTTCAGATCTCTTAAGCCAAGACTACCGCATTTCCCTCCATAACACCCTGTTGGATGGTCTTTCCATCCAAAATCAATACCTTCCACAAATATTACCGGGCTGGTAATACAGGTATGGGTTTTCCCATCGGAATGACCCGGCATGCATGGCACAAAAGCGCCCAAGGGCTCTCCTGTTTCAGTTGCCCGCAGCGGACTGGCATAGATATTCCACTGTTCGTCTCCCGTATTAAACGCCTTATCCGTATTCGGATCCTGGCCTTCCAGCGCTTCATATATTACCCTGCTGCCGGCAAAGTACATGTCATCATTGTCGAAACGGTATTCGATAGTCATGATATTTTCAGCCTGGTTTAAATCAATCGTAATGATTTCTCCCAATGGCACATTTGCAAACTGATCATTGTTTATCCGTATCCTTATACTTTTGATCTTAGCCCCGGTGTTAGTAAAACAGAATTCATTGTCAAAAAATAACTTGATGGAAGGTCGAAAGACTGTCTGAACGAATGGCGCCGCCGCAACTATGGTACGCTTATCAAACAACACGGAAGGATCAGGCGACCGGAAAGTTCCTGAAAGAGTGTCCAATGCCATCAGACCACCTTCAATTGCTTTTGTTTTTATTGTATTTACATGAATATACAGCAGGGGAACAACGGAAACATCTTTTTCAAAGTACCTGTGTAACCGGCGGACAACTGAATCATAAGGCCGGATATAAATTTTTTTTGAATTGGATGCTTCTTCCCAGGACTGATATATATCGGACCAATGCTTAAAATCAGCGGCAGGATCCGTTTCTTTTCCCGTAAAAAACCACTCCGAGGAATCCGTTATGGCTTTATCCCATAACACGCCCGTGGATACAGCTGGATGATCTTTAAAATTCTGAAACAACAAGTCCCATTGCCCTTTAAATCCTGATGTGTCATTTTGGGCTCTGATGGAAATTTTGGTGAACAGCAGTAACAAAAAAAAAGTCTTTCTCATGGTATAATATTGTTGGTATTTGGTCTACTCTTTGCCGTTTTCGACTTACCGGATTGTGTTTCACATTCACAACAATACAAAGCTGCGCATTTCAGGTATCTTTCCGGCTACAGGATTAACCGGAGGGAGGATAATTTAACTGCTGAATCAATTCGCCAACAACTGGTACAATAAAACATGAAAAAAGAAAAATCCCGGCCTTTATGACCGGGATTGTCCCCTCAATATAACACATGAATAACTGCAGGCTGGCCTACGGTCCGGTCTTCTTAGCCTTTGGACCCTTTCCCCTCTTCTCTTTATGTTTTTCCTTCTGTTTGACTTTTATACCTTGCCATTTCGTGTATTGCTCGGCTGTCAGGATAGACTTCATATCGGCGTCAAAACCATCCTCCACGGCCTTCATTTCCATGCGCATGCTTTTTTTGTCCGTGCCGCCCTTGTACTTTTCTTTGATAGCCTGCTTCCTGTTGATCTTGTCAAGTATACTCGCATATACCTTTGTTTTCTGATCATCAGTAAGTTCGAGTTTTTCCTTGAGCTGAGCCGACCGTTTGGCGGCTATTTCTTCGGGTGATTTCCTGACCTTCGCCGTGTCTTTTGCGTAGGCACCGGCACATATCAGTATGGCCGCAAGACTTAAAATGAATTTTTTCATATATAAAACTGTTTGTTCAGCTTTAAGACAGAACCAGATCACAAAGGTTTAATAACGTGTGAAAAATTTTTGAAGAAGAATTGTTTTTACAAGCAACCGCGAGATTTCGCCCGCCCGGCTTACCGTATCCAATACCCCAACCTGAAAGTAAATACAGGGTTATAGCCGCGCGCAGCCTGTGCCCATGGATCTTTCCCCAGGTCGCGGTATTTATCTATCAATGCCGAAGTCCGCGGCTTGTTATAGGCTACCCCGGCTCCGAACTCCACAATGAAGCGAGTCAGAAGATTGTTGCTGCAGATAAGCTGAACATAAGCGCTTCTCTGTGCGAACCTGCTCTCGTAATCGGCTAATCCGTAATGATACATGCCCGTGGAAGGCTCCATGATGTACTCGTTCTCTGAAAACCTGATCCTGTATCCACCGGCCATAGCACCCGCAGCGCCATATATAACAGCCTTTGCATCCCTGTTTTGGGACAGGTTATACCTCAGCTGCAGTTCGCCTCCAAAACCTGTTACGTGCGCAGGCTTGTCTATCATGTACTCCGGGTCGATCTCCGCTTTGCTGGTGCCATAAATACTGCCGTGGGTATACATCATCCCGCCCAGGGCCATCCATCTCGCTCCCGGACGGGATATCATCAGGTCCAGTCCGCCGGTATAATACGGCAACTTTGCGAAATTGGTGGCCAGACCGAACTTCAGTTCCTGTGCTTCCCCATGCATGGCAAGAATAAAATACGTTATGGCGAAAAAAATTTTCATATCGTATTTTTTACCACAAAGAATTTGCCTTGTATCTGACATATGAATATCTGCAATCCATCACTCAGGTAAAGAAAATCGCCGTCAAGCGTCACTGAAGGGTTGATATCCTTATTACGCCTGAATGAAAAACTGTTCTGTTCAATGACGGACATGGAGTCATTCAGGTTAAATCTTGAAAACAAAATTCTGTTAAATGAACTGGTGAAGTCGTAGCTATAGATCAGGCTGTCGTGGTAACGCACAAAACCATCTGAATATGGTTGGTTTGTAAACCATGCCGTCAGGCTGAAACGGCGCTGCTTCCGATCATGTGCAAACATATACAGGGGACCTCCCCTTTCTTTCATATCACCGTCCATAAATGTGGCTTTCATGTCCATGGCAAGCATCCTGTTGCCGTGCAAGGCGGCTTCCCCGATATTAAGACTGCCTCCCTGAAAAGCGAATGAGCTCATGACGGGTGTGCCGCCATCGATGAACACCAGGCCGGGACTGGCATTTTTCAATATCATCAGCGAATCATGCATGAGAAGATGCACAGGCTTCCCGGGACCGCTATAAAAAAATTTCCGGTCATTCCCTGCTAAATCAAAACTGTTGATTTCGTCCGATGCATTTACAAACACCCTGTTACCCGCAATTTCTATGATGCTTTCATTATAGCTTTTCGTGCCGTTGTCATAGTTGTAATTCGGCATACCCTGCTTATCCTTCCTGCATGAGCATACCAGCAGGCACAGGGCAATATATACGGGAGGCCTCATAACTTTTCGTAACTGATGATGGCGGTACCTTCCGGGATATCCCTTAACCCCTTGCGCACAAGCAAGCCGTCGGGAGCCTTTATGACCATGTCAAACACCTTTTCCTGCCTGTTGATGACCCGGGGATCCGCTATATCTGTCATGTCAATTACCAGCAGGTCGTTTAGGTTATTGGCATATATTGTATTGTTGTTAACTTCCAGGTCAATGCAACCCGGCAACTGGAAAAATCCTTTCTCTAATGGGTTCATCTTGTCGCTTAAGTCATGGATGTGAAATCCAAGACCGAATTCCACAGACAAGAGGTAATTCCCCATGACGGCAGTCTTGACAATATGGGCCTTGGATCTGGGCTTCATCATAAACAAGTCGGTAGTTATGCGCGACTTCTCCATTAAAACCGGTTTGTAAGCCGAATAAATGGTATCGTCCTTAACGGAAAGGTCACCCTTGCAATTCCATAGCATGACGGCTACAAGCATCCATATGGCAATCCAATTCTTCAATTCTTAACAAATATAGTAAAAAATAAATACCTTGTGTTAGGTATAAATAACATTTCAGGGAATGGCTTTCATGCCATTTAACAACTAAAATTGTCAATGCTTACAGGTATTTCCTGTCGAAATGCCTTAACGGATGCAGCAGGTAAAGCACAATCATCCGCGAATAGCGGTAAAGAAAAGGGGTTAGTATCAGTATGCCCGGAATAATGATGGAAAAAATCCTTGTGAACGTCCAGTCCAGGTTTATGGCTACTGCGCCGAAAGCAATGATAATACCGGCACTGAACACATAGCTGATATACATAGCGCTCCAGAAGAACCCTGTCTCATGCTCGAACCTTAATTTGCAATGCGGGCAATAATCATAGGTTTTACTGAATTTGACAGGATTTAACGGGGAATAAGGGAAAACCCTGCCGGTCCTGCATCTTGGGCATTTACAGTAAATAAGACTTACTATAGCCAGAGGAGCCGGTTTTGTATTTTCAGGCATTGTCTGTCATTTGGTTGCGCCTGTATTTGCGGTACCACATGATACCAATTGAAAAAACAATGATGTAAACGGCCGCCAGCAGCATCAGTATGCCCACATTCAGTCCCATCCCCACACTTTTGGCACCCGCAGTAGCCTGATGGCTCTCAACGCTCGCCTTGCACATTGGACATTGCGCCGGAACATCATTTACGAATGATAAAAGGCACAGGAATAATACAAGACATTTTTTCATTTGTTTCCGGCAGCAAATTTACAAATTTTCACGGAGGAAACCTTGAAAAATCAGTTTTTATTAAGGCTTGACGCTTAGTAATACGGTGATATCATAAAATAAACTATTACACCGGTAACCGAAACATAAAACCAGACAGGCCATACCCATCTTGTCAGTCTTTTATGCCTCTGGTAGTCGGCGGTGAGCCCCCTGTATACGGCATAAAGAATAAAAGGCAATATGATACCCGCCAGGCCTATATGTGAGAATAATATAATATAATAGACGGTTTTAATGGTCCCGGTACCTCCAAATGCTGTCTCCACCGTGGTAAAATGATACAGGACATAGGTGATCAGAAACAACACTGAAAAGACAACTGCTGAAAGCATGGTATTCTGGTGAGCCGCCAGTTTTCTTTTTTTCACAAACCACAGGCCTAAGAGGAGCAATACCGACACAATGGAGTTCAGCGTGGCACTGATGGCAGGAAAAACATGGGTATCAAAACCGAAATCAATGTCGAGTTTTACCCTGCGCATCATGGTGACCAGTAAGAAAACCACGATGGAAAGGGTTATAATAATAATAATGGCCAGACGATCGTTCCTGCGTATGATAATCATTTTTTATATTCGAGTTTGAGAGCTCGCACAGCATCGATCGTAGCGCTTTTGTCGTTCTGGGTTTCCGTCTCAAAAATACCCCGTATTCGTCTTTCCTTGTCCACTAAAACCAATTTGCTGCTGTGGAACAACCCCTGGTGCGCATCTTCGGCGCCCGGTATTCTGAAACTATGGGCTGCCAGGTCATATATCCTGGTTTTCGAACCTGTAAGGAACTGCCAGTGATCGGAGGCATTCAACTGCTCCGCATATTTTCTCAGCACGGCCGGGGAATCATTTTCAGGGTCGACAGAAAAACTCAGGAAAACGATATTGGTATCTTTATGAAACTCCCTGTATATATTCTGGGAAATATAGTTATTCATTAAAGGACATACGGTCTCGCAACTGGCAAAAAAGAAACTCACAAGAAGGATTTTATTCTGATACGTCTTCAGGGTCACGCTGTCGCCATACTGGTTCACAAGCCTGAAATCTTCAACGGTATGGTATATGGTATCGCCATTAGGCGCCAGCTCCCTTTCAAACCATATGGGAAGTTTTTTCGAATAATGCACTCCGGTCTTGTTGATCATGATCCAGATCACGGGCATGCCTACCAACAAAAACAAAATGCCCAACACTTTCCATGTCGGGCTCTTTTTAGGAATGTCGTTCATTTTTAGAAGTATTTGGAAATGCTCACATAATCGCCCTCCAGCATCAGGAGCCATACAAAGTACGACAGGAAAATGATGGCAGGGAGCACGATCATCCACCTCAGGAACGAGGTTTCAAATTTCATGTGCATGAATATTCCAACGATTAATACAGCCTTAAAAATTCCCAGGGCGATGAACACAATATTCCGGGGCATGCCTGCTGGTGCCATGAAATATATCGCGAAATCGATAACAGTGACAAAAGCCAGTAGCCAGAATGTCCTCCATAATTCCTTGGTGCCGTGTGAAACGGTATGGGGAATATATGTTTCAGGGATATACTCGCCCTGTTGTGTATGTGTATTAAGATGATCGTTACTCATATACGAAGTTAAATGCTTTTTTGTTTAAAGGTTAGATGAGGTAATAGAAAGTGAAAACGAATACCCATACAAGATCAACAAAGTGCCAGTACAAACCTACCTTTTCTATCATTTCGTAGTGGCCCCTCCTGGCATATGTGCCCCTGAGCACGTTCAGGTAAATGACAAGATTGATGATCACACCGCTGAACACGTGGAAACCGTGGAAACCGGTAACGATAAAGAACAGTGAGGCAAAAGGCACAGGACCGGGAATATGATCTGCTGCCGTGAAATGCACATGATCTCCTAACTTCAGGTTTTTAGCCTTTTCATAGGCTTCCGGTGTAAAATTGAACATGTTGGAGTCGAGCCTGCCGCCCTCATTTATGAACTGTGTCCACTCCCAGGCCTGGCAGCTGAGAAAAGCCACACCGCCCAGTATGGTCAGTAACATGTATTTGGCTACTTCCTTATTGGATTTGCGCTGACCTGCCTCAACAGCCAATACCATGGTTACGGATGAGAAGATCAGGATAAATGTCATTAAAGATACAAACAGCAACGGTAAGTGTACGCCGTGCATGAAGGGGAAATGGTTAAACACCAGGTCCGGGCTCGGCCATGGGGTACTGCTGCCTGCATAGCTGAACCTGATAGCGCCATAACCTATAAGAAGTGATGAGAAGGTAAATGCGTCTGACAGGAGGAATATCCACATCATGAGTTTACCGTAACTCACATTGAATGGTGAACGGCCGCCTGCCCAGGTGCTGCTAATTGGTGCTGTCTGTAAATCTGCCATTGTTATGCTTGTGTGTCTTAAAAAATTACTTTGCGAAATAAAGGAATAAAATCAAGAAAATCCAGACAATTCCTAAAAAATGCCAATAAGTTTTGCAAATATTTATGAAAATGAGGTTTTTCTTGTGCACCTCCAAACGTGATGCTTTAACGATGCCCACTATAATTAAAACAATGCCTCCGAGAATATGCGCCAGGTGGGCCAGGGCCATGACATATACAAACGAGGCTGAAATTTCACCGGCTTCCGCATTGGAGAAGAAAAGCCCTCTTTTAATAAGATCCAGGCCCGCAAAAACCTGCGAAATGCAGAAACTTACCGCCAACAGCAAGGTAATGGTTAAGAGTGACGGGATACGGTATACATCATCGTTTTTGGCAGCTGTATATGCCATTTGCATAAAAATACTGGATATAACGACTATCACGGCACTGATCCAGAACTGCACCGGCAGATCGAACTCAAGCCAGGCATTGTTCTTTACCCCGTCTGACATATGGACCCAATACGCGCTGGTGAACGCTATGAACAGCATGGAACTGGCTACAATGAACAGCCAGACGGTAAAGGTTTTTTCATTAAATAGATTCTTTTTATTGGACGACATTTGACTTGGCGTAACTGTTTGCATAAATTATAATAGGTAGCTTAATAAAACTGAAGGCATGTATATGAGGGAAGCGAACATTAATGATCTGGCGCTTTCTACAGTCATGGTCCTGTATAGTTGCGCCGCCTTATACACCAGAAATACACCCAGCGGAATGATCACGAAAAGACTGTTGGTGGTGCTGAATTGGATCAGCAGCGGATAAAGGCTTATCAATACCAGCATGATGCTGTATGTGAGTATCTGTACCGCATTTCTTTTGCTGCGGCCTTCGTATGATGGCAGGAGGGTATAGCCAGCCTTCCGGTAATCGTCTTCCAGCATCCAGGCAATAGCCCAGAAATGGGGAAACTGCCAGAAAAACTGGATCAGGAAAAGCACAATGGCGATAATATCAATATTGCCCACGGCAGCTACCCAGCCTATCGCCGGAGGCAGAGCCCCGGGAATGGCGCCAACGAATACAGCCATGGGTGTCTGCTTTTTTAATGGTGTGTAACAAAGCGTATAAACGAAAAGGGATAATAAGCTTAATAAAGCGGCGCGGCCATTGGTCAGGTAAGCCAGGGTAAAAAGCCCGAGGGCTGCGCAAACCGAACAAAATACAATAGCGTCGTTAGGACTGATGCGGCCGTTGGCTACCGGCCTCTTCTGGGTTCGCGACATCAGTTTGTCCGTATCCTTTTCTATAACCTGGTTAAACCCATTGGCTGCCACCGTCACCAGCATGCCGCCAAGCGCCAGGCCAAAAAGCACCAGCCAGCTGAAATCTGCCGGAGCTTTATAAACGCCCAGTAAATACGCAATAATAGTAGTCCCTACCACTGTGGTGCTCAAGCGGAATTTACCAAGCATGAAATAGTCCCTTAAATATTCCCTGCTCAGGGGTTCCGGAGTCGTATGAACTGAAAGATTTGTCAAGCTTTTAATGTTGGTTTTCCCGACCTGAAAATGGCGATGCAAATATACAACGTAATCCCGAAAACTATGCCTGCAAAAAATATATGTGAGACCTGCGGAATAAGCGGAAATGCCGATTTCAGATTAATAACCCCGCTAAAATACTGAATTACAAGTGTAACCGGAAGCAGGCTTATGATCAGAAACCATTTCCGTTCAATATGTTTCCTTAAGGTGAATAGGGGTATAAGGCTAAGAAAGATCAGCCCTATGGCGAGAAACCAGTGGGCTTTGAATACGGATCCAAGGAAATCAAAGTTCACGGTCGTCCCTTTATATAAAACCCCGGTTGCAACGCCTTCCTCAGATACCTGCCTCAGCTGAGTGCCGTAAATAACCTGGATGACAGACATAAGGACAAAGATCACGAAGAACCATTTGTACGATGTCAGTCTTATGCTCTGTTCACTAAGCCGGACGTTCACAAGACTCAGCATGAATAATGCCAGCACGGCATATGCTGCGAGGTAATGTATGGTGACAAGGACCGGAAACAGGTTTGTAGCCACCACTATGCTGCCCAGCCAGGCGTTAAAGATCATCATAATAAAACCCGCCACCCCGAGCCAGAACCTTGTTTTATGAACATGCTTCCTGATTTTTAACAAGGTCAGGAAGAATATCAGTGAAAACAGGCCGGAAAGCACGCCGATAATCCTGTTGACGTATTCTGTCCATGCTTTGCGGGGATTAAATACTTCAGGCTTAATGAGGTTGGGGTCTGCCATCAGTTCGGCGGCTTGGTTTTTCATGCCCAGGACTGACAACAGCGAAGCAAACCGCTCCGCTTTCTTTATTCTTTTCTGGGCGTATATAACCTGGTAATCCGCGGGCAACTGGCAAGCGCAGGTTGGTGGAAAATAGCTTCCGTAACATTCAGGCCAGTCGGGACAGCCCATACCGCTTCCTGAACTCCTGACCACTCCACCGGCCAGCAGCAATAAAAAAACCGAAGATATGGTAAGAACGCCAAATCTTCGGTTTATTTTAATATAGTTCATTTCTGAATGAGAGCTTAGGACAGGATCAGGCCCTTACCTTAGCGCGCTTCATAAACAGGTAAGCAAAGGAAGAGAAGAATACTGTAGACGCTTTTTCCTTCTTCCCGTCATACGATGTATCCGCAGGTGAAGGTGCGTGGTAATAATCCGGTTCGCCATTGCCTTTTTCATACTGTGGAAAATAATCAAGTTCCCTGTCAGGCCTGCTGTATTCATGAGGGCCGCGATACACTGTAGGGATTTCTCCGGGCCAGTTACCGTGGATATGCTTTACATCCGTGCTCCATTCAAGCGTATTTGAATGCCATGGATTCCTGGTGGCTCTTTCACCCCTCCAGATGCTGTTGAAGAAGTTATAAAGGAAGAGGAGCTGTGCAACACCTCCAAGTAAGGCAGCAACGGTGATCAGGATATTGACGTCCATCCAGATACCGAATTCCGGTATGAGGGAGAATTGGTAATACCTCCTTGGAACACCGGCAAGCCCCATAAAGTGCATTGGGAAGAACACCAGATAAGCCGATATAAAGGTCAGCCAGAAGTGAAGGCTTCCAAGGGTCTTATTCATCATTCGGCCGAACATTTTAGGGTACCAGTGGTAAATACCGGCGAACATACCGAATATAGCGGAACTACCCATCACCAGGTGGAAGTGGGCAACAACGAAATAGCTGTCGTGCATCTGGATATCAAGCGCTGCGTTTCCGAGATAAATACCGGTCAGACCGCCTGAGATAAAGAAGGATACAAGGCCTATAGCGAACAGCATGGCAGGAGTGAACCTGATATTTCCTTTCCACAGGGTCGCCAGATAGTTGAATGTCTTAACCGCCGATGGAACCGCAATAATCAGTGTCACGTACATAAACATGGTTCCGAGGAACGGATTCATCCCTGTGATGAACATGTGGTGGCCCCAAACGATAAATGACAGGAAAGATATACCCAGCAAGGAGATCACCATCGCAGAATAACCGAAGATCGGCTTCCTTGCATTGGTGGAAATAACTTCAGAAGAAATACCCAGGGCAGGCATCAGGATAATGTACACCTCAGGGTGGCCGAGGAACCAGAACAAGTGCTGGTAAAGTACAGGGCTACCGCCGCTGTTGCTCAGTGCACCTATACCGTTCAGATGAATATCGCTCAGGTAAAAGCTGGTTCCGAAACTCCTGTCGAACAGCAGCAGCAAGCCGGCGCCAAGCAATACAGGGAATGACAGCAGGCCTAATATGGCTGTCAGGAGGAATGCCCAGATGGTAAGCGGCAACCTGCTCATTGACATGCCCTTTGTACGCATGTTCAAAACGGTGGTGATATAATTGATACCGCCGAGAAGAGCGGAAACGATAAACAGGATGATAGCAAACAGCCAGAGAGTAGTACCCAGGCCCGAACCCGGCATAGCCTTTTCAAGCGCACTCAAAGGGGGATACACTGTCCATCCTGACGAAGCAGGACCAGTTTCTACAAAGAAAGAGGACATCAGCACAACAGATGAGATGAAGAAGAACCAGTATGAAAGCATATTCATGAACGGGCTCGCCATATCCCTTGATCCGCACTGCAGAGGTATGAGAAGGTTACTGAATGTACCGCTCAAACCGGCAGTCAGTACGTAGAACACCATGATGGTTCCGTGAATGGTCACAAGAGCCATGTAATAATTCGGATCGATCTTTCCATCCTTACCCCATTTGCCCAGGAGTGATTCAATAAGAGGGAAACTTTCGTCCGGCCACGCAAGCTGCAACCTGAACAACAGGGACATGCCCATGCCAAGGCAACCCATGATAATTCCCGTGATCAGGAATTGTTTCGAGATCATTTTGTGGTCAGTACTGAATATGTACTTCCTGATGAAAGACTCGTGGTGGTGATGGTCATGGCCATGACTATCGTGATGCTCCACCGCGTGCGTGTCTTTTATTATTTCTGTACTCATTGCTTTTTATTTCTGTTTGTATTAAGCCTTTTTAACGTTATTACTTCCGGTTATTTCAATGCAAGTGTTTTTGTGGTATCCTTTTGCATCATTTGTGTTGAATCAACGGTCTGTATGGTCGGAACAGCTTCCATTTTCTTCTTGATAAACGCAGGCTGCTGTTTGGCCAGCCAGGCATTTACCTCAGACTGGCTTTCGATCACTACCTTAATTTTCATATTGAAGTGAGATGATCCGCAGATCTTATTGCAGTACAGGTAATACTCGAACTCTTCACCGTTTTCTTTTTTAGCCTCTGCGGTGGTTTTTGTCGGGCGGAAGGTGAACTTCGTTGGCATGCCCGGAACTACGTTCATCTGCACACGGAAGTGAGGCAGCCACGCACTGTGAATAATATCTTTTGAGCGGAAATCGAAAGTGACCAGGGAATCCTTGGCCAGGTGTATTTCCTGAGTGATTATATCGTCCATCGCCGCGCTGGTGAAGGTTGAGGCGAAAATAGCCTTGTCCTTCTTGATGGCCTCTATCCGCTGCACCTGTTTTACCTTGCGCTTTATAGATGCCTCCAGCTCGTCTTTCATTTCACCGTTCTTAACGGCACTGATATCCTTCCGGATTGATTCCATATTGGTATAATCCCTCAGGCCTTCCGCATTCTTATAATTGCGTTCCAATACCTTTAAGGTTCTGTCAAGCGTATCGATGGCTGTCTGATCCTGCTGAATCCTTACTTTCAGTTCTGCCAGCAACGAATCCACCTCTGGTTCGTATGCCAGTCCCAGTTCATTCTTGCCTGAAATAAACTTATAGTCTGCATTTCCCAATATCCCGTCTTCACCGGCATACCTGGCTTTCCATCCGAACTGATATGCAAATATTTCAACATGATGCATCTTGCCCTTGTAATTGTCGCGGGCATAAACAATAGATTTCCATGTCTGGTGACCTCTCAGGATAAGCAATGTAAGCACTATGGCCGGAATAATGGTCCAGAACACCTCAAGCCTGTTGTTATGCGCATAATACAGGGCTTTTCGGTCTTCGCTGTGTGCATATTTGAAAGAGAACCAGAACAACAGGAACTGTGTTACGATAAATACAATGGTAGTAAGAACAAGCGTAATGACAAACATGCTGTCATAGGCGAAACCATGTTCGCTGGAAGAATCGTTAAGCAGGATCAGTTCACCGTGGTATACGTATTCCCAGGCCACCGCAATAATACCAACTATCATGAAGATCAGCATCAGCCATCTGTTGACATTATTCTGGTTGACAGTCTCCCTCCCGGTAATCCTGGCTGTATATTTTCCGATATCAAACACATTGGCCAGGATGAAAGTCATCAGCAGAACAAAAACGATGATGGCCCAGTTAATCCTTGAATGCAAAACATCCTCTTCGGTCTCCATTTTTCCAGGTTTGTATTCCTTCTCGGCAGTGCCAAACCAGGGGTTGTCCGCAGAAAGTTGCTCCTCGGCTACCCCCTGAATATCCACCGATCCTGAAATTAAATTCGCTGCAAACAAGATGATCACAGCTACCAAAGTCAGTTTAAAAATTTGTTTTACTTTTGTATTCATTCGTTACTTGATACTTGGTTTTTACTCTTTTTTTAAGTTGCGGCAAATTTATCGTTATTTTTAATATAATCTACAAAAATGTGCGCTTTTTTTCAGCATTCCTTTATTTAGAATCATTAAAAAAAATAAAAATTATCTGAGCCTGTCCACTGAGGCCAGCAACTCTATATCTTTTTTAATCGCCCTAAAAGATAGAATATTTAAAACCGCCAGCAAAACCGGCAGCGTCCATGTAAAATAGTATGTCTCAAAACGGACTCCCCCACCAGCAATTTCCATGACCTCGAAATGGGCATACAGCATAAAAACGACACTCAGCCCGATAAGAAGAAAATTGAATGCCACCAGTTTTAACTGCACCCGAAGCCTTTTGTAGCCAAAAAGGGCTAAAATTGAAAACAAACAGCTCATTGTCAGTAATATAACAACCCAATAATTTGTTGATCGGGCCGCGGGAGCAACCGAATGCACTATACCGACCTCCACAATTTCCCTGCTCTGTACCATGCGTCCAGATGTTAAGGGCAGATCTGTCAGCAACATGATAAAACTAATCACAGCCATCAGCAATAAATACAAACTTTGCCACCTTTGGATCATGCGGCAAAATTAGGAAATAAAATCCCATTTTATATCAAAAAAAACCACTAAGTTTGCAGCAGAAATTAAACCTCATATGACAGAAAAGAAATCAAGGGCCGGATACTGGATGTTGTTTTTGGTATCGCTCGCCATCATTACCATTCTAATGATTTTCCTTCCTGAAGCTTTCTGGCTTGCACTGCCTACAACTGTAGGGGGTTTTGCCATGGCGATGGACTGGATCTGATCCGGACTTGCAGACACTGGCATATGCCAAAGGCGGCAGAAAATATGACGCCAGGCACCAAATCTTTACCCTATGGGCCAACACGAAGGTACCCAGATCAATAAATACATCAGCTCTTCTGGCTTCTGTTCCCGGAGGGAGGCCGACAAGCTCATCCTCCAGGGCCGCGTAACCATTAACGGGAAACCGGCATCACCAACATCCAGGGTTGGTGAAAGTGACCGCGTGGCCATTGACGACGAAACCATCAGGATTAAAAAGAAAGATCCGCTGTACATCGCCTTCAATAAACCCAAAGGGATTACTTCCACGACGGACCTCCAGGACAAATCAAACATTGTTTCCTTTATCAATCACAACAGGCGCATATTTCCGGTAGGACGTCTCGACAAAGATTCGGAAGGCCTTATACTGCTTACCGACGATGGTGATATCGTCAACAGGATACTCAGGGCCGAAAACCGGCATGAAAAGGAATATCTTGTTACAGTCAACAAGCCAATTGCAGGCGAATTCATCAACAAAATGGCTTCAGGTGTGCCTATTCTAGATACCGTCACTCTTCCATGCAAAGTGCGCCAGGAAGGAAATAAAAAGTTCAGGATCACCCT
>CALMKH010000278.1 GCA_937867025.1 uncultured Bacteroidota bacterium | reverse complement strand
CACGTGTTTATGAACCAGAACCCGGTGATTCCGGCTGGTGCAGCAAGCGGTTCCGAATCTTCGGAGTGGTACAGGAAAAGGAGGGAGTTGAGGTAAGCCATCACGATCCCCGGTAAACCCCGCGTCCCGCTGACCGCATGCAGCTGCCTCAGGCAGGCTGGTGCGGAGCACCGAACGCAGTGGAGCAGGAGGGCACGGATCAGGCGCCCAAATCAGAACTATGTACGCATCAGGTCATCCGCAATTGCAGGCCCGGTTTAACCTTTAACCCTGTGAACCGGTAACGAATGACTTTTCCCCAATATTCCCTATTTTTGCAGCTGTATGTCGAAAGTCAGAGTGAGATTCGCTCCCAGTCCTACGGGCCCATTGCATATCGGGGGAGTTCGCACGGCCTTATTTAATTACCTGTTTGCCAGGCAACAGAGGGGAGATATGATATTGCGCGTGGAAGACACAGACCAGGGGCGATTTGTCCCGGGCGCAGAACAGTATATCATCGATTCACTGACGTGGGTCGGCATCAGGTTTGACGAAGGCACCCATGTCGGCGGTCCCTGCGCACCTTACAGGCAGAGTGAACGCAAGTCGATGTACAGGGCATATGCCGATCAGCTGCTGGCGTCAGGACATGCCTATTATGCATTCGATACTGCTGAAGATCTGGAAGAAATGCGGGAAAAGCTCAAGGCTGGCGGTATGGCTCCGCAGTATGACGCCGTGAGCCGCATGAGCATGAAAAATTCCCTGACGCTTTCAGAGGATGAGGTAAAGAAAAAGATTGACGCGGGCGAACCGTATGTGATCAGGATAAAACTGCCCCGCAAGGAGGAAGTGCGTTTCCACGACCTGATAAGGGGCTGGGTGGTGGTGCAGACATCCGCCATGGATGACAAGGTGCTGTTCAAAAGCGACGGCATGCCGACCTATCACCTGGCCAATGTGGTGGACGATTATGCCATGAAAATCACGCATGTGATAAGAGGTGAGGAATGGTTGCCATCGGCCCCCCTGCATGTGATGCTTTATAAATTTTTCGGCTGGGAAGACGTGATGCCCAAGTTTGCCCACCTTCCGCTGATTCTTAAACCCGACGGGAACGGCAAGCTCAGCAAGAGGGACGGCGACAGGCTTGGATTCCCTGTTTTCCCGCTCGAATGGAAAGATCCGGAGACCGGTGATGTCAGCAGCGGTTATCGCGAAAGGGGGTATGAACCCGAAGCGGTTGTCAATATGCTTGCCCTCCTGGGATGGCACACCTCTGATAACAGGGAAATATTCAATATGGATGAGCTGATACAGTTGTTCACCATTGAAAAAATCAGCAAGAACGGAGCGAAGTTCGATCCTGAAAAGGCCAGGTGGTTCAATCATCAGCATCTGCTGCATAAAGACAACAGGCTGATAGCCGAAAGCATTATGCCGTCCATCCTGTCGAAAGGCGTACAGACCAATATTGATTACCTTGAAAAAGTGGTGGGACTGATCAAGGAAAAGGTCTCATTCAAACATGAAATTGCAGATAAATGTATGTTCTTTTTCAGGAATCCTGAGTCGTACGATCCGCAGGTGATTGCCAAAAAATGGAATGCGCAGGTGGCAGCTTTTCTGGTAAAATTTGCCGATGCATTGCCGGGAATGGAATCTGCTTCCGCGGAAGAGATAGAGCAAGCCATGAAGGCGATGGCCCAGGAAGAGGGGGTTAACCCCGGCAGCCTGATGCAGCCATTGCGCGTTGCGCTAAGCGGAGAAGCCGGCGGTCCCCCGCTGTTCGATATGCTGAAACTGCTTGGAACCGCATCCGCAGCCGAAAGGATCAGGGCAGCGGTGAGACATATTTCTAAAACAGCTTAAACATGACATTAAAAACACGCATTATTTTCAGCCTGCTGCTGTTGCTGTCCATGGGCAGTTGCCAGTTTGCCACATTCGATGCCAGGCCCGGCATTATTGTAAAGACATATCCCAAAGAGATCTATGGAACCTGGCAATCCATTGAAGAACTTAAGGAAGGGAAGGACACGCATACCCTTGAGATCAGTGAAAAGGGGGTAAAGATCGATGCCAGTGCGGAAAAGCTGATGAACCTTTCCGACACGAATAATTCACTGAGCCACCTGGGGGATTTTTATTACCTGAATGTCAGGGAGGAAGACAGCACGGGCAATCCATATTACATTGTATACCCGTTTGAATTTGATGACAATCATATCTACGTGTATTCGCTGAGCCTTGGGAAAACGGAAAAGAAACTCAGGAAAAGGCTTCAGCCGGCATCGGCCAGGACCGGTCATTTCAAAATGGACGATGAGGCTTTCAAAACCTATTGCGAGAGGAACCTGAAAAAAAGAAAGGCCATGACATTAACACGCATTAAATAATGACAGCACAAAAGCGACCTATACGCGTACTGATTGCCAAAGTGGGGCTTGACGGCCATGACCGTGGCGCCAAGGTAATCGCGACAGCTCTGAGGGATTCCGGCATGGAAGTAATCTATACGGGATTGAGGCAAACACCCGAGATGGTAGTAAATGCAGCGTTGCAGGAAGATGTGGATGTAATCGGCGTGAGCATTTTGTCAGGAGCCCACAACACCGTTTTTCCAAAAATCATTGATTGCATGAAGGAAAAGGGCCTGAACGATGTATTGCTTATAGGCGGAGGAATTATTCCCGACGATGATATGGCCGCTCTCAATAAGCAGGGCGTGGCCCGCCTGTTTCCTCCCGGAACGCCCACAAATACTATTGCCGATTATATTTCCGACTGGGTGGGAAAGAACAGGAGTTTTTAAGCGTATTAATTATCATTTGCCTGGTCAGTCGACAAATATTGTTCCAGATCATTTTTCCACTCTTCAAAAAGAATGCGTTCAGCTTCAATGGCGTATCGGGCCATAATCTCCCAGTCTTCTGAGAATTCCTTTAGTTGAAGGATCATTTCTTCAAGGTGGTTCTTTTCCTCTGCAATGATGCTTTTTACGGTAACATTGCTGCTGAATAATGATAATGAATCCTGGTAAACCGGGTAAAGTTCATCCGCCCTGACTTCGATCGCATAAGTTACCAGCAGGTAGGCGGCATATTTGAGTTTATAGCCCGAATAGCCGAATGTGTTTTTTACGTATTTGCATATGCTGATATCCAGTGCATTCAAATAGTGGTAGCTGGTGCCGGGGGCCAACAAATACCGGTTCTCGTAAGTAGGGCAGGCATTCTCCTCAATTTTCGAAATTTGTTTCTTCAGGTAGTATGCATGACGAGCCTCTTCGGCAGAGTGTTTTAAAATGATTTCCCTGACGAATACAGGGTCTTCACAATTTTTTATTTTTTTAGCTCCGGCGTTTTCCATCATTGAGAGGGTATTCAGCCAGCGGGCGTGGAGGGAGGGGCTGCTTACTATTTTATCGACAATCTGTTTCATGTTATTTTATTTTAAACCTGGCAATAACTTTTTTTATGACCTGATAGACTTTTTCCAATTCATCCGGTGTGATGCAATAAGGTGGCATGATATACAATATGTTTCCCAATGGCCTTAGCAAGACGCCATTGTCAAGGCAAAACTGATAGACGTCGTTTCTTATGGAATTGAAATAAGAAGAATTTTCTTCCGTGTTCAGCTCTATCGCAATGATTGTTCCCTGCTGCCTGACTTCCCTGACAAAAGGTTCATTCCTTATTGTTTCCGCAAAATGGGCATGACAACGCACAATGGTTTTGATCCGCGACTGGCATTCATCGTTCAGCAGAAGTTCGAGGCTTGCGTTGGCGGCAGTGCAGGCAAGCGGGTTGGCCGTATAGGAATGTCCATGAAAAAAAGTCTTTTCCATGCGGCTTGAATAAAACATATCGAATATATGCCGTGAACAGGCAGTTACCCCAAGTGGCATAAAACCGCCGGTGATCCCTTTTGATAAACAAATCAGGTCGGGTTTGTTTTGCAAATAGTCTGACGCAAAATTCCGGCCTGTTCTTCCAAAACCGGTCATGACTTCATCCGCTATGCAAAGTGCATTTTTTTGGTGGGCCAGCTGTATCAGTTCATCCAGATGGATGGGAGCATGCATCAGCATGCCGCCTGCTCCCTGCACCAGCGGTTCAAAAATAAATGCGGCCACATTATCAGTGTCCAGTAATGCCTCAAATTTTTTCCTGACCGATTCATGATTGGTCTTATCAGGCACGGGTATATAATCCACGTTGAACATGTGGTTTTCGAACGGCGCGTTGAAGGCGCTTTTTGCTCCAACGCTCATGGCACCAAAAGTATCGCCATGGTATGCATTTTCAAATGCCACTATGTTTGTTCTGTGATAGATGCCCTGGTTGTGCCAGTACTGCAAAGCCATCTTTATGGCTACTTCCACAGCGGTAGAACCGTTGTCGGAATAAAATATTTTTGCAATATTCCCCGGCAGGACGGATAGAAGGTTCCTCGCTAAATCTATTGCAGGGGTATGGGTAAAGCCTGCAAAAATGATATGTTCCATAATGGAAGCCTGTTCGGCAATTTTACGGGCTATATAAGGATTCGAATGGCCGTGAATATTAACCCACCATGATGATACTGCATCAATGTAGTTTTTCCCGTCCCGTCCATAAAGCATACAACCTGCCGCCCTGTCTATATGGATGGGCGGGGCGGCCAGTTTCATTTGGGTGAAAGGATGCCAGATCGGATCTGCGGGCGGGTTATTCATCTGCGGATAGTCTTATGCGGTTATTGGACACAAATCCCCTGATAGTGTCCTTGTCAAGGCTTTCAAATTCCGGAATGGAAAATAACAGGGGACACTGCGTGTACTGCAAAATCATTTCTTCGCTTGATGGCATAGTTTTTCCTGAGAAAACAAGACCTGCAACGGGAATTTTTCTTTCCCTGAGGCACCGGTAACTTAATAACGTATGGTTAATGCTTCCCAAATAGTTATTTGAAACCAGGATGACAGGCAGTTTCAGGTATTCAATTAGGTCGATGTTGAGAAAGTCTGAGGATAAAGGACTCATAAGGCCTCCGGCTGTTTCAACTATGATGTTGTTTTGACTTGGGGGCAAAATAAAGTCGTCACGTTTAATGTTTATATTCTCGATTTCCGCTGCATAGTGCGGAGAGGCAGGTGTTAATAATTTATATTTTTCAGGATGTATTGTGCATTGTGGATTGTCGACATTATCCCGGATGAATATGCTGTCTGAATGTTCCGGATCGCCTGCCTGCACAGGTTTCCAGTAGTCGTAACCCAATGCCTGGCAAATGACAGCCGAACAAACTGTTTTGCCGATCCCGGTATGGATGCCCGCTATGCAATAGTTCATTTTAAAAAGTTCCTGATTTCTGTTAATAAAAGGTCTACTTCATGTTTAGTGTTAAAACTGTGGAGGCAGATCCGGATGCGTTCAGTGCCTGGGGCGACTGTCGGTGAAAGGATTGCCTTCGCATGGATGCCGTTTTGAAAAAGGTGCTCTGATAGGGCTTTTGCTCTGGTGTTGCTCCCTATAACAAGGCTTTGTATCTGTGACTGGCTGTCGGTAAATTCCTGCAGCTTTAAATCCCGGATCGAACCCCTGAAATAATCTATCAAATCAAAGAGCGGACTTCTGTCAACGGATGGAAGCAATTGGTAGGCATTCAGTATCTGCTTGTAGGTGGCAGGAGGCAATGCAGTAGAATAGATAAAAGAACGACCAAAGTTGATCAGGTAGTTTTTTAATACCTGGCTTCCTGTAACTGCTGCACCATGCAGTCCCATTGCCTTTCCGAACGTGTGAATACAGGCAAATACACCGTTTGGAAGCTGGTAATTGCTAACCAGCCCCTTTCCGTTTTCACCCCATATCCCGGTGGCATGGGCTTCATCCACTATCAGCAATGCCTTGTGCCTGGCACAGATTTCAGCGATGTGAGGAAGCGGAGCCCTGTCCCCATCCATGGAATACAACGATTCTACGACAACGAACGTATTGCCCTGCGCCTTTTTTATTTTCTTCTCCAGGTCGTCAGGGTCATTGTGCCTGAATTTATATTTGCCGGCATGGCTCAAACGGATGCCATCATGAATACTTGCATGGACATTCGCATCGACAATAAAGGTATCCCCTTTCCTGCCTATTGAAGAAAGCAGTCCGATATTCGCCATATAGCCGCAATTAAATATGAGGGATGCTTCTGCGGAGTGGAAAGCGGCAATAATTTCCTCCGCTTTTTCTGCTGCTTCCGAATGGCCTGATATAAGTCTTGACCCGGTGGCCCCGGTTCCCGGCAGACCGCCAGGTTGTAAATCAGGGGATGCCAGTCGTGCAAGGCCCAAATAATCATTGGAGCAAAAATCAATTTTGCCGTCCTGAATGCATAACTCACGGTAAAGGTCTTTACGTTTTCTTTCCTCGAGTCTTATCTGTAATGACCTGTTAAAATATTCAGCAGCGGGCACCGTTTAAAACTGAGGGGTTGTTGTGGATTGCCGAATCCTTGAACGGTTTTCGCGCAGTTAGCCCAAGGATATTAAACATCTGCAAATCGGCGTCAAAATCCGGATTGGGGGTAGTCAGTAATTTTTCACCTGCAAAAATGGAGTTTGCCCCGGCCATGAAACATAAAGCCTGTTCGGCAAGGCTCATTTCATTTCTTCCGGCTGACAGCCTTACCACGCTGAGGGGCATTGTTATTCTCGCTGTCGCGATCATCCGCAGCATGTCATCAATGCTTACTCTGGTGTTGTTCTCCAGGGGAGTTCCGGCTACAGGCACAAGGGCATTGATGGGCACGGAATCCGGATGTTCTTCCATTGTGGCCAGCGTATGCAACATTTTGATCCTGTCATCATCCGTTTCGCCTAAGCCGACTATGCCGCCACAACATACACTTAGCTTGGCTTTGCGCACGTTGTTCAACGTATTGATCCTGTCGTCGAAACTGCGGGTTGTAATGATATTATGGTAATTTTCACTGGATGTGTCGATGTTGTGATTGTATGCAAAACAACCTGCAGCTTTGAGCTTTTCTGCCTGCTCATACGTAAGCATGCCCAATGTGCAACAAACTTCCAGTCCCATGTCATTCACTTCGGAAACCATTTCCAGGACCCTGTCGAAATCCCGGTTGTCCCTTACTTCTCTCCATGCAGCGCCCATACAGAGGCGTGATGCCCCGTTAGCTTTAGCGATCCGGGCCCTCTCCATCACTTTTTCGACAGTCATCAATGGCTCAACCTCAATATCTGTGTGATACCTGGCTGCCTGTGGACAATAGGCGCAATCTTCCTTGCAGCCACCTGTTTTGATCGAAATAAGGCTGCTTACCTGAACTTCAGCATAAGAATTATGGTTTCGGTGAATACTCGCGGCCTGAAATATCAGGTCTAACAATGGACGGTTGTAAATTTCGCTTATTTCATCCAGTGTCCAGTCATTTTTAGTCATTAGCAAAATAGAAATATAAAGCGGGGCGAAGTTATACTGAAATATTTAATATTGCCAGAGCAAATGTGCCGGCTTCGATTAAATGTGAGATTATTTTATGGTAGTGTTCAGGGGTTTACCAGTCTGAAGTCCTTATATCCCTAAGGCCCTGTACCATTTTTCAGGGACTTCACCCTGTTTGGCAATCTCGAAATCTTCCTCATTGCACCCAATGAATTTCGGTGCGATCTTCCTGTTTTTTTGCCATGTCGGGACCTGCATCCACCAACGGCCGGTAACGGCGCTGGTTATGAAGATCATGTCTTCCCCGCTGTGCGCATGGCATTTATAAATGGTAAAATTGCGGTGGTTGAGCATGGGGTGATCATTGAACCTGTTGTCGATGCCGTCCAGAATATGCCAGACCATCTGTGCGGCCTGCGCCTGGTTCAGGGCGCCATCTTCCGTTAACCTGAAATGATTGAGCAGATAAATGCCAATGGAATTGGAGATGCCTGCATAACGGCATATGGCACATGCCTCGTGATTAAACAAGCCGCTGGGCAGGGCTGTATCCCCTCCCGAAAAATCCTGGTGCCGTATCGCCGACAGGTCGAACTCAAAAATATCAGCCTGCCTCAGCAATGGTTCCACTTTTGCGGGATTGGCCCTGAGATCGCCGAGACGGAGGTGGTCGCTGAATATTTCGCTCGATTCCTGGATATTGTCGCGACTGTTGAGGAAATTCTGGAAGCCGATGAATGAACAGTGAAACAGGCGCTTTTTGATTTGCAGTTTTTTGGCCAGGTCGTTCACCCCGAATGAAATATGAGGTGAAACGAGGGCAAGGTCCACCTGGCTGTACTGGTTACCTTTCAACACGCCATCGCTGTAGTTTTCGCTGTCGCCGATAAATATGGGAATGATATTCTCAGCCTTCAGCGCTATGATGCATTCGGCCAGTCCGGCATTGATGTTCCTGGACGTGCCGTTATGATTCAGATTGCCGAAATCGGCAATCTCGATGCCTGTGAAATGATAACCATAGCCATACAGTTGTTTTCTTACCAGGTCGGCGTTATGTCCGAGCCCGATGATGGCCACATCCACTTTGGAAGGATCGGGGAACTTTCCCGAATATATCTTCAGGTCGCTGCCAAGCACGCCTTTGGTCTTGAAAGGTTTGGTTAAAGACCGGCTGACAGGTGAAAAAAAAGCGTCTAACATGATGGTTCAATATTGGGATAAAAAACCGAATTTTGCCCGATAAATCTTTCAACATGCTGGTAGTAACAGGGGCAAACGGTTTTCTTGGGGCTTATGTGGTTTGCGCTCTGCTGCAAAAAGGCTTTCAGGTGAAAGCGCTGAAAAGGCCGGGCGCCGCCATGTCTGAATTTAATGACATCTCGGGGTGGGAGCTGGGTTCCCGAAGCCCTTTGCTGGAGAAACTTGTATGGGCGGATGCTGATCTCACCGATATACAAAGCCTCGATGAAGCATTTGAAGGCGCTGAGCGCGTGTTCCACTGCGCGGCCAGGATATCGTTCGAAGGCGGCTATGGGGAAATGCTGAAAGTGAATGCCGAGGGCACTGCGAATGTCGTCAACGCCTGCCTGAAGGCAAAGGTCGGAAAACTGGTGTATGCAAGCAGCACCGCGGCTCTCGGAAGAACAGACGGCAACGCTGTTATTACAGAAGAGACACAATGGAGTGATGACGACAATAACACCTGGTATGCCAAAACCAAGCACCTGGCGGAACTCGAGGTTTGGCGCGGCATGGAAGAGGGCTTGCAGGCTGTGATCGTCAACCCCGGCATCATTCTCGGCGCAGGGAAATGGGATAAGGGGTCCTGCAGATTGTTCGGCAATATCCATAAAGGGTTCCGGTTTTATACCAGGGGAGTGAATGGATTTGTAGGCGTAAAGGATGTGGCAGCCGCCATGCTGATGCTGTCTGAAAGCCGTATATCAGGACAGCGGTACCTGCTGGTTTCGGAGAACAGGACCTATGAAGACATATTTCGCATGATGGCGGGATGCATGGGTAAAAAAGCTCCGCAGTTTGAGATCAGGCGCTCATATGTCAGGTGGCTGAAATGGCCGTTGAGGTTATACCGTCTGGTCAATCCCCGCTCTACGGTGACGGAAGAAACGATGAGGACCTCCGTAAAGGAACACAGGTACGACAGTGATAAGATACAAAACGAAACGGGTTTCAGGTTTACACCGGTAGAGAAGGTGATCAGTGAAGCTTGTAAAGTAATTCGCGGGAAGTGATTGTGGAAATATGATATTTACCTTAACGTATCAATATCTACTTCAACAAATGTATCATTCCTTTTATATGTCAAAATATTCTCTTCCCTTATGACAGGTTGTTCAATCACTCCTGATGATATTACGCGGAACAGTCCATCATCGATGTGAAGCAACAAAGTGTTATAACACGGATCGAAATATACTTTTCCGGTGAGGTATTGCTTACATTCAGGTTCGTCTGACACTTGAGAATATACACCGGCAAACAATTTAACAATATAAACAATACCAATTACGGAAAAGGTTAAGAATGATATAAATATAATCTTTATTTTCAATTTATTATTCATTTCTCCATTAGTAATTACCTATCTCTTTCCCCTGAAAAACCCCTGCATTATGTCCCTGCATTCTTTTTCCATCACACCGCTGACCAGTTCGGTCTTTATATTAAAATCACCGTCCAGGTAGTTACTGAATCCCATTTTGGGTTCCATGGCGCCGATGACGATTTTGCCAAGTCGCGCATGTTTGATGGCCCCTGCGCACATCACACAGGGTTCTACGGTTATATAAAGTGTACATTCGTCCAGGAATTTGCTGTTAAGTGAAGCCGATGCCGCCGTTATGGCCAGCATTTCCGCATGCGCTGTTACATCCCTTAATTTTTCGGTCTGGTTATACCCTTTCCCGATAATCCTGTTCTTGCAGACCACTACAGCGCCAATCGGCACTTCGTCATCTTCAAATGCCAGTTGAGCCTGCTCAAGGGCCTTCTTCATGAACAATACATCCTTCTCCTCGGCTTCCATGCTGCAAGATTAGCGAATAATCAGCTGAAAAACCAGTTTCACATATACAGGAATGAGCCGAACCACCCCTTTTTAAGGGCAATCTTCACTGCGTCTACCTTGGTGCAGACATGCAGCTTTTCATAAATATTGGAGATATGTTTCCTGACTGTGTGCGGGCTGATGAATAATTTGTCCGCCACCACTTTATAATCGTATCCGTCCACCATCAGTTTAAGTATATCCATTTCGCGCGCGCTGAGCAGAGGTTCATTCTCTTTTTCCTTTGGCATATTCTCGAACTTGGCATGCATCAGCATGTTCATGGCTTTGCGGGCTATGCGAGGCGACATGGGTGCTCCGCCGAATTCAAGCACTTCCTTAATGGCGCCTGAAATCACGGCGGCGGGTTCGTCTTTCAGCAGGTACCCGCTGGCGCCGGCCTTAATGGCGTCGAATATCTTGTCGTCATCGTCAAATACAGTGATCATCATATATTTCACGTCCGGATAGAGTGTCATGCCACGTTTCACCGCTTCAATGCCGTCCATTACCGGCATATCGATATCCATCAGCACCAGTTGCGGGCGGTTTTCGGCCGGGCTTGCTTTCATTTTATCCAGGAAATCTTCCCCGTTGATGGCCATGAACACAACCTCATACTCATGCGTAGCGCTTAGCCTTTCATTCAGAGAAACCCTGTTCGGCTGCTTGTCATCGACAATGGCTAATTTGGTAAAGTGTAACATAAAACAAAAAAAGTGTTTTTTTGCAGAAATGACAATCACGCATATGTAGTATTTTCTTTCAGCCTGAGCGATATGACAGTGCCTTTCCCCAAATGGGTCGAAAGCGTATATACTGCACCAACTTCCTCTGCCCTATGCTTCATGTTCTTTAGCCCGTAATGACCTTTACTGCCCGCTTCCTCCGGGTCGAAGCCTTTGCCGTTATCGCTCAGTTCAAACTCAAATGGTATGTCTGCGCCACTCCTTGCGCTGATGCATATGAGGGTGCATTCTGAGTGTTTCAGCGCATTGCTGAAGGCTTCCTGGCATATCCTGAAGAGGTGGAGCGCGGCATTCGGACTCAACAGGGTATTGCGCTGTATATCTTCATGGAACTCAAGCTTAACAGTAGAAAAGTCGGTCATTTTCCGGGCATATACCTTGAATTTATCGGCAAAGGATTCAACGGATATGCTTTCATTGTTCAATGCCCACACTGTTTCACGAAGCGTGCTGATGGCCTGCTTGCTCATTTCCGTAATGGCTTCCAGCCGTTTTGGTTCCAGCTGCCTGCCTTTTATTTCCTGGTTGGCAATGTCAAGATTGCTGACCACATAGCTCAATTGTGCGCCTACATGGTCGTGCAGGTCATGCGAGATGCGGACACGCTGCTGGCGCTCGGCTTTCTGTATTCTGAGTTGTGTCAGTACGGCCATGTGCTGCTGGCGCCGTTTATATATCAGCAGCGCAATAGTGATCAGCACGGCGAAGGCAAAGATGACGATAAAGATGACAAGATTCCTGTTCTTTATTGCCTGGCGGTTCAGTTCATTGCTTTGCTGGAGTAACAGGTTCTCCTGTCTCTGGTTATCCACTTCAAAGCGTGTCTGCAGTTCAGCTAGCTGCCTGCTTTTTTCTGCATTAAAAAGACTGTCCTTTAAGATGCTTGCTTGTTCAAAATAATCGTACGCTTTGGTAAAATCCCCCGCCTGCCTGTAATTGGAAGCGATAGAGAACAAAGCCTTCTGCGCCATGTCCGGGTAATGTATCCTCCGGGCTATGGCCAGGCAGGCATAATACATATCCCTGGACGCCTGGAGGTCGCCTTTTTTCTGGTAAAGCTCACCGAGATAATGATAACTCATGGCAACAGCCTGTTCAAGTCTTGCTGCCTGTCTCAACGCGAGACTCTTCTGAAAGTATGTTTCAGCTTCATGGTAGTTCTTCTGCATCATGTGTATGCCGCCTATGTTCTCATAACAATAGGATTGGCCTATGGAATCATTGATTTTCTCATACAGCACCAGGGCTGCTTCATAGTTCCGGAGTGCAGTTTTCAGATCGTTATCCGTTTCGGCTACAATACCGGAATTATTATAAGCCTTGGCCATGCCAGACGTATCGCGTATGGATCTGGAAAGCGCATAAGCTTTGGCAAGTATGTCCCTGGCCTCCTTCAGGCGGTTGTGTTTCCGGTATACGTTCCCGATCTCATTATAGGTGTCCGCTTCGCCTTTGACATTGCCCAGCTCTTTGAAAAGTGCAATGGCATCGAGGTAGTTTGCCAGGGCGGCATCATATTCCCCGTTGAAGTACTGAATAATACCCATCATCCGGTAAAGTTCAGCCAGCGATGACCGTTCATTCAGTTTCTTTGCCAGCTCAATGGCCTGCGAGGCATACAGCTCGACATGCAGGGTCTTGGAAAAATAATGCCCGATAACATAATTCTCTAATTCTTTTAAGCGTATCGTATCGTTCGTTTCACCCGGACCAAAGGTTCTTTTCTGTCCGTCAACCTTGTTGACTATCTGCATAAGGAAAAACAGAATAAATAGACGCGCAATATTTTTTGATCTGCGAGCCGTAATTTTATAAGGTATAGATAATGTGTTGATAAAAAGCATTTTGCATGTATGAAATAATTCTCTTTCCTTGGCTTGAGGCTGTAAAAATACCCCAAATGTATTATTTCCCTGCATTATTTTTTTACTGTATGTTTGTCCCAACCTAAATAAATATAAAAAAATGAAAAAATTGAAATTAAATTTAATCGCAGTTCTGGTGGTCGTGGGCTTGGCCTCATGCAGCCAGTATGTTCAACTTGTGGAAACTGAGTCTGTGGGAAAGGATGAAGTATCCAAGAACGGTGTTTGTGAAAACAGCGACATTAAAGTCACCTACGACATGTGGTCAGAAGATGGAGTCACATACTTCTCCATATACAACAAGACTGACAAGCCTATGTACATCGACTGGAAGCGTTCAGTGTTCATTTACAACGACTGGAAGAACGACTACTGGGTTGAGAAAAGCACTACCGAATCTTATGTAGTGCCATCAGGAACAGGCAAAAACATTACCTATGAAAGGAAAGTATCAACGGTAGTGGCGGAAAGGTACACCTTCGTGCCTCCTCATACATACGTGTCAGTGCCTATGACGTATGTGATCCTGAACAACGGGTTGCAGGTTAACACTGAAACTTCTGCTTCAGGTAAAACCACTGTAAAGATATCGCAAAGTCTGAGGACCGACAAATCGCTGAGGACTTCCATCCCGAAGACTGTAGGCAAAGGCAATACAAAAGCCTGGGTTAAGAGCTACACCAAGGAAACTTCAAACAACCGTTTCCGCAACTTCCTGACTTACTCGTTTGACGAAAAGTTCACTACAGAAAAATTCATCGAAAATGATTTCTATGTCAGCAAGGTAACAGAAATGAGCACGAAGAACTTCAACGGTCCTTACAGCAAGGTGAACGTTCAGGCCAAGGTCGGCGGAATGAAATCAAAGACCAGAGTGAGGGTGTACGAATCACCTTACAGAAGCAATACAAGCTTCTACAATAGCATCACCAAGTAATTTTTATACTTATAGAGGGAAAACCCGCTCAGCGATGGGCGGGTTTTTTTGTTGTTCAAATATGTCTATTTTCGCACTTGACAATGAGGCCTGAACTGAAAAAAGCATATATTCAGCTGCACATCGCCGTGTTTATATTCGGGTTCACTGCCATATTGGGAAAGCTGATCAGCACAGATCATTTTACCCTTGTCTGGCACAGGATGTGGCTTGCTGCGCTGGGCTTCTTTCTTATTCCGAAATTCATCGCCTCCCTCAGGGCAACAAGTTTAAGGCACTTCGTCACACTGGCTGGGATCGGCGTACTTGTAGCCATTCACTGGCTTACATTTTACGGCTCCATAAAGATAGGCAAAAGCGCGTCGCTTACTCTGGGATGTTTCGGGTTGACAAGCACCTTCACGTCAGTTCTGGAACCGCTTATATCAAGGAAAAAATTTGTGGTGCTTGATGTGTTGCTGGGTTTGCTGGCCCTTGCGGGTATAGGCCTGATTGCGTATTATGCGCCTGATGAAGCTCCGGGAAGCGGTAATTATTCACTGGCCATAGCAGTCGGTGTTTTTTCAACATTTGTAGCTGCGCTTTTCTCAACCATCAATTCAACCCTTGCCAATTCAATAGATACGAAAGTGATGTCGTTCGCAGAACTGTTGGGCGGATTCTTGTTCCTGTGTTTATTGCTGCTGGCCGACCTTGATATGGGCGAAGTGTTGCCGGTGAATGCGTTTGACCTGTGGCCACTTACGGATGCACCCGAACTGATTCATTCGCCGTATGCAGATTTTATCTGGATAGGGCTTCTCGCACTTGTATGCACCAACGTGGCTTTTGTCATGAACCTGAATGCCATGAAACATGTAACCGCATTTACTGCCAACCTGGCTATTAACCTTGAACCTGTTTACGGCATCCTGCTGGCCGCATTTATCTTTAACGAACACCAGTACCTGAATATACAATTCTACCTGGGAGCAGGGATCATATTGTCAAGCGTAGTTTTTCATTCAATTTACAAAGCACGTGCAGCCAAACAACATCAATGAAATCATAAGCGCGAGGAGAAGCATTTACCCCCGCGAATTTACCGGGACAGTGCTCGACGAGCACGTCATCAGCACCCTGTTGCATAATGCCAACCAGGCACCCAATCACCATAGCAATTACCCCTGGCGGTTTGTTGTGATCACAGGTGATAAACTGGCTGAATGGCTTCAGAAAGCCGCAGAGATATACCGTACGGAAACGCTTCCTGAAAAGTTCAGGCAGGAGAAGCTTGATAAAATAACCGGCAACATCGGCAGAATATCGCATGCCATAGCCATTGTGATGCACAGGGACGAGAATGCAAAGACGGTGGAAACGGAAGATATATGCGCCATTGCCTGTGGTGTGCAGAATATGTACCTGTCCCTGCACCAGTTTGAGCATGCAGGCGGGTACTGGAGCACCGGCCTGGGCACATATTCCCCTGCTATGAAATCCTATCTGGGTCTGGAAGACGGTGAAAAACTGATGGGATATTTCATACTCGGGCATGTGGACGTGAAACGCACTGAAGGACATAAAAAGGATTTTCGCAAATTCACACGTTACCTGTAAAAAAGGCTTATGCTGTTCAATTCGTTACCATTCCTTGTTTTTGCAGCCGTATTCCTGGGCTTGTGGCCGGTAATGAAAAAACGCAATACAAGCAAGTGGTGGTGGATATGCATCATGTCGTTTGTGTTTTACGGATGGTGGGACTGGCGATTCCTGTTCCTTCTGCTGGGAACCGGAACCCTTGATTACATATGTGGTCACCTTCTTTTAAAACAACCTTCCCTGAAGCGCATGTGGCTGTGGTTATCGCTTGGAGGAAATATTGCCTCATTGCTGATTTTTAAATACAGCCTGTGGCT
The DNA here is from genome assembly GCA_937867025.1 of uncultured Bacteroidota bacterium. Lineage (GTDB taxonomy): Bacteria > Bacteroidota > Bacteroidia > NS11-12g > UBA955 > JABMMZ01. The sequence continues at coordinate 15,187 of CALMKH010000278.1, read as the reverse complement.
GGCAACCGCAGCTGACCAGTTGTTCCATGCTTATGGCATAAACACGCATTTCGGGGAGTCCGTTCCCGAGTTTACCCTGGTGCTTCCAGTGGGAATAAGTTTTTACACGTTTAATTCCATGAGCTATACCATCGACCTGTATCGTGGTAAAGCACGCCCCGCCGACAACCTTCTGCATTTTTTTGCATTTATTTCCTTCTTCCCACACCTTGTGGCTGGTCCGATCATAAGGGCCAGGGATATACTTGGCCAGTTGCGCGCCGATAAACGCATTCACTCACTCGAAATACTGAACGGCATCAAGACATGTATCTGGGGATTTTTCCAAAAGATGGTGCTTGCGGATAACCTGGCAGTGTTTGTCAACCAGCAGTTCAACGATGTACAAAGGGTGAATGACGGTTTTACCTGGTGGATATGCATGTTTGCCTTTTCATTCCAGATATATTTTGACTTCAACGGCTACAGCAGCATAGCCCGGGGGATAGCCAAACTCTGCGGCATCCATTTCAGGCTCAACTTCAATCATCCCTACCTGGCCGATTCATTCGGCAACTTCTGGCAGAGATGGCATATTTCATTATCATCCTTTTTCAGGGATTATGTGTATATTCCCTTGGGCGGAAACAGGAGAAGCCCGCTACGCAACCTGTTCAACAGGTGGTTTACCATGCTGCTGTCCGGCCTGTGGCATGGAGCCAACCTTACATTTATTGCCTGGGGAGCCCTACATGCTGCGTATTTGTCCCTCGAAAAACTTTTCAAACATGTTACGGCCCCGCGCCTGCTGAAACGGACGGCTGTTTTTTTAGCGGTCGTGCTGGCATGGGTGTTCTTCAGGGCGGAAAATATCACGGAGGCGCTGCATATTTTAAAGCACATGCTAAGCCTGGATGGCACTTGGCGGGTTAAGGCCGTGCTTGCCGGCAATGTCAGCATCTGGCTCTTGGTGTCAGCCGGCCTTGAATTTGGGTCCGCGTGGCCTTTGTCTTCAAGGGTCAGGAACAATACGGTTGTACAGGTTATATTCTGGAGCCTTCTGGTCGGTGTGATCATTTATTTCAGGGGGCCGGAACAACAATTCATTTATTTTCAGTTTTAGGCATGAGTTATATCGCGAAAATAAAACAGTCGAAGCGGCAGATAGCCGGCATACTGATGACAGTTCCGCTGGTCTTGTTGGTTCTTGGCGTGATACTGCCGGATTTGCCTTCATCACCCATGCTGCGCGATAGTTTCTGGGCCCATAAAATCGATCCGGATCAGCGGTATGATATTGTATTTACAGGCGACTCGCGGATATACCGTGGCATAGATCCGGCGGTGGTTGACAGTATGCTTGGATCGAAAAGTTTTAATTATGGTTTCAGCAGTGCGGGACTCGATTCGTTTTTGCTGGGCAAGGCCGTTAAGTTACTGGATCCGGCTGGAAAGCGTGTCCTTGTCATCGGCATTTCCGTCAATTCCTTTACGCAGGGATCGCTCCGCAACAGTCACCTGAAATCACTGCTGGAGTGGAACAGCAGGGATGTATGGATACGGAAACATGTGTATCCCAGTCTGACGTATTTTGACCCGTATGCTGTTTCGGATATTTATAAACTGTCAAGAGGGGAACGTTATGTTGAAAGATATCATGTCAGCAACGGGTATGCTGCATCTTATAAAATACCGCTTGATTCAGGGTCGGCCATACCGGCTTACGCGGATCAGTTCAGGCATGAAATGTATTCGGAAGAGGCACAAAAGAAATGTATCGATTATATCAGCAGGCTGGTAGCGCAGGATATATGCGTAGTGGCAGTGAGAGTGCCGGTCGCAGAGGAAATGCGCATGCTGGAAGATGAATTTGCAGGTAAGAGTTTTGAGCAATTCAGAAAAGAGCTTGAAAAGGCAGGGGCGTATTGTCCCACAATAGGAGGCTCATTTGTGAGTTACGACGGAAGCCATTTGACGGAGGTTTCGGCAAGGGAATTCTCAAGACAACTGGCACAGCAGATCAAGTGAAGGTATTCCGCTCGGTCAACAGCTATTGGCTAAGCAGGGTGGTATGCAGTTCAGGATGTGTAGACTTTTATGAATGCGGGTAAAAGTTTTTCAGGGTCCAGTTCCTGCCTGGCCTGGGCACTGATAAATTCCCTGGACTGATGCATGTCGAGGCATCGTAAGATAGCTTCACCAAGCTGGGCAGGTTCGCCGGCAAGGAACCCATTCTGCTGGTCAGTCACCATTTCGGCAATGCCTCCTGTCCGCATTCCGGCCACCGGTGTGCCGCAAAGCAAGGCTTCCGACACGGTATTGGGCAGGTTGTCTTCCAGCGAAGGGATAACAAATACGTCAGCTGCGTTATATATCTGGCTCATGAGGGTCTCGTCATGTATGCTTCCGAGAAGCAATGCATCTATATTCCTCGGAATATCCACACTTTTCCTGCCTATCACAAGCAGAAAATATGCGTCTTTGTTTTCAAAACCGCTTAACGCCTTCATCAGCCATTCGAATCCTTTGCGTTTATCATCCGGATTCTCAGCAACGAACAGGATAATTTTTTTTTCCCTTGGAATCCCTTCCAGGACTTTTCTTTTCTCCACGGACATCACCCTGAATATATCCGGGCTTACAGGGTTTCTAAGGGTTACGATCTTTTTCCCTGAAAACACCTCCGAATTGCCTGCTATCCGGCCTATCCAGTGGCTGGGAGCAATAACGGTCAGGTCTGCAGGGTTAATGATGTGTTTTTTCCTGAGGATATTGCGCCTGGCTACTGCGCTGAATTCGCCGTTATATCCGGTTTTGTAGTGCTCCCCTCCGGTCATTGGATTCATGTCATGCAGCGTCCATACGAATTTTTTTTTCTGACTGAAGACCTTTTCCCAGTCGAGGAACTTGACCACCCAATGCAGGTGCACAATATCGGCCCACCTGAACAGCTCGTGCCTGCTGATATCGAATAAACTGTCGGGTCCGTTGAAATACACATCAGGCTTGTAAAATGTATATCGCCGGTTATAGGCAGTATTGAGCTTTAAAAGGAGTTTGAAGCCGGATACTGAAGTAAACATGTCCTCGAAATAATAAGCCTCGCGGATCGTAGAAGTGCCTGAACGCCTGAGGAACAGTATTTTTGAATCTATCCCGGTCTCTAACAGGGCATAATGCAGCCTTATGGCAGCAATAGCCGCGCCGCCGTTATCATTCGTATTTACATGCAGTATTTTCAAGGCTTGTATGCAAAAATATTCAATTGCAGGTCCATTCCGTATTTCCCTTTCCTGTTCACAAAAGGTGTGTTTTTAAAGTGAATATTGTCAATGTATATCCTGTGGCCGCATGAGCTAATGGCCTGTATGACATCATGCAGATGCTGCGGCTGCTCATTGTATGAATGAAATTCGACAAACAGGTTGTCTACCTTGCGCAGTTCACTTGCAATATGGGGAAGCACGCTTGTTTCAGCGCCTTCAATATCAATTTTCAGGAAATGGATATGGTCGAATGCCGCCATAAATCCTGCCAGGTCGATGGCTGCAATTTTTTTATTGCCCGATCCTTCCTGCGATATTTTGCCGCCATCGGCTCCTTCCGATGCAAAATCAAGCTCTTCGTTCCTGACCCATACCGCCTGGTTGTAGACATGGACATCATTCCATCCTGCTGCGGCAAGATTGTCCTTTAACAGGAGGCATATTTCCGGGTCGGGCTCAAATGCATGGATATCGGCCAGGGGATACTGCTGTTTGAAATGTATGGCGCTGATGCCTATATTGGCGCCGCAGTCGAGTATCACAGGTCTTTCGGCAGAAGTATGAAAGTCGTAATATCCCTTGAAAAAAATCTCATAGAATTGCCAGACATATGATTTGACATCGGCTACCTGTATACGCCTGCCCGCCAGGCGTACGGTCCTTCTTTCATACCTGCGGCTTCTGCCGTACCTGAGCACCAGCCAGGCAAATTTTCTGAAATGCTTGTCGGTCAGAAAAAAGTACAAGCCTTTAAAGAATGCCTGGAAAAAGAATTTCATAAGCGACAAAAGTAAGTTTTTGGCGATACTTTTGCAAAGCCAGGGGTTTATCCCATGATCCGGGACGTAAATTCACGTCTGAACGTCATGCAACACGTTTGATTTTCCTGTTTGGAAAAGCGCTGCTCACCAAATCATAAGCCTTGCGCCAATGTAACGTGGAACGGTCTTTCATTCATCAAATTAAATCAAATTATTAGCAAAAAATCAGTTTTTATCTTACGTTTGCACAAATATAATTATGGACCTGAAAAAACTGATCAATGATATCAAACCGCATGCGCTGGCCATTCTGGCATTTTTTATTGTAGGATATATCTATTATATCCGCACATTTAATGGTTACACCCACAGGGAGGAAGACGTTACTCAGGGTTTGCTCAAGAGTTCAGAAATACGAAAATATACGGATAAGGAAACCGGTCAGTTTCCCGGCTGGACAAACAGTATCTTTTCAGGCATGCCGTCCATCATGATACAGGGCAAGCCAAGCGGCAACCAGATCAAGACATACAATTACCTGATGCCTGTCAACGGGACAGAATATCCGTTCAAGATACTGTTCCTTTCATTCCTCGGTTTTTATATGATGATGAACGCTTTCAGGCTCAAGCCCCTGCATGGAGCGCTTGCAGCACTGGCATACGGGTTTGCAACATACAGCATAAGCAGCGTGGAAGCGGCGCATTATACCAAAGTGGAAGCTATGGCGCTGATGCCGGCCTTGCTGGCTTCCCTGCACTGGTTGTTTAACGGCAGGTATCTTCTCGGAGGCGCTACGCTGGCATTCAATATGGCCCTGCAGATTTATTATTTCCACTATCAGATCACATTCTACAGTATTATCTGCCTCCTGGTAATGGGTATATATTACCTGGTGGTGCTGATAAAAGAGAACAAGGTGAGGCAAATGCTGATGGCTACCCTTATATCGGTAGTGGCAGTGGGGGCAGGTGTCATGAGCAATATTACAAAGATAAAGACCACCAGCCATTTTGCAGAAAACACCATGCGCGGAGGAAACGATCTTCTCCGGGCGAAGGGAAGTGGTGAGGCTGGAGGCAAGGCAGGCTTGAAACGCGGGTATGCCTTTGCATGGAGCTATGGCCTTGGCGAGACCTTCACATTGCTGATCCCTAATTTTTACGGCGGCAGCAGCCGTGAGAAACTTGGGAAGGATTCAAAGTTCTATGAAGTGTATAACAATGATGAACAGTTGGAACAGGGCCTTCCGCTGTATCACGGTGACCTGGATTTCACTTCCGGTCCCATCTATATCGGGGCAATAGTCATATTCCTGTTTGTGCTGGGTATCATTGTTGTTAAGGACAGGATAAAATGGCCATTGATCATTTTGACAGCCATTTCGTTTATCCTGGGCTGGGGAAGACATGCCGGGTTCATCAACAATTTCCTGTTCGACCATCTTTGGTACTATAACAAATTCAGGGTTCCGATGATGGCCTTTTCTATTGCCCAGGTCACCATACCCCTGCTGGGCTTCCTGGGGTTGAAACATCTTTACGAGAACTGGCAGGCACAGAAAGCCGTCAAAAAAGGCGTTAAGCAGGATGCCCATACAAAGACTGTGGCGGTGGAATCTTCAAAAGAACTTTGGGATAAGGTAAAACTGGCATTCTATATAACGGGAGGTTTCTGCCTGCTGATGGCCATACTTGGCCCGGCCATTGTCGATATGGAGGGTGCGGTCGACAAGGAACTGAAAGAGGGAGGCAACGCCAACCTCATACCTATACTGAAGGAAGACAGGGCAAGCCTGTTGAGGAAAGATGCATTCCGTTCATTTATCTTCATCGGCATAGCCTTCGGATTATGCTGGGCATGGTATACAGAAAAGCTGAAAAAAATGGTGGCGATCGGAGCGATTGGCGCTTTTGCAGCCATCGACCTTATTGGTGTTGACTGGAGATATTTGAGCTGGGATGATTTCCAGTATGAAAAAGGCACTGCTGTTGAACGGACAAAAGACCAGGCCGACATGCAGATACTCGCCGATAAAGACCTGCACTACCGGGTGTTTGATCTAACCAATGACCCGTTTAACAATAATGAAGGAGCTGCTTTCCATAAAATGATAGGCGGATACGATCCTGCCAAACTGAGCCGTTACCAGGACCTTATCGACTCAATGTTGTCTAAGCGGGCCTACCAGGGACTGGCGCTTGACATGCTCAACTGCAAATATCTCCTTGGCGCCGATTCATCAGGCCGGTTGGCCCTGCCAAGGCTCACAGCCAATGGTAATGCCTGGTTTGTACAACAACTGACACCTGCCCGGGATGCACTCTCTGAAATGGAGAAGCTGAGGACCATCAACAACAAGACCGAAGCGACCTTCAATTCAGGGTTCGAACAGAATAAAAGGCTGACAGGGGGAAGCTTCACCATTGACAGCGCGGCAACAACCAGGCTGCTTTCATATCATCCGGATACCATGAACTACCTGGTGAAAAATGCTAATCCGGGTTACCTGGTGTTCTCGGAAATATATTATGACGACTGGAAAGTAGAGATTGACGGTAAACCGGCCGCACTCAACAAGGTGAACTATACCCTGAGAGGCCTGGCGGTACCTGCCGGGGAACATAAGATCAGGATGTATTTTGATAAGGGTAAAACCACTACTGACAATATCGAACGCTATGTTTCCATTGCCATCCTGCTTATGATGCTTGTGATGATAGGCGTGTGGCTCAGGTCGTATACAGGCAAGCGAAAAGGGGCCCATCCTCAGGCATAAGTTCTGCAAGCGAGCAATGAAACTGTCCATTGTTACCATTGCGTATAATAACCTTGATGGTTTGAAAAAAACGCTGGAGATATTCCTGGATGGTAAATATGCGGATCGTGTGGAGCACGTTATTGTCGACGGGGGATCATCCGATGGCACCAGGGAATTCCTGGAAAAACTGAAACTTAGCGCCACTTGGGTCTCCGAAAAAGATACCGGTATATATAACGCGATGAACAAGGGCCTGGCCATGGCCAAAGGCGATTATGTCTGGTTTCTCAATTCAGGAGACTATGTCCATGACGGTAGGACATTAGAACTTGTATTAAACGCTCTCGACCGTCATCCCGATGCCCTGTATGGCGAAACCATGATGGTAAGCCCTTCCGGGAGGGAAATGGGTACACGCTCTGAAATAAGCACAAGGAAGCTGCCCGAAACACTGCATTGGAAGTCTTTCTCCATGGGAATGAATGTCGGTCACCAGTCATTTATTATCAGGCGTCAACTCGCGGTGCCTTACGACGAAACTTACCGGTATGTTTCCGACATCGACTGGATGATATTCTGCCTGAAACAATGCAGAACAGTTGTCAATTTAAAAACAGTGCTTGCCTGTTTTACCCTTGAAGGATTTTCATCGGCCAACAGGAAAGCCAGCAATCTTGAAAGGTACAAGGTGCTTAAAAAACATTACGGATGGCTTCCCAACCTGCTGGCCCACGCCGGAATAATCATGCGGAAACTGTTCGGTGCGGGCAAGATATGACAGATGTCAGATATTAGCCCGTTTATACAGTTCTTCCATGTCGAGCAGGATTATTTTCCGTCCCTTTATGGCAATAATCCCCGCTTGTTTCATTTTCCTGAGCTGGCGTGATAAGGTTTCCACAATAGTCCCGGCGAAGTTTGCGACTATCCTCCGGCTGAAATACACAATATTCGGTTCCTGGCCGGATGCATGGAACTTCTGGTTAAGTACGAGCAGAGCCAGCGCAATACGCTCATCTACCGGCTTCAGTGCAAAGAATGATATCTTATTGCAAAGCACCTTGAATTCGTTTCCGAAATAATTCAGGATCAGCGTGTTTAACTCGATGGATTGCTTAAGGCTGTTTAAAAAAACATCTTTGTCAATCATTTCAATCTCGCAGGCTTCAACCGCGGAAATGAATACAGGACTTTCATCGTTGCAGACTAAGGGACGGTGTCCGAAAACCTCACCGGCACCCAACAGGTAAACAGTCTGTTCCTCGCCTATGGAGTTGATAAGATACATCCTTGCAATGCCTTTATTCAGGATATACAAACCTTTCGGATAATTTCCTTCGCTGTAAATAATTCCGTTTTTCTCGACTTTAATTAGGATGGAATTGGCTTTGAATTCTTTGTAACATGTATCTGGTATATTATCCCAGAAAGGGGCGGGCTTGAAATAATAATTCGCGATCTCTCTATTCATTTTCTCAATACAAATATAAAAATTTCACCTGTGATTTGATATTAGTCAAATTTTATGTTTTCCAAGAATATAAACTTTGCATTAATTAACTTTATGCAGGGATAGTAAAGATGAAATTAGGGCGCCTGATGGGTATTTCATTAGTTGGAAAAAAAGTAAAAAATCAACAAAGTATATGAAAAGAAATTACCAAACAAAAAAACGCCTCAGGTACTACTCTTTGCTGGCATTCATCTTAATTGCCGTTCAGGGCAGGGCTCAACTGTCAGGGTCATACACCATAGACAGTTCGGCAGCCACCGGCGGAACCAATTACGCTTCATGGGCAGATTTCAGTGCGGATATCAATACCAATGGGGTGAGCGGTCCGGTTACAGTCCGGGTAATGACGGACCAGTTAGAACCTGCTGTAGTATTCGATACAATTTCCGGGGTGTCATCAACCAATACCGTCACCATTAAAGGGAACGGTAAAGTATTGAATGTGAGTGCTGTGGGCTCGGTCATATTGCTCAACGGAACCGACTATTTCCGTTTCGAAAACCTGATTGTCAGAAACAGTCTCAACAATGCAGACGTGCAGGGGATAAGGCTGATGAACGGGGCGGATTATAATATCATTAAAAATTCCATAATTGAGTTTTCCGCGCTTACGCTCTCTTCAACTTCAGGAGGAGCTTACATTGTCTTCTCCACATCGGGCACTTCGTGCACCGCGTCCAGTACTGATAATCTTGGGTCATACAACCTGATAGACAGCAACCTGATGAGGACTACCAATTCCAATAGTCCCGGACCTGCGTTCGGCATAGCCGTGCAGGGAAGCAGCTCAACATATACCAGCATTGCGCAAAACAATACCATCAGCAACAATACCATACAGAATTTCTATTATTACGCCATATGGAATTATTTTTCGAATGGCAACCAGATTCTGAATAATGACATCTCGCGGGCAAATGCTACTTCCAATAACTGCAATTCAACACTGTACGGCATCTATTCCTATTATTCCTATGCGGCCGACCGTCCAACGGTGATCAGTGGAAATGTGCTGCATGACTGGCCTTATACGGGGGCTACGGTTTCGAGCGCCCCGACTACCGTTTACGCCGTGTACACCTATTATAACTATGGCAATTCCTCCTACAGGTTTTTAATAGGGAACAACACCATACGGAACCTGCGGGCTCGTACCAATATGTATCTGGGATACAATTATTACAATTATTATTTTGACCTGCTTGATAACCTTGCTGACAATGCTGACGTAACAGCAGGAACGTCATCAAGTTATAATTTTTACGGTTGGTATAACGGTTACTCTTACAGTTCCTACAGGTTTAACGGCAACACCATTGAGAACTGTGATGGCGGGTATTACTGGTACGGGATCAGGAATTATTATCCCCGTTCAGCTACAGGCGTTCAGGAAATTAACGACAATATTATACAGAATAACAAGAAATCATATTATTACTGTTACAGGATCAATTCATATTATGCCCAGTATTCCAACCAGTCATATCCTATAAGCATTGCGCGCAATATTATCAGGAATAACTCCCACGATTATTACTACACATACAATATCTACACCTATTATTACGGATCGTATGATATTACCGATAACATAATCAGCAACAACACCTCTGGATATTATTACATGTATGATATCTACAGCTACTATTATGGTAACTACAATATCCGGAGAAACAAGATCACCGGTAATGACAATACCGGTGGAAATGCGGGATATCACTACTCCATCTATAATTATTACAACTACGATGTGGAGATAACCGACAACCTGATAGCCGGCAACAGCGGTTACTATTATACGTATGGCATATATGCGTATTCGCGCAACAATGGAACATATTCAGGCAATATCCGTCAGAATACCGTGAAGATTGACGGCGGCAAGTCCAGCTATTCTTCACATACCAGTTATGGCATCTATGTATATTTATATTACCATCCTTCGGTAGAAGTCCTTGGCAATATTGTTGATATTGAGGGCAATTACAGGGCATATCCTGCCTATACATCAGCAAGCAATGCCAATTCTATCCAATGGGATGCCAATATGTATTATGTCAATAATGTCTCGAATATAAGCTGGTATTGTCCCGCGGGCACTGCCACATCCTTCGGTGCCTGGAAGGCCCTTGGTTTTGCCGGATCGAAAGAAGTGTACGGCGACCCGAAATGGAATGATGCTTCCACCTATGACCTCCGCTCAAACTCACTTTTGTCGCAGAACAATATTGTGTTCAACCCGCTGAATGCAACTGATGCCAACGGTGTACCGAGAAATACCGGCAAAAACGACAAAGGAGCACTGGAAAATGTGCTTGATATCGACCAGGTGGCCAATGATTTTTCGCCAGGCCCGTTTGAATGTACCGGGTTTATTATGGCTCCGACCATCACCTTAAAAAATAATTTCAAAGATACCATCACTGGTTTTGATATGGGCGTAACGGTCAATGGAGTGCTTGTCGGTTCTACAACGGTGGAAGCAAAAATTCCGGTCAGCGCCACAGGAACAGTGAAAATGAATCCGTTTGTCCTTGGGGAATCAGGTCCCCAGGTTGTTAAGTTTTTTATTCTTGATGCAGATGATGTTCCATCCAACGATACGTTGTCCTTTTCATTCTTTATTAAAAAAGCTCCCGGAGGAGGCCGGTTAACACTGAATTCATCGATGTCTGCTGCCAAAGCGCATTTTGATATCACCGGGAAACCGGATGTCACTACCAACGGGCAGGCGATTGTGTATGATCTGAGTCCTCCTGCAACCGTTGGGTATGCCAATTCCGACCATATTCAGAATGGCGGCTCAAAATGGACTGCTACTGTTTCGGCAACTACTCCCTGGGGAGTAGTTGTTCCCGGGGCTACCGTTAATCCCCCTTCTGGGACTGCCGACGCGTATGTGTCATTTGTACCAACCCTGGCCTTTGTGGACAGTATTGTGAATCTGTGTATTAAGGTCTCGGATTTTGTATCGGGATGTGATACTGTATATTGCAGGAAAGTGCTGGTGGCTCCACAGGGGGTTCCTGACTTTATTCTGCCTTCATTGCTTTGCGACCGGGACGAAGGCTTTTTTGAGAATACGTCTACTGTAACAAGCGGTCACCTGTTAAGCACCTGGGATTTCGGAGATGGCTCGCCTGTATCGGATGCAACCAGCCCTGTGTATGAGTATTCAGGTCCTGGAACCTATACCATCACTCTTACCGTTGTAACCGTTCCATACGGATACGCCACATCGGTTTCCAAAACCATCACCGTGAATGAAATACCGAATACGGATTTTAAAATTTCCAACGCGTGCGAAGGATCAGCCGTGAGACTGACCAATACGACCACAATCGGTACGGGAGTTCTGGATTATGTCTGGGATTTTGGCGATGGTTCACCGACTGTGACCACGGTGAATGCGACAAAAACATATGCGGCTCCCGGCGGTTATAAAGTAACTCTTTCCGCAAGAGGTAACGGTTGCACACAAACCATTTCCAGGAATGTATACCAGTTCGCAAGACCTGTTGCTTCATTTTCCAAAACAGCCGGCATATGCGAAAATGATGTCTTCTCGTTCAGCAATTCTTCTTCCATCTCACTGGGACAGTATGGAAGCAGCTGGGATTTTGACGATGGCGGGAACCTCGCAACCGTTGCGGAACCGCATTATGATTTTGTGACACCCGGTAACAAAAGCGTGAAATTGAAAGTGATATCGGAATTCGGCTGCACCGACTCCATGATTTTGCCTTTATTAGTGAAAACAGCGCCTTCAAGCGATTTCACCGCGCCGTTTGCATGCAGCAGGACGGCCACCCCGTTCGATAATACAACCGATCTTCGCAATGAAGTACTGGGTAATTATGCGTGGGATTTCGGCGACGGAACAACTTCAACAGCCACCGATCCCATACACAACTGGACAACCATAGGACCTAAAACTGTGAAACTCAAAACTACCCTGGCCAATGGCTGTAGCGACGAAATCTCACGCCTGCTTAATGTTGGCGTGCAGCCTTCGGTGAATTTCACCGTCGATGATGCCTGTTCCGGTGAAGAAGTGCCTTTTACCAATCTGACTACATATACCCAGGGCGATATTACATACACGTGGAATTTCGGCGATAATATTTCCAGCAATGTGGGCTCTCCGGTGCATGTCTATACTGTAGGGGCGGGCCTTGGCACCCAGACCTATGTCATTAAACTGAAAGCCGGGATTGCGGGAGGATGTGAAGATTCCATTGTAAAGACCATCAGCGTCGACCCTCTGCCTGCAACCTGCGATTTCGATCTCGTCAGGGATTATTCAGTGTCCCTGAAAGGGTATAAATTCACTCCTAAAGGCGGGGCCATGACCGGTTTGCAATATACCTGGCTCACAGGGGATGGAAACTCTATCCGGACCAATGCATCAGGAACTGTTTACGGCTACAGGTCGGAAGGGAAATACTGTGTTACAATGATCGCATCCAATATAGCCGGATGTGAATGCTCGGCCACCAGGTGTGTAACTCTCACTACAGGTTTAGACGATCTTGCAGGCATCGGGGGACAGGTTGAAATCTATCCTAATCCCAACAAGGGAAAGTTCAGGGTAGTTCTGGATTCGGAAACGCGAGGCGATATGTCGGTCGTAGTGTACAATGCATTAGGTGAAATAATTACGGCTGTGCAGACTGATCTGGATTCTGCGGAAATTGACCTGACAGGTTATGCCGCCGGCGTTTATGTGGTGAAAGTGCTTTCAGGCGGACATCAGGCAGTAAGAAAAGTGACTATTGAATAAAGAGGGACAATAAGATTTGAAAATTTTGTTGTTAAGGAGAATCGCTTCGGCCCCGGCCGGGGCGATTTTTATTTTTCAAGGGTAACAATGGCGTTACAAGGCTTGTGTTTTATTCAGGCAGGAGGCCTGTGTGGACTGACATTCGTCCCATCTGACCTGCAGCTTATACAGGCTTGACCGTGGACGATTAAGAGTAATGTAAAAAATTACTTATTTTCGAGCCGTAATGAAGTATTTATTAACAGGATTGTTTTTTTGGGGAGGCATTTTACACATTTACGGCCAGAATGCCGTTTTGGACAGGGGCTCCTTATCCGGGAATTTTATGAGTAATTTCCAGGCGTATGACAAGGATCCGAAAATAGGAGCCAATACGGAAGTGTACAATAAACACAAGTCGAGTGCCGATGCATGGTTGTTCCTTAACTACAATATAAGCGGGTACAGTTTCTCTCTGAGATACGATATGTTCAATAATTCCCCATTGTTAAATCCCCAGAGTGTATATAACAAGCAGGGCATAGGCTTCTGGCAGGCTTCAAAGGATATCGGGGGACTCAATCTTACCGCAGGATATTTTTACGACCAGTTCGGCTCAGGCATGATATTCAGGTCGTACGAAGAACGTATGATAGGGCTTGATTACGCCGTTCAGGGCCTGAGAGTGAAATACAACTACAAGAACCTGGCCATTAAAGCGTTTGCCGGTCAGCAGAAGGGCAACATTTTTACCGGCGACCGTTTCGGCGTATCTCCCCAGGCGCTTAAGGGCTTCAATGCAGAGTATACCTTTAACCTGGCGAAAAACCTGAGATTCAGCCCCGGCGCATCGACGGTTAACCGCACACTCGATCAGACCACCATGAATGCGGTGGCCACCCAGATCAATTCCCAGCCGCTGGCAGAACGGTTTATTCCCAAATACAATGTCTACGCTCACAACGGATACGCCACCCTGGCTTACAAGGATATCACGCTATATGGCGAGTATGTTTACAAATCCAGGGAAGCTATATACAACCAGTTCGGAACGGCCCTGATAAACAGGGACGGCAATATCATTTTTACAACCCTTAGCTATTCAAAGGCTAACCTGGGCAAGAAGAAACAGTTCTCTTTCGGCGCTAACCTGCAATACAAGCGCATTGAGAATTTCGATTTCCGGACATCACCTTTTGAAACGCTTAACAACGGGCTGATATCTTACCTGCCATCCATCACCAGGCAAAATACATACAGGCTTCTGGCAAGGTACACGGCTGTCACCCAGATGCTGGGTGAGAACGCTTACCAGGGTGAGCTGATCATTACCCCGAAAAGAGGCACCACCATTACCCTTAACATATCCGATGTCAACAGCCTGAGTTCGAACGGCGACAGCCTTGGTCGTCCTAAAAAACTGTTCAGGGAAAGATACCTTGAGATTCAGCACAAGATCAACAAGAAATTAAAAGGCAAGCTCGGCGTCCAGTATATTTATTACGATCAGCAGCGTTACCAGCAGAAGGATACCTCATACCACGATGTTGTGGCTATAACGCCTTTCTTTGAAATTACATACAAATTCAACAGCAAAACTTCATTGAGAATAGAAGGGCAGTACCTCGAAACCGGGCAGGATCTGGGGAGCTTCGCAAATGCCGTCATCGAGCTCAACTACACGTCGCACTGGAGTTTCAGTGTGGGCGATATGGTGAACACCAAGCCCCTGCACGTGCAGCCGGGTTTTGACCCTAACGAGCTTATCCATTATTACAGCGCTTATGTTGGATACACGAGCGGTCCTACCGTCGTATCCCTCGCCTATATCAAACAGGTTCAGGGCGTGAACTGTACAGGAGGTATCTGCAGGGTGGAGCCTGCCTTTAGCGGTGTCAGGGCTACTTTGACTACAAGTTTCTAGGATTGTTATTGGTTAATAGTTAATAGTTAATAGTGGTCAGTGGATAGGGATCTGTTATTAAATAACGTGAATTTGGGATAAGAAATGAAAAATTTAAAAGCTTGGAACTGCAATATGATTGGTCTGTATCACAAACAAAACCGTTCATAATGAATTTGCTGTTCTTTGGACTTGCTTTTTGAAAAAGAGAATCCAATAAACGCATTCACAATCTGTGGTGA
>CALMKH010000277.1 GCA_937867025.1 uncultured Bacteroidota bacterium | reverse complement strand
CAAAAAGCCCCGCTCTCAAATCAGAGCAGGGCTTCTCGTTATAAATAAATAATAAATATGAACTTACTTTTCTATTTTCAGGCCGATCACGTTATCCGTGCCGTCGGCATTCTTGCCTTCTATCAGTATTGCTCCTTCGGCGTTCTCAAGCATGGCCTTGGCGCTCTGTACAGAATATACAGGCTGCTTGTCGATCTTGGTGATCACGAAGCCCGGCTGCAGTTTGCCTTTGAAAGGTCCTGAACCTACGCTTTCCACCTTTACGCCGTTCTTGATGCCCAGCTTGTCTTTTTCCTCCTTGCTCATAGGCGCCAGGGTGGCTCCCTTTACAGTGTTCACTTCGCTTTTATCGAGCATGCTGGTGGTTTCCTTGCCGTCGAGGCCTTTCAGGGTGACTACAAGGTCCTTTGCTTCGCCTTTGCGCACAAGGGACAGGGTTACTTTATCGCCGGGGCGGTATTTGCCGATCTCCTCCTGCAAGCCGGATACGGTATTCACACTCACTCCGTTCACTTTCTGGATCACGTCGCCTTTCTTTACGCCCGCCTTGATGGCTGCACCGCTTTCGGTCACATCCTGTACCATGACGCCGTTCAGGTCGCTTAAGCCTTCCTTGTCAGCCACTTCCTGCGTGATCTCCTGGATGGCTACCCCCAAAACACCTCGCTGTACCTTGCCGAATTTCAGCAGGTCGTCCATCACTTTCTTGACAAGGTTTACCGGCACGGCAAAACCGTAACCTGTATAGCTGCCAGTCTGTGAGGCAATAGCGGTGTTGATACCGATCAGCTCGCCATTGGTGTTTACCAGGGCACCGCCGCTGTTTCCGGGGTTGATCGCCGCATCGGTCTGGATAAAGTTCTCGATGGCATACTGGTTTTCCTCGCTCCTGAGCAGGTCTATGCTCCTACCTTTGGCGCTGATTATACCCGCAGTAACCGTGCTGTTGAGGTTCATGGGGTTACCTACTGCTACCACCCATTCGCCGACTTTTGCAGCGTCGCTGTTGCCGAATGAAAGGAAATTGAGGTTTTTCTGGTCGATCTTCAGCAGGGCCAGGTCGGTGGTTTTATCTGTGCCTACCAGCTCTGCTACATATGTGCGTTTGTCATTGAGGGTCACTTCGATCTTGCCGGCATTGTCGATCACGTGGTTGTTGGTGACGATATAACCGTCGGCAGTAATGATCACCCCGCTTCCGGACGCTACGCCAGGACCCCTGGGCACATCAAAGTCAAATCCGTGATCCCTGAAGAACTCGAACGGATCCACTTGTCCGCGAGGGGTTTTGGCCGAGGCTGTGCTCTCTCCGCTGAAGTACGATTTGATATGCACGACAGCCGGGGTACTGACTTCGGCTACCTTCACAAAATCAAAGCCTACACTGTTCTCCTTGGCCTGGAACATGCTGGCGAATTGTGCGTGTTTTTTCTGCATGCCTTCAAACGTGGCAGGCTCGGAATAGGAGACAAACAGCTGGTTAATGCCCAGTGCTGCGGCTCCTCCGATGATGGCAATGGCTAAAATTCCTAATATTTTTTTCATAATGTGATGTCTTTCTTTTCCGATTTAAAATTTCAAAATATGTTCCAAATTTTTTTTGATTACATTTGTAACGCAATTTCGCAAAAATTAGTCTGGGGGCATTTACCTTAATCGACAAAATTGTATTAAACATCCACCAAGGTGCTGGGAAGTAAACGACTGAATGATGAGCAATTGGTAGCCGCTATAAAGCGGGGTGATAAGGATGCCATGATACAAATATATAAAGATAACCAAGCCGCTGTGCGGAATTATGTGCTGAAAAACAACGGCACGGCCGATGATGCGGAAGATATCCTGCAGGACGCCACCATTGCCGTCTGGGAAAAAATCCAGCAGAACAACCTGGAACTGAAGGCCAAACTCAGTACGTTCATTTTTGCCATCAGCAAGAACCTGTGGCTTAAACGCCTCGGAAAACTTGGCAGGCAGGTGCAGATCGATGGCACAAAAACTGAAAATCTGGCAGAGAAGGATGATGACTTTCATCAGCAGGACCGCCGCATCGTGGTGGAAATGATGGATAAACTGGGCTTAAAATGCAAGGAGATATTAACCCTGTTCTACTTTGAGGGTCACGACATGAACACCATCGCCGAAAAGCTGGACTACAATAATGCAGACACGGTAAAAGCCAAGAAACATCAATGTTTTAAGCAATTGCAGGAACAATTTTTGAAAGTATATAAGAAACAGGACTTCATAGGAAATTGAACTTCAACGACCCACATATCGACCTGTACGACCGTTACCTGAGGGGTGAAATGACCGCCGCTGAGCTGGAATCGTTCGGGCAGCGCCTGGCAGCGGACAAGGACTTTGCCGATGCATTCGCGGTTCACCGCATCATTGTGGAAGGCATTAAGGACCGCGGAAGACAGGATCTCAAGGAATTCCTGTCTGCCAATGCCGTGGCGCCTGCAAACGGAAAACTGCGGTTCAACCGCATGTACTATGCGGCGGCTGCTGCCGTAGTAGCTTTCGTATCCTTGTTCGTCATATCCCATTTTTATACATCTCCTGGTCCCGGCAAAGAAATAGCCCTTAAAACCGCTGATAAGGCACAGTCCGACACCCAGGGCCGGCAGCCCATCTCCCCTGAAATGGCAAAATCCCTCGAAGAAAGCAATATGGATAAACCCATGTCCAGGAGCGAAAAATTTGAGGAAGTGATTGCCCTCGCGCCTGAAGAGGTAACAGGCGAATCTCTTGACGAGGCTCCTGCCATGGAAGAACCGGGCATACTCAGCGATGTTCCCCCGGGGGCCGGAGAGCAAGACGTTTATGTTGCCGCTGATAAAAAATTGAGCGATACGGTCGTGAATGTGCCTGTGTTGCTGGCCATGCTGGACGATGACGAAGCGTTCAATGCCAAAATGGAACAGAAAAGCTCCAATGTGGAAACTACGTCCTCCAATGTGCGCTACAAAAAATCGAGAAAATGGCCGGCCAATGTTGATAATAACGCTTCCAGGTCGCGCAGCTATGACTATTCCGAACCTGCAGTGGATACGGTAAGCTACAGATCCGGCAAGAAGAACAAAGATCAGGTTAAGGAGGCCGATAAAGCGGATTCCATTAAAGCGGCCGGTGTCTCCAAAGCCCTGAAAAAAGATGCAGGGCCTTCTTTCAAAATAGAATACTGGCAATCGCCTGTTAATTTCAGGGGGTATAAATATATAGGTAACACCCTCCGGTTCTACGGATTATCACGCCACAATACCAGGGTGTTCATGCTCAACGGACTGCTGTACCTGCGAACCGATGGCATGGTTTATAAACTGAGCCCCTGCCAGGACGGATGCGCCTACAAATCCGAACTGGACAGCAAGATCGTCGATTACATCATTCAACAACCATAAGCTTTGATACTTCATTTTACAAAATACCAGGGAACCGGGAACGATTTTATCATTATTGACAACAGGGAGCGTTTATTCGACAATCTGGATGTGGCGCGTTTGTGCCATCCCAAGTTCGGCATTGGTGCCGATGGATTGATGCTGTTGCAGAACCTGGAGGGTTTTGATTTCGAAATGGTCTATTACAACAGTGACGGCAAGATAAGCTCCATGTGTGGAAACGGGGGAAGATGCCTCGTGGATTTTGCCAGGCGCAAAGGTGCCTTCGAAGGCGATAAAGCGCATTTCAGGGCAGTCGACGGGCCTCATGAAGCGCTCTGGTCGGAGAACATGGTGGAACTTCATATGCAGGATGTCCTCAACATTAACAGGGAGGGCGAAAACCATTTTATCCTCAACACGGGTTCGCCGCATTATGTGATCTTCGCTGACCATATAGATGATATCGACATCATAAAAGAAGGGCGTGCGATCCGGTATAACGACACCTATAAAACAGAAGGCATCAATGTCAATTTTGTGGAAGTGCTTGGCGGACGAAAGATAAAGGTAAGGACATACGAACGCGGCGTTGAGAATGAAACGCTCAGCTGTGGAACCGGCGTGACGGCTTCGGCTATCGCCTTGTCCCGCTATATGGCCATTCATGCAGGCGATCATGATATCCTTGTGGAAACTCCCGGGGGCTCGCTGCATGTCAAATACCACCTGAATAATGCCGCCACGGATATATGGTTATGCGGTCCGGCAACGAAGGTGTTTGAAGGAACGATCGATATCTGAGAGTAAGCAACCATGAAGCAAGGGAGCCTCTTTTGAAAACCGGATATTCCCCTAAAACGATATTCCCCTGAAACAAAGAAGCCCCGGCAATGCTATGCCGGGACTCTTTTACACACATAATCAAATTATATCTTACTGTTTATTCAACAGATTTATCTTCCTGAATAGCCAGCTGACCTGTCATCAGCTTTTCCTTGAGTTTAGCCTCAATTTCTTTCATCATTTCGGGGTTATCTTCCAGGAGGTCTTTCACGGCATCGCGACCCTGACCAAGCTTGGTGCCGCCATAACTGAACCACGAACCGCTTTTCTGCACAATGCCGTTCTCCACTCCGAGATCCAGCACCTCTCCTACCCTTGAAATACCTTTGCCGTACATGATATCAAACTCGATCACACGGAACGGAGGTGCCACTTTGTTCTTGGCCACCTTTACCTTGGTCCTGTTACCGATGATCTCATCGCCTTCCTTTAACTGCCCGATACGCCTGATATCCAGCCTTACCGAAGCATAGAACTTCAGCGCATTACCTCCGGTGGTGGTTTCCGGATTTCCGAACATCACACCGATCTTTTCCCTGAGCTGGTTGATGAAGATACAGATACAACCGGTTTTGTTGATGGTACCCGTAAGTTTCCTGAGGGCCTGTGACATCAGCCTGGCCTGCAGACCGACTTTGCTGTCGCCCATATCGCCTTCTATTTCCGCTCTTGGAACAAGTGCTGCAACCGAGTCTATCACGATCACATCGATCGCGCCTGAACGGATCAGGTTATCTGCAATTTCAAGCGCCTGCTCGCCATCATCAGGCTGCGAGATCAGCAAGTCGGAAATATTGATGCCCAGCTTCTGAGCGTAGAACTGGTCGAACGCATGCTCTGCATCTATGAATGCACACAGTCCGCCTTTTTTCTGCGCCTCTGCTATGCAGCTCATCGCCAGGGTTGTCTTACCGCTGCTTTCAGGACCGTATATTTCAATAACCCTTCCTTTCGGAAAACCTCCGACACCCAGGGCCATATCGAGGCCAAAAGAACCGGTGGAGATCACATCGACAGCCACCACGTTCTTGTCATCCATTTTCATCACTACGCCCTTACCATAACTTTTCTCGAGTTTATCAATTGTAAGTTTAAGGGCTTTTAATTTTTCTGCACTTGATTCTGCTGCCATAACGAAGTTACGAAATAAGCCTAAACTGTCAACCACTTATTCACAATTTAGGAGAGATATACACAAGTTTTTATCCGTGCGAAGAATAACGAAAATCCCTGTATTTTGTATGTCCATGAAAGTCCATTTATACTGTGTTAATGACCAGGGATCTGGCCTGATAATGACGGTTCATTATTAAGGTTTGTCCAACATCTAAAATCACCCAATTAAAAAAAATCAACGGCGTCATCCTGAGCAATGGCTCTGCATTGCGAAGTGATCTGTATACGCTAAGTCGTATGGCCTTGAGGACCTTCCTTGCTTCGCTCTTACCTGAAGTGTATACAGATGGCCGCGGCACATACTGTGTTATACTCATTCTAAGTAGGTTTTCGAAGAAAACACTCTGTAGAATGAGTAATGCCGTACCGTCAGATTCGAAAACCTAACTGGTACAGGTATAATGACAAAGTCAGTGGCCTGGCCCGGATAGCTATCGGGCATGACGTTCATTATTTTTCTTAAATGACAAACAGATCACGCTGGTGTTTTTAGGCCCTGAAAGGGCGTCATCCTGCAGCGCATAAAATGTTCTCCGACAT
>CALMKH010000276.1 GCA_937867025.1 uncultured Bacteroidota bacterium | reverse complement strand
CTTATATCATTCCTGAATGCCATGAGGGTCTGCTCTTTGGATTGCCCCTCAGCAATTCTTATGACGCAAATAAAGGAATTTTAATAGTCCTATTCAATGCAAAATAAAAAAATCGAACAATATTCACGTAATATACTTAATCAATTTTACCTCTTTATACTGTTTTCCCCTAAATAGCTTTTCCTGATAATTGCTCCATGATTGTAAACTCTAAACACAGTTTCCTTTTAATGATCGTAATGTTCTTCCTTAGCAGTAGTGTCAAAACTGAAAATTTGAAACCATATGATTTCAAAAAAATTGACTTTAACCGATCTAAAGATAAAATCAATACGCTAAAGTCATCGGCCCCTGATAAGCGTTACACGGAAGCAGCATGTACTGTTTCCGCCACTGATACCACGAAAGCTAAGGCAGGTACAATGTGTTTTGAGATGTCCGGCCGCTGTAAAGATGCTAAAGATTGTGAAGCTGTGGCAGGACAGATAAACGGTGTTATTCCTACAATTCCCGAAATACAAACCATGGCTTATAATCATGGAATGCTTATGTATACTACCGGTTTTATAGCATATGAAGATATTCCTTTTTCTGTCAATGTTGCGTATAACTCGTTAAGCACATTTTATGGATATCAGTGAAAAAACACATTTTGTGAAAAACCCTCATATCCCGTGGAGAAAACCAATATTTTACGGCTTGGTTATATGCTCTTTTCTTTTCATGAATGGCTGCAAATACGGAAAGGATCTGGCAATAACAGAAAGTGTGGATTCGCTTCCCAGGTTAAGCCCGGGAAATGCCTGCTTTCCCAAATCCTCGTTTCACCCTGGCACTTCCCTTATATGTTATTATAATCCGACAATAAAGACTGTATTTTATGAAACCGGGATCAAAAAAGGAAAATTCCTGATAAAGAATCATGGCGAGTTTGTTACGTTCTACCCCCATACGCAGGACTCAATATTCTTCATGTTCCGCGACAGTGTCATTTTATACAATGCAAAGGGAGACGTATTAAAATCTATTTTTTATCAAAGAAAATTTACACACAACGGTGTCTTGTACAGGATTGGCAAAACAGTACTGGACGTACCCAATTTATGTTATAATAATAAACAACAACTTCTTTACCTGCCTTGTTCGAATTCAGAAACAAACTGGTGGGAAAAAGACTTTTTCCGTAATTCAATGCTTATAGTTGGATTAAATATTAAAACCGGTCTTATTCAACATTTTCCCCTCGTCCGGTATCCAGTTGAATATTCAGATGAATGTTATGGAGAATTAGCTAATTATTTCTACACGCTTAAAGACTATAATGACATGTATATCTCTTTTAACGCGCTGCCTTCTGTTTATAAGTATAATTTATCATCTGACCGGCCAGAAGGTTTAAAAATCAGCTTACCGGATCTTAAAAATGTTCCTGTTTATGATACAGGTTACAAAGAAGATCTGAATATTGTTTTGGAATACCAGAAACGAATCGATACATACTGGAAAATCATATATGATCCTTTCCGAAAGCTCTTCTATAGGTTTCACACACAACCTACATTAAATCCACAACAAAAAACTCACGGATCCTATCCTTCAAATTTTGATGTCATCCTGATTATTTATGATGAGGAATTTAACGAACTCAAGAGGTTTAATTTTGGAGATTCTGTCAACCACTATGGTACATTTATATCATACAAAGGTCTGCATCTGAAAATGTTCAGGCCATCAGACCAATATGAATATTTTAAGATATTACACTTTTCCCGATAGAATGCACGTCGTTATACTTCTTCTCCTAATGTCAGGTTGCAGAAATAATGATTTAAACAGGCATGAAAAAACTGAATCGACACAAAATATCAATTTTGATGAACTGAGCAGTAATCTGTACAGCCATCTTACCGCTGCTGTATTAAACAGCAAACCTCTTAAAGACAGTTTAAAATTTCTTGATTCCGCAATTATTTATGTTGTTCCTGAAAGGAAATGCTACAGTTGCCTGAACGAATCGATCGAAAAGATCAATGCTGATTCCGGTTTCACAGGTATCGAAAGGTTTATATTGACAGTTCGGGACTCAACTTATCGTCCGGTACCCAACACACATCAGTATAATCAGAGTTTCAGACATATAACAATAATGGATCATTTAACTGATACGTTTGGTCTCCTTGAGATTTCAAAAATATATTACCTAAAAAATGGCCGAAGCAAAATGACGATTTTAGAATAACTCAAGACTCATGTAAGCTTACTTTCCTACCAGCACCTTCTTTACAGAAGTCCCTGCGGTGCCACGTATTGTCAGAAAATATACCCCCGGTGCCATGTCACGGGTATTCACGGTATATTCCTTTACATTTAAATCCTCCGTTTCCTTCACCCTGTTGCCGGTAATACCGGTTATGACGAGGTTCTGAATTTCCCCGTCAGATATAACGTTCAGTTCATCCCTGCAGGGGTTCGGGAATACGGAAACATGAATGTTTTCAGGGGGTGTGACTGACAAGGTATTGGATGTGCTGTAAATATACCCGTGCCTGGAGCTGTAACCGCTCGGCTCCCTGTAAATGGTGTACTGCGCAAGCGGATGATGAATTCCGGGCTTGTACCATTCATAAATAGTTTCGTAAACACTATCGTTTGCATTTTCCTTCAGCATCGCGGTCTCCAGTTTCACGCGGTAAACATTCTGGAAAGGTGCCAGACCCTTCAGAATAAGGGTACCGGTGCCGTCGAAGGTTAGCTTCGCCTTACCGCAATACGTATAGGTCGTTGAAAAAATAGTCAGGTCAAAACAATAATCGTCGGCTGCAGAACCCCCAAATGCCAGAGGAAAACGGTATACAAACTGGTGATCTGTGAATTCCGTTTGGGCCAGATCCTGGAAATCACCCAGCTCATAATAGCCGTTTGTTGTATCCCTGTAGTACGTAAAGCTTTTGTTCAACGTGTCATTCTGGGGATAGCTCATCAGGGCGAATGATGCGCCGGCCAAATGATTTGGCGTGGAAGAAGGATTCATGACACGGAAAACACGGTCATTCTGGGCCATATGTGTGACATGGCTCATATCCCATGTCTGACCGGTGCCCGGATTTTCCACGTTCATGGAATCCGGATGATCGGCTTTATGCCTGAGATAGCTCTCCCCTGCCTGGGGCCGGATATCCGACTTTGAAAATGTCTGGGAACATACGCGTAAAGGTGCGGCAGCAATAAAAAAAATGAGTATATATTTCATAACAATGGAGTGATTGGACAAAACAAACAGCGCCAAATTTAAATCAATGGCTACAAGCATAAAAATTTCTTATACAAAATGCATCTTTTCGTTTACCAAATGCAATACGGCGGGGTACAAAACTGCAACCCTGAAATATCAACTGATCCATATATTCCTGCTGGTCTTCATGCTTCCTGATGAATTTTTACTACTTTTGTTACATTACAATACCTGTTTTTACGTGCCCTTGACCTATATATGACCACTACCATCATTATCACCATTTGCAGCCTGCTGCTGACAGCTTACTTGTTTGACCTGACGTCTTCAAGAACAAAAATACCCTCCGTCATCCTGCTTTTGCTGGTCGGTTTTATTGCGCGCCAGGCAAGTGATGCATTGGAAATCCGTCTTCCCGACCTGTCTACCCTGCTGCCGGTTTTCGGCACTGTCGGGCTTATACTCATCGTACTTGAGGGTTCACTTGAACTTGAGCTTCACAGATCCAAGATAGGCCTGATACGGCGGTCGTTCTGGTCGGCACTGTTGCCTGTGCTCGGTTTAAGCCTCATTCTGGCTACGGTCCTGTATTATTCAGGAACATTCTCTTTTAAGGATTGTCTTGTCAATGCCATACCGCTGGCCGTCATAAGCAGCTCGATTGCCATTCCCAGCGCCAAAAACCTGAGTACGGAAGAAAAAGAATTTGTGGTGTTCGAAAGCAGTCTTTCGGATATTTTCGGTGTGCTTTTTTTCAATTTCGTCGCACTGAACGAGGTCATTGATGTCATGTCGTTCGCCCATTTCGGATGGCAACTGCTGGTCATATGCGTGGTTTCCTTTATTGCGACAATAGGCCTGGCATTCCTTCTTGGCAAGATCAAACATCATATCAAGTATACGCCGATCGTTATTCTTGTCATACTTATCTACACCGTATCCAAATTATTCCATTTGCCCTCCCTGCTTTTCATCATGCTGTTCGGACTTTTCCTCGGGAATATCAATGGCATGCACAGATTTAAATGGATAAGCCGCCTAAAACCGGCGGTCTTAAACCGTGAAGTACAAAAATTAAGGGAAATTCTTGGGGAAGGAACCTTCCTTATCAGGTCCATCTTCTTCCTGCTTTTCGGATTCCTGATGGAAATGGAAGATTTGCTGAACCTGTATTCCCTTCAATGGGCGGCCGGCATTGTCGGTCTTATCTTCATATTCAGGTACGCCCAGCTGAAATTCATGAAACACCAGGTAAAGCCACTGGTATTTATAGCTCCACGGGGACTTATTACGGTGTTGCTGTTCCTGTCTGTAAGTCCTGACCAGGTAATAAGCCTGGTGGATAAATCACTGGTGGTGCAGGTGGTCATACTGACAGCGTTCGTCATGATGGCCGGATTGATGATGAACCGTTCAGCGCGACAGAATTAGTCTTTCGGTTTTCCTGATCCGGGGATATGATACAATATGACAATCCA
>CALMKH010000275.1 GCA_937867025.1 uncultured Bacteroidota bacterium | reverse complement strand
CGTCAGGCTTCAAAATCCCACCCAGCTGTGATGAGCTATCGCTATCACGATGGGTCCCGGGCTTTTGTTCACCTGCCATCACCACACCGTGTGAAAGCGCGTTCCTCCGAATGACATATATCCCCGAACCCTTTGATCTTCCAAACGAAACTTCAACCTTGGATATATCTGCAACGTTCATCCTGAGAAATGGCTCTGCATGGCGAACTAAGCGGAGCGTTCTCACGACTGAAAGGAGTAAGTGATCTGTATTGCCATCACTCACGACTGAAAGGAGTAAGGGAATCTGTATCAACTGCAATCTCAGACATAATGTATCGGATGAACTATATTCAAAACGTTTTTTTGTTACTTTTTGAGCAAGACTAAGCATAAGTATTTCGCTGGTGACCAACCAACACGGGAAGTCCTGAAAACAAAAATTAAGTTATGATGGCTATAGAGAAAACTTTTGAGACCGCTTCTAATCAAATAGGGGGGTATATGTTTAGCAAAGAAAATGGCTATACCAATTATTGGCTGATTGTACCAGATATGAAGTTTCCTGTCGCATTTGTTAATCGGATTCTCTTGATAAGAGCCAAGGCCTCTAGTTTTGCTGTCATCATTTTAAATCGTTTGAGATATGAATTCATTAAGAAACAGAGTTATGTTGATAGGCCGACTGGGATCGCAGCCTGAGACGAAAACCCTGGCAAGCGGGAGTTCCATGGCCCGGTTTAGTCTTGCCACCACTGAAACCTACAAGAATGACAAGGGTGAAAGGGTAAGTGAAACGCAATGGCATAATCTTGTCGCATGGGGCAAACTCGCCCAGCTTGCGGGCAAGATACTTGACAAAGGCAGGGAAGTGGCAGTGGAAGGCAAGCTGGTGACGAAGAACTACACCGACAAGGATGGCGTCAAGCGCTACACAACCGAAGTGATAGTCAACGACCTCTTGCTGGTAGGATCTAAACCACAGGAAACAAGGGAGTAAAGCTAGGTGGTTTATGACGGTACGATCGGGATTGAAGACCAAAAGTTATGTTCTTGCCATCAGGATTACGAGACTCTCACGATTTCTGGAGACGGCGCAAAGGGAGGATGTGCTGAGCAAACTGGTGTTGAGGAGCGGGACGGCTATCGGGGCGGTGATCAGAGAGGCGGAGTACGCACGTAGCAAGGTCAGCTTCCGGCACAAGATCAGGGTGGCTTTGAAAGAAGTGAATGAAACCTATTACTGGCTTTCCATTCTCAGGGACACGGACTACTTGGCTCAAAGACAATTTGAAAATCTTGAAAAGACCTGTAATGACATCAGCAGAATGCTTGCTTCTAATTTAGACAAGACTACTGATTAACATCTGAATTTGTTCTGTGGTTCACCCTCGTAATGCAAATTACGGGGGTGTTTATTTGAATGGCAGAACAGGAAGGAGTAGGTTGGGGGCCTGTGGCGAATCGTCCCGTATGACTTACCTGCCGAACCTGCAGACGAACGGCAAGTGGCCGGAAAAATTAAAACAAACCGGATAAGAATTGGAGAAGGAGTACAGTTTTATTAGCAGGATATACCGTTCACGGGGAAGCGCTCAGTTTTTCTTCAATATCAGCACGTCCTGGAAATCGACCTGGGTCTGTTTATTGCGCCCCGCCCACCAGCCCGGGTGAAAATTCCTGATGGATAAACCAGCGCCTGAAAGCATCTGATTGATGAAAGTCATTTTGAAAGCGATATTGGCATCTTTCACCTTATCATCGTGCAGGTAATATTCTGCATACTCATGTTTAAAGAACGGGTCTTTACTGTTTTTAATGAATGCCGCAGATTCCTCATCAATGATAAAGAAGGTGGCAAAGCAGGTAGCGGAAGGTTTCATTACCCTGGAAATTTCATGCAGGTAACGGTTGACTCCGGCGGGTTGCATATGGGTAAATACGGATGTCAGAATGATAAAGTCGAACGAATTGTCGGGATAAGGAAATGTAAAATCAGATGCCTGGTGTTCTGTCTGCAAGTTGTACAGATCGTTTTTAAGGTCGATATGCCTGAAACGGAAATTCGGGAAACGCGTTCCTATCTTTTTCCGGCACCAGTCTATACCTTCCTTTACAATATCAAAACCGTCGTATGTGCCATGCGCATCGAGATAGCCTGTCAAAGGAACAGCGATCCTGCCAATGCCGCACCCTATGTCCAGCACGTGGTGGGAGGGTTGCAGGCCTCCGTACTGAATACAATCGGAGACCAGTTTTTCGCCCAGTTGTTTAAAATCGCCAGGTCCGATGAATATCTTTCCCCGCGGAGGTATCATCGTGTCGCGCTTACCCGTGAGGCCTTCCAGCAGATCGAGCGGGTAATAATAGACCCGCCTTGCAAGCCGTCTCATACGGGGACTTAAAGCATAATACACTTTGCGTTTCCAACTCATTCCGGGGAGCAAAGTTAAAAGATATTGGTGCAGAATATATCCCCCAGAATATAAAAATATCAAAATGTTTAAATCAGGATGGTGTAACACATGTGATGGATGCGGAACTGATGGCGGAAATGAAAGAACTGATTTTCCCGGGTTCATTCTCATATATTACTGCACAACCCATGGGTGAGTTTTTTGTGTTTCAGTGCCGGCCCCGATAGCAGCGGCATTGCGGACTGTGGACGCCGCATTGTGTATGCCTGCATGCCGGGGCGGGCGGCAGTAAGCCCCCGGCAGCATCGCAGACACCGGCTGCCGCAGTCCACAACAAAGCGGAGAGCGGGAACAAGCCGCAAAATACCTGCTTCCGGCCTGAAATCCTGTTTTGATCCGACTTCAATTACAAGTATAAGGCCGGTGCGATAACAGCTTTTTTTCGTAAATTTGCTGCTTAATCCCGCAATGATTTCCCGCCAGTCTATAGATGCAGTGATAAACGCCGCAGCCATTGAAGAAGTGGTGGGGGACTATATTGCCCTGAAAAAACGCGGTGCTAACCTGCTGGGCCGCTGTCCCTTCCACGATGAAAAAACACCGTCGTTCACTGTGTCTCCGGCCAAAGGCATCTACAAATGTTTTGGTTGCGGCAAAGCCGGCAATTCCGTGAGTTTCCTGATGGAGCACGACAACCTGAACTTCGCGGACGCAATTCGCAAGCTGGCGGCCAAGTATAACATAACCCTCGAAGAAGATACCATTATTAACCGCGAGGAATACAACGAAGCGCAGCAAAAACGTGAAAACCTGCTGATAGCGCTGCTGTTCGCCAGGGATTTTTTCCGAGAGCAGCTTAAGTCAGAGGAGGGCAGGATAGTGGGTGACAGTTATTTCAGGGAAAGGGGGTTCACACAACAGACCATCGATGAATTTGAACTCGGTTACTCACCGCAGGGCTGGGAAAGCCTGGTGAATGCGGCAAAGGCCAACCGCTTCAACCTGGATTATTTTGCCGATGCAGGACTGGTAAAGAAAAAGGAGGACGGCTCGTATTTCGATATGTTCAGGCACCGGGTGATATTCCCGATACACGACCTGACAGGCAAGGTCATCGCTTTCGGAGGCAGGCAGCTTGAAAAGGATGAGCGTTCGCCCAAGTACCTCAACTCCCCTGAAACGGATGTTTATCATAAAAGCCAGGTACTGTATGGCATTTTCCAGGCGAAAAAACACATCAAAGCACTCAATAACTGCTACCTGGTTGAGGGTTATACGGATGTGACAACCCTGCACCAGGGGGACGTAAAAAATGTCGTGGCCTCTTCGGGCACGTCGCTGACGGAGGGACAGATCAGGCTGATCAAACGGTTTACCGACAACGTGACTGTATTGTACGACGGCGATGCCGCGGGTATAAAAGCCTCGCTGAGAGGCATAGACCTGTTGCTTGAACAGGGCCTGAATGTGCGCACCGTGAGTTTTCCGGAGGGTGAAGATCCCGACTCGTACTGTAAAAAACTGGGCGCTGCGGCCTTCAGGGAATACCTCCAGTCAGCCAATAAGGATTTTATACTGTTCAAAACCGACCTGCTGATGGAGGGCGTAGCCAACGACCCGATAAAAAAGACGGAGGTGGTGAAAAGCCTGCTGACCAGCATTTCACTTATCCCCGACGCACTTAAAAGGGCAGCTTATGCACGCGAATGCAGCAAGCTGATGGATATGGACGAAAAGTTGCTCCTTGTGGAAATAGCCAAGCTTCGCAAAAGCAAGGGCAGTATAGAGCAACAGGTGATAAGCACGGAGATCCGGGACATGCTTCAGACGGAATTGCCGAAGCCTGAAACATACAGCGGCGGCGATCTGCAGGAACTGCACCTGGTAAGGCTGCTGATACAGAGCGGTCATAAAAAATTCACTGAGGATACCACCGTGGCTGATTTTATTTTCAAAGAGCTTCAGGAAGACGAGGCGTTGCGGATAGTCAACCCGGTTTACCAAAAAGTGATAGAGGAAGTGGCTGGCAATATTTTGTCGACACCTGAGGATTTTACCCTGAGCGAACAGTTTTTTATCAACCACGAAGACGGCGATATCAGGCGGCTGGCGGCTGATTTCCTGACCGAGCGCTATGAACTGAGCCCGGCATGGCTTGAAGGCGGGATTGTCCTGAAAACGGAGCGCGAGAATTATGTGCATGACCTGCAGTCGCTATTCCTGTTCCTCAAAAAAACGAAAGTGGAACAATTGATAAAGGCCAACCTGGAAGAGTTTGGCAACGCTGCGGATGAACATCAGAAGGAATCCTGCATGCAGTACCACATGCAATTGATAGGAGTAAGAAATGCGATTGCGGAGTTGCTGGGGACAGTGGTCAGCAGTTAATAAGGACAATTAATGGATAGTGAACCAATGTCGTTTGATTAAGAGTGTATGTCTCTGATAATAGCATGGTATAAAATGTTCTTATCTATCAAGGAGCCAGAGTAATCTGTGAGTAAGAAGAATATCTTCAAAAGCCATGAATGTATTTAAAGACGTAATTCCTTCGACATCCACGAATTAAGTTTCGGAGGACAATGCGCATCCACACTTTGTGGTGACGGCAGGGGCACAAAATACCGGGACCCATCCTAATAGCGACAGCTCATTACAGATGGGTGGAATTTTGAAACCTGACGGCATGGGCGTGCCAAACAAAGGGTGTGCGCATGCTTTCTTTTGCCCACTTTTACTCATTGTATTATTTTAAAGGCATTCGTGAACGCTACGCGGGTCTTTACGCTAAAAAAAAGTGGGTTTTAATTATATGATATCTATTGGATACAGGAGAAACTACAGCAAAAGCCGTAAACTCCCATGAACTACTGATAAATATTAATGCTTCTTCAATTTAAAATGGTTGCATAGTTAGATCGTCGCCAGGTCGGTGACAAACACCGACCAAGGGGAGAATAAATGGATGATGGATAATGATGTTACATGTATATTTACCATATACCTGTAATGTTAAGGTGAGTTTAGTGCTTAATATCTTTTATATCCAACCGATTCAAATAAATGTTCAAAGAAGTGATCAATAATTCAAAATCATTGTCTTCGTGTGAGCTTTTTATTATCATATGTTTGGGATATACTTCAATTTTAGGTAAAAGATAGATGCAGTCTTTGTAAACGACAAAGCCCTTAAAAATACTCCAGCTGGTCCTGGCTTCCATGAGTTGCTCCTTGTAATGCAGGCAATTTTCTTCGAAGGTATATTGTATGATATTATCTTTAAGCATATCGGATCGCAATAAGATAAGTTTCATTAGTTTTTGCCTGTATGCCAGTTCTGAAATTACAGTGAGAATGGAATAGATTATCAGAAATGAACCAACGTAGAGAAGATATTTGGAACTCAGGCCAGTAAGAACGATGATCCATACAAGTATGCCTGCTGCAAGAACGATAAGGGCGGATTTGAGCTGACTGTAAAGGCGAATATTATTAAAGTTGACAAAAGCTTTAATAAATGGCTCCGGCTGATGTATATAGCTAACATTCATCACCCGTTCATCTCCTTAAGGGCATTTACCAGCTGGTCAAGTTCTTCGGTTGTGGTGTACACATGCGGGGTTATCCTCACTCCCTGAACCGCAGATGTATCAATCGCTACGGTCCAGATGTGGTACTTGTCCATCAGCGTGCTTGCCATATCAGCGGGTTTCATCTTCGCGATACGCACGTTCCCGATGGCGCAGTGGCGGGCCGGGTCTTCAGGCGTATTCACCAGTATGCCAGGTATGTTCCTGACCTTCGACGTCCAGTAATCCTGCAGGAAACGCAACCGCTCCTCCTTGCGCTTGCTGCCTATCGATTTATGAAATTCAATGGCATCCATCATGCCCAGCTCCACGGCCATCGGCTGTGTGCCTGTATGGTTGAGTTTTCTAATGTCGTCGTCTGCATAACTGCTGTCGGCGTACAAAGGCCATAAGGATTTGACATGCTCCTTTTTTACGAACAACAGGCCGCATCCCAGCGGAGCACCCAGCCATTTGTGAAGGCTTGCCGCATAAAAATCGCAGCCGAGATCGCTGATGCGGAACTCAAAATGCCCCACCGCATGCGCCCCGTCCACCAGCACTTTTACGCCTTTCTGCCTGGCGGCCTGGCATATTTTCCTGACCGGAAGTATCTGGCCTGTAATATTGATCATGTGACTCACCAGTATAAGCTTGGTTTTCGGCGTTATGGCATTCCTGTATAAGGCCACAATCTCTTCATCGGTCTTCGGGTTATTGGGAATGGATATTTTTACATTCCTTATGCCATGGCGTTTTTCAAGCTGTTTGAACATGTCGAGCATGGACCCGTAATCCTGCACGGCCATAATGGCTTCGTCGCCTTTTTTCCAGTCGATGCCGTTGATGACGGTTGCTGTCGATTCGGTCGTATTCCGTGTGATAATCACCTCGTCCACCGGGCACTCCAGGAAATCAGCCAGCGCCTGCCGGGCTCTCTGTTTATCCGTGCTCATTTTTGTACGCATGTAATGCGAGCCTTCCGAATTCAGTATCCTCACGTGTTCAGTGTAGGCCGTCAGGACAGGCAGGGCCATCATGGAATAGTAGCCGTTCTCAAGATTGATGAAATCAGGCCTCAGCATGTACTGCTGCCTCAGCGCGGTCCAGTAATCATCACCTCCCGGCTGGCCTTCTTCGTATCCCCTGTTGAGTATGCCGGCACCAAAAGAAGATAAGGGCAAAGAAAGGCCGGCAAGCGCCATGGTTTTAATGAATTCACGTTTTTTCATACAAAGGCAAAAATGTATCTGCAACTACCACAAAAAATATGAATTATCCAAACCCCGGATGTGTTTCGGAAGATTTTTCAGGGCGCCTGCAGCCTCGCTTGTACAGCGGCTGCACCGGGCTGTCACTACTCGCTCTTTTCCTGCCGGAGGCCGGGAAAAGGAGCTCAGACAGGCCGTTCCATCCCTGGCGCTTCCGCGACACGCGGGTATATCCGCTCTGGACTGCCAGGCATACTGGCCATCATTGTCCATGCAGACTTCATATAAATAAACTATTTTTGTGGTGATTGTGTCCGGATGCCGGTAAGCATCGCTACATCAGCCTTAAAAAACCCGCTCAGGCAGGGCTGATTTATGGAAACAGGGAAAGTCATGAAATTTTAAAAACCATTGGAAGAACCGAAACACATACAGCAGGCCATAGAGCATACGAAAATCCTCTTTGGTGAGGAGCTTGGCCTGGTCAGCGAGGAGGATGTGCTGAACTGGCTGAAGGCAAAGGTGCGCCATATGCTGGAACATGATTTTAACAGGCTGGTGAACCTCCTGTACAGGATAGACGTATATGAAGAGAAAGCCAGGCATTGTTTCGGCAGGCAGAACCTTGAAATTGCCGATTGCCTGGCGAAGCTGATCTGGGAAAGGCAGTTGCAGAAGGTGAGAAGGAGCTGAGAATGGGCTGGATTTCTGCCGGCAGGCAGGTTTAGCCGCGAACAGTTGTAACATTATCTGGACGTTTCCTGAACCTGTGGATGATTCCTGAAGTATCAGGGGCATGGCATGTTACAATTTTCCTTAAGTTTGTAAAAAACTATATGCGGTATATCCTGCTGTGCATTTCTTTGATCGCGTCGGAATACTTGCGGGCGCAGGATGTGTATTTCCCGGCCGGCAGCACGGGCGCGTATGAGTATTACCGTTTATTTATAACCAATGCCGACATGCTTTCGCGGACAGACCTTGCGCTTAACAGGTTTGAGCGGGCTCCAATGACCAGGAAAACATGGTGTGCAAGCTGCAGGCTTATGCATCAGCATGATTCCGCTACACAGGATTTCCGCGATTACCTGTCGGTTGAAAATAACAGCCAGATCAATCGGTATTCAAAATCCAAAAAGCCCTTCTTAAAATATTTTTATAAGGAAAAGGCTTTTTTTTATAAGTACCAGCAGAAGGATGAAAATATATTCGTGATCAATCCTGTTTTTAATTTTACTGGCGGTAAAGAATCCTCATCCGGCGCTACACTTTACCAGAATACCCGGGGCGCCGAAATATGGGGCATTTTAGGGGGGCGCGATAAGGGCGTAGGTTTCTATACATATTTTACGGAGAACCAGGTGCTGTTGCCAACGCCTTACCGCTACTTTACAGATTCGTTGAATTTTGTGCCGAACGAATTTTTTTTCAAGCCTTTTAAAAAGCAGGGCGCAGTGGATTTTTTCCAGGCCCGTGGTTATTTCACCTTCAATGCGTTAAAGGACATTATAAAATTCCAGTTCGGGCACGATAAGCACAAGATCGGCAACGGTTACCGTTCGCTGATATTAAGCGACTTTGCTCCCCAGTACCTCTTCTTTAAAATCAATACCGACCTGGGCAGGGTGCATTACCAGAACCTGTTCACCCAGTTTACGGACAACGGACCCATATTGAGCAATATCCTTTACGGTAAGAAATACGGGGTATTCCACCGGCTCAGCCTGGATGTGCATCGAAACATCAACATCGGGCTGAATGAAATGGTGATCTTCGACCGGATGGACAGTACGCAATCGAACCAGTTCGACCTGAATTACCTCAACCCTGTCATCTTTTACAGGTCGATAGAATCCAACCTCGGCAGTCGCGACAACAGCCTGATGGCACTGGATGCGAGCTGGAGGATTAAGAACAGGTTTGTTGTTTACGGGCAGTTTCTACTCGACGAGTTCAACCTGAACCTGATAAGGAGCCAGCCGCACTGGTGGGCTAACAAATATGCCGGGCAGATCGGCGTGCGCGCTTTCGATTTCCTGGGTGTTGACAGGCTCGACCTGCTGCTGGAGTATAACCGCTGCAGGCCCTATACGTACAGTCACAAAAGGCCTACCCAGAGTTACAGCCATTTCAACCAGCCCCTGGCTCATCCGCTGGGAGCCAGTTTCAGCGAGGCGGTTTTTGAAGTCAGGTATAAGCCGGGTTACAAATGGTTTGTCAATGTCACGGCTATATATGCAAGGACAGGAGGCGACAGTTCGCTGACAGGACGGAATTACGGCGCCAACATTCTCAGGAGTTATGATACCCGCGTCACCGAATTCAATTCGAGGATGTTCATGGGCAAGACACAGGAGCTGATGATAGGGGAATTCATGCTGAGTTATATGGTAAAACACAACCTGTTTATAGATGCGCGGGCAAATTACAGGTCGTATGGGGCATCATCCGTCATGTTTATCAGTCTCGGCCTCAGGCTTAACTGCCAGGCGAGGAAGTTTGATTACTGATGATTAATGTCAACAAGCCCAGGGTTCAGGCTACTTACTATTATCAATTATCCATTCTTGATTGTTGTATCTTTGCAGCTATGTTTCAGATAGGCCAATACCAGGAACTTGAAATACTGAGAGACAGGCCTCCCGGGCTTTTCCTCGGCGATGAGGATGGCAACGAAGTATTGCTCCCGAATAAATATGTGCCGGAAACCTTCCAGATTGGGGATATGATCAGGGTGTTTCTGTACCTCGATTCGGAAGAGCGCCTTGTCGCCACTACTTTAACGCCATACATCACCCTGCATGAGTTTGCCGTATTGAAAGTGAAAGATGTAGGACGTTCGGGCGCTTACCTGGACTGGGGGCTGGAGAAGGATCTTTTTGTTCCTTTTGCCGAACAATTGTCACAAATGAGACCAGGAAGGTCATACCTTGTCTATATGTATGAAGATCCTGCAAGCGGACGTCTTCTCGCATCTGAAAAGACCCGGAAGTTTCTTGACAACTCCGTCCTGACCGTGGAAGCAGGGCAGGAAGTGGATGTGATCGTCGCCGAGAGTTCCGATCTAGGCGTGAATGTGATCGTTAACGGCCGGCATTCAGGCCTGGTCTATCATGATGAGATATACACCGGGTTAAAGACAGGCGAGCGGCTGAAAGGTTATGTAAAAAAAGTGCGTGAAGATAATAAGCTGGATATATCGCTTCAGAAAGCCGGGTATGCCCACGTAGAACCCAATGCCATAAAGATACTGGATTTATTGTCGGCCGCTAAGGGGTACCTCCCATATCATGACGGAAGCGACCCGGACGATATCAGGCGCGTATTCGGAATGAGCAAGAAGACCTTTAAGAAGGCTGTCGGCTCCCTGTACAAACAAAAACTGATAGAAATCGGACCGGACGGAATCAGGAAACTTTAATACCTGGTCATAATAAGGTTAAGCAATCATTTCCGGAGTAATTTTCTGCAGGTTTATGCACTTTTTGTCCACCCTCAAGGAAATGATCAAGACTTTTCAACAAAATTGCAATGTTTTTGAACACCGGGCTTTTATATCATCCGAATGTTCTATTTTTGTTATTGTAACTTTATCGGAAAAGTTAAATTATTTATAGGTGATCTTTTAAGTCCCTGACCTAAGCATAATTATCTTTTCATGACAGTATGGTTAACAATTTAAAATTACAATAAATACACATGCTTAATATCATCTTCACGAATCCTGAACACAAGTCCTTCCAGGGAATTTTCTATGGAGCAGTGGAGATGGTTAAACCTGAAAAAAAAATTAAAAAAAATAGTCAGAGCATGAAAGAAGTAACGTTAATATGGCATGATTTTGTTGAACTAAACAACAAACATCTTATCAAAACCTGGGTGGACATACAAAAAGGGCATGAATTGCTGAGAACGTCCATTGCGTTCCGCAACTCGCGCCTTGATATCAGTGTGTTGAATTCCGTTATTCTGGGGACCATATTATTTGCTATTGTATTATTTGCTTTCAATATCTGGATATTGCCTGTCATTATTACTGTGCTCTCGCTTATCGTATTACAGGTCGTGAGGGAAGAAGCGACCAACGCCATTATAAGGAACGCCCTGTCGAACGAGATGTTTTATTATAATGCGGTCAACTCGAGGATTATCAAGGTGCTCGCTTACCAGAAAGATTAAGAGTCTGATACCCCTTATATCCGGTACTAAAGTCCCAAGGCTATGTCAGCCGGTTTTGTCAACGATATCAATGGAATCCTGATATGGAACCCTGTGCCTGCAAAAGGCGAGACCGTGCACTGGTCGGGGCCCGCGCAGGGAGGCTATGCCAACGGGGAGGGGTTGCTGACATGGTACCACAATAAAAAGGAAGTGTCCTCATACCAGGGTTATATGAAACGGGGCAAACCCGATGGATTCGGCATATATAAATTCGCGGATGGCGATATCTATGCCGGGGAATGGAGATCAGGACTGCGGCACGGCAGCGGCAAGCACTGGTTTAAAGACGGCCGGTTCTATTCCGGTACCTGGGAGAACGACAAGCGGGTGTCTGGATAAACGTTCATAAACGTAATGCGTAAACTTAAGACTGATACGTCTCACTCAGTATCTTAACTCTTCGTCGGCCTGAAGGGATGCAGGAAAGACAATAGCGGTTGTATTTTCCTGGTCTGTATCCAGACCCTTCCTTCCCCGGAGAAACGGCATACAAAACCTTCCCCTGAAAAGAACAACGACTTATAGCCGCCAATGCGGTTGACGGTATATGTAAGCCCCTCGGTGAAAGCCACAATATGCCCTGTGTCCACGACATATGCATCTTTCACGTCAATGGGAATAATGCCGCCGTAACTGTTGAACCACAGGTCGCCAAGGCCGGACACTTTGATGAGGAATAAGCTTTCACCGGAAAAGAAACCCCTTACCAGTCCCTGCCATTTGGTTTCAATCTGCAGTGCGGGATCCGCTGCGACAAACGCCTTGTTCTGGAGGAAAATGGTCTCATGGTTCAGGTAGACATGTTCCATATCGCCGGGAGCGGATGGGGCTATGGTCATTTCCCCGCTGCCGTTCTGCGCGGTGAATTCATTGATGAAAATGGATTCTCCCGTAATGAAGCGTCCCAAACCGCCCTTGAACTTTGTTTTCATCTGGATGTTGGTGTCCATTGTGGCCATCGCAGATGCTTCCACCTTCAGCGTTTGTCCTGAAGGGATTTCTACTGTCAGAAAACTGTAGTCGGGTTTATGCGATATGTCAAATCTGTATTTTTCCATGGGTAAGATGATTTATGATGGTTTAAGTGCCGGACCGATGGCGCCTCCGAAACTTTTGGGATTATGCGACTGGCACCACAAGCTTCCCTTGCCTTTGAAACGGCAGACAAAGCCTTCCCCGCCGAGAAAAGAAGAGAACCAGCTTTTTCCCGCCTTGCTGATCTCAAAGTGCAGCGTCGGTTCGAAAGCAACGATATGACCGGAATCGACTATGTATTCACCGTCGACATCAATCCTTGTTATCACCCCGTATGCGTTGATGATCACTTTGCCGCGACCGTTAATGTTCAGCCAGAACAGGTTTTCTCCTGAAAACAAGGATTTGAATCCCTGCCAGTTAAAATCGATGTTGATATCGCTTTCCGATGCCAGGTATGATCCGGATTGAACGATCAGTTTGTCTCCGTCAAGCTCTTTTATCATCATGTCGCCCTGCAGTGTCGGAGCAAGGAAAACCTCGCCTCCCTGGTTTCCTGCCGTAAACTGGTTGATAAAAAAACTTTCACCGCTCAGCATGCGTTTTAATCCGCTCATAATGCCCCCGCTGTTTCTTGTATATGTGCTTGTCGATATCCCCACGTCGTGGCTCATGGCTATCATTGCGCCCGCTTCCGACGTGAAGCTTTCACCCGGCTGCAGGCTGACCACTGCAACAGAGCAGCCCGGTTTCATCTGTATATCTACATTCATGTGTGTTGTCCTATAAACTCCTGTTTACCCATTTGACCAGTCCGGCCGCGCTCCTGGTCTGCAATATGACCTTCCCTTTGCCTTTTATGCGCATGACAAAACCTTCTCCGCTCGTGAAACTCGATATGAGGCCTCCGGATAGCTGGGTCTTTATCTGCATCCCGGGGGGATATGCCACCAGGTGGTTGGTGTCCACAATCAGCTCCCCGTCAATTTCTTTTTCAAGCATGCCTCCGTAGGCCCCGAAGGCATACCTTCCTGTTCCGGACAATTGTATGCGGAAAAGTCCTTCGCCGCCAAACCACGAATGGAATCCGGCCCATTTTATCCCCAGGCTTATTCCGGGTTCCGAGCAGATATATGCTCCCGGCTGCAGGTATATTTTTTCGCCGTTCCCCAATTCGCCTGTCCGTATATCGCCCGGGAATGGCTGGGTCAGGGTGAGCCGCAATGCCTGTGACGTGTTGTTTGTAAATTCGTTGATGAACAGGCTTTCACCGCCCAGGAATTTTTTCACGAGTCCCCGTAAGAATCCACCGTTAAATCCCGCTTTCATGTCCAGGGCTGCATCCATGCCCGACATGGCCCCCGATTCGGCAATAATTTTTTCGCCGGGGTTCAGGAGGATTTTAATAAATCCGAAAGCCGGGGCCCCTTCAATTTCTATTTCCATGATTCTTTTTTCTTAAAATATGCCTCTATATCCTGCCTGAATGTATCATAATCAAAAGGAAAACTTATGAAACCTTCATTGCCTGTTTTCTTTTTGCCAAGATGCTTTATACGTTCTTCGGTGCCGGGGTGGGTACTCAGGAATTCGTAGCCGCCGCCTGCAC
This sequence comes from uncultured Bacteroidota bacterium, assembly GCA_937867025.1. GTDB lineage: Bacteria > Bacteroidota > Bacteroidia > NS11-12g > UBA955 > JABMMZ01. The sequence goes on along the minus strand of CALMKH010000275.1, from coordinate 2,194 downwards.
CCTGTTCCTTTTTCATGGTTTCAAAAAAATCGATCATGCCCTTCGGATTGATATGCGCACGGTTCAACAGTTTCCACCCGCTTTCATCGGCTTCGGTTTCAAAGTCCCGGCTGTACTTTAAGGAAGTCAGTGATGCTCCTGCGGTGGCAATTTCGGCAGATAGGCCGGCAATATCACCGAGCAGTGCGCTTGCCATAAAATAAATGCCCATGTTTCCGACTATGCCCCGGATATGGTGCCTCCGCGTGACGTGTGATATCTCGTGCGCCAACACACCTGCCACTTCCTCGGGGGTCTTTGCTTTTTTAATGAGGCCTGAATGAATTATGACAGCTCCGCCGGGAAGCGCGAAGGCGTTCAACGTTTCATCCTCTATAATGGTAAAACTGAATTTGAACTCTTTGTTGTCCACTGCATTTACAAGGGGGGAAGTTATCAGTTCCAACCGCTTTTGAATGGATGTGTCGGTTATGATCCTTTTGCCGGCAATGGCACTTTCCTTCAGGCTTGCCGCCATTTCCTGCTCCTGTGAAGGTGGTACCAGCGAAGCGATATGTTCAACAATGGCGCCCCTGAACACAAATAGGGACATAATGCCTGCCACCAGCAAACCCAGGATGGCATATATGGTGATCATAACCGCCCTGTGGCTATTCCTGACTGTGCGGCCTGTCGTGTTGTGTTTCAGGTCGAATTTGATCGACTCGTGATTCAGTATCCGGAAATCGCCGGTATAAAATGTCAGTCCGGGATAGGACGGATGTGAAAAATAAATATAGCGGTTACCCGATCCTCCCTGGGTAATATCCCCGCCCTGCAAGGGCAGACCGTGAATATTGTTTTCCGTATCGCGGAAACACAAAGCTCCGTTGATAATCTCAAGAGTGCCGGATTTCCTGCCGCGAGGAAACTTGTCTGATAAAGCGGTGGCTTCGTATGACATGGATTATTGCAAAAATAGGTGAAAAGATGGTATATGTAACGGAATTGCGACAAGGTATAGACCGAATCGATAAACTTCAGGCTGATTTGATAAATAGTGCCAAAAGAGATATTTTTGAAGCTTGTCATTTACGGAAAGACAAGTTTTGTTTTATGATCATCCAACCATGAAAAACGTATCTTTATTTTTTACTGCCATTTTTTTTGCATCGTGTAGTTTTGCCCAGCTGAACCAATCGCTGAACGCTTCAGAAATACTTCTAGGTCTTCAAAAACTCAATACATTGGGAAGTGTCCTGTATGTGGCGGCCCATCCCGATGACGAAAACACCAGGCTGTTAGCTTACCTGGCCAATGAAAGGAAATGCAGGACGGCGTATTTATCGGTCACGCGCGGTGATGGGGGGCAGAACCTTATCGGCAAGGAACAGGGAGAGATGCTGGGACTGATACGCACGCAGGAGCTCCTGGCTGCGAGAAGGGTGGATGGCGCAGAGCAGTATTTCACAAGGGCCAATGATTTCGGGTATTCAAAAAATCCTGAAGAAACCTTTGCCATATGGAACAAGGACAGCATCCTGGCAGATGTGGTATATGCCATCAGGAAATTCAGGCCTGATGTGATCATCTGCCGTTTCCCGACAACAGGTGAAGGCGGTCACGGGCACCATACGGCCTCGGCCATGCTGGCGGTAGAAGCGTTTGACCTGGCGGCTGATCCTTCAAGGTTCCCTGAACAGCTCGCATACGTAGATGTGTGGCAGGCTAAAAGGATATTCTGGAATACCTTCAATTTCGGTTCTAACAACACTACTTCTCCCGACCAGATGAAAACAGATGTGGGGGCTTACAATGCACTGCTGGGCAAGGGTTATGGCGAGATCGCTTCGGAGAGCCGTTCGATGCACAAGAGCCAGGGTTTTGGTTCGGCCAGGCAAAGAGGCAGTAATCAGGAATATTTCAAATGGCTGAAAGGCGACAGTGCAAAAACGGATATGTTTGAAGGGATTAACAGCTCATGGCAAAGGTTGCCGGGCGATGTCTCTTCCATCATGGCAGTCATTACATCCGCCATACAGGGCTATAATCCGTCGTCACCGGAATACACAGTTCCCCTGCTTATTGACCTGCATAAAAAAGTATCGTCCCTGGATGGCAAAGATGCTGGGACAACGTACTGGAAACAGGTTAAATTAAAGGAAATTGAGAAACTTATCATAGCCTGTTCGGGTCTGTGGCTCGAAACAAGCGC
>CALMKH010000274.1 GCA_937867025.1 uncultured Bacteroidota bacterium | reverse complement strand
ATAAAAGCACAGACCATAAAAGCACCTTACCAAAGCGGCAAATTGTTATGACATCAAATAAAGTAATGGAAGAATATAAAAACGGACAAAAAATAAGCGCACATGGTTCGACACCTTTCGCGCAGACATATTTTCATGGTACAAGGTCTGACTTGAAAGTTGGCGAATTTATTGAAGTTGGTTTCAACTCAAATTACGGACAAAGAAAAAACGCAAAATATATTTTTCTTTCTGCGACATTGGACGCTGCAATCTGGGGTGCAGAACTTGCATTCGGGGAAGAACGGGAAAGAATTTATTTAGTTGAACCAACAGGACCGATCGAAGACGACCCCGACTTGACAGACAAAAAATTCCCTGGTAATCCGACAAAATCTTATCGTTCGACACATCCGTTTAAAATAGTCGGAGAAGTTACCAATTGGCAGGGACACCCACCAGAACAAGTTAAAGCAATGAAAGACGCATTAGCTAAACTTAAGGAACAAGGAATTAATTCACAGAATGACGAATAACTTTGACGAAGCCCTGAATGCCCGCCTGTGTTTATTTGAAATTGTTTAAACTTAATCTTACAGCCGCATCACGCAGGCAGCAGCCTGAAAACGCTTCCTTCAAAGTTCAGAAATCGGAACAAACATATCGCAGGAATTCTGAACAAATATTCTCGAAACCACAGGCATGCACTATTTTGAGGTGCAAATGGCCATTCATCTGCCGGTGGGATAAGAAACCGTGACAGGAAGATGCCTTACCCTTGCCGGCAGGTGCTGAAGACTCCTGCGCAGATATGCCGGAACGCCGGGAAGATGCTCCACATTGCCGGGAAGATAAGACCTGGAATATGCCGGCGGAGTCTTTTAAAGACAGGAATAAGGCCTTTCGCAATCCAAGCATGCTTTGGATATTATCAGGCTTTATGTAAACTTACAGGAAAGGGTAAGCCCGCGCCCCAAGACCGGCGGCTTGGTACTTGCGGCGTAAGCAAGCAATACCGGAGCGTCAGCGGAGCCAAAGGGCGAGGAGCAGGCGCCCCATAACAAAAAAGGCGACCTGAGTCGCCGATCTTTAACGTGAACATGCTTCTACCCCTTACCCAGCCACAGACTTTCTGTACCTGTCGTAAAAGAACATGGGTAAAAAGGCGAGATTGAGAAGCGCTATACCGAGTACCAGCATAACGGATGCTCCCTGCCAGTGCTGAATCTTGAACAGCAGGCCGGTTGTGGTCAGACATGTGGCTATAAAGCCGGTGACATACATTGTTTTTTTCATATTTTCTGTTGGTTTTAAAGTTAATGACAAGGTTGTTTCCTGAATGCGTATAAGTCCTCCTTCCCCAAACATGCGGATCGCTTCCTCGTATGCCGTTTTGAACTCCGTGCCATCATGAGCTTCCAGGAAGCAGCAAATGTGGTCGACTATATCATCCGCCAGGCTGTTGAGCGTTACACCCTTTTCCCTGATATCCGCGCGTATGAATTCTATCTGTTGTTCCGTCAATTCCATAACTTATGACAATGAAGGTTTTAACAGCTGCTGGATCGTTGTGAGAAAGTCGCTGAACTCATTCAGTTTTTCATTGACAGCCGATGTTCCGCTTTTGGTCAGCATATAATATTTCCGGATGCGCTTGCCTATGAATTCTTCTTCCACCCTAAGCACGCCTTCAGCTTCCAGCTTGTGCAGGGCAGGATAAAGCGCGCCTTCCGTAATCCCGATCTTTCCATTGGTCAGTTCCTTAACCTTTTGGGTGATCTCGTACCCGTACATGCGTTTATTGTCTTTCAGCAAATTAAGAATAATAGGTTGCAAAGTGCCTTTTAAGAGTTCTTTCGAATACATAACGCAATAATACATAAAAATCTTATGTATTGGAATAATTTTTTGTAAAATTCTCTATTTTCCCGGCACAGTGAGGAAAGAAATGTGCGTATTAATATGTCTATAAGGGTCTCTTATTCCATGAAGTTGGAAATATTTATAAAAAAAATTTGCGTAGTTAAATGACTACATTTACATTTGTAGCCAAATAACTACGTATGCGTTTGAGAAGGGATGTTTTTCAGGCTATAGCGGATCCGACCAGGAGGGCCATTCTTCTGCTGGTAGCTTCGCAGGGAATGACCGCGGGAGCGATTGCCTCCAACTTTGATTCGGCAAGGCCGACTGTATCAAAACACCTGCAGATACTCACCGAATGCGAACTGCTCGAACAACATCAGAACGGCAGGGAGATATATTACAGGTTAAATCCCGGAAAAATGAAGGCGATCGCAGATTTTATAGAACCTTTCCGCAATATGTGGGACGACAGGTTCAACAAGCTGGAATCCATCATGAAAGACTATAAGAACACATAAATATGGAGCGTAAAACAAAGATACATGCCGTGGAAGGCAAGCAGGAATTAACGGTAACAAGGGAGTTTGAACTGCCTTTGGAATTGCTTTTCAAAGCGTATACCGACCCCGGAATTGTGGAACAATGGATGGGCACAAAGGTGCTGAAGCTTGAAAACCAGAAACACGGTGCCTGGCAATTTGTAACCACGGACCCTTTCGGAAACACGCATGGATTTCATGGTGTTATCCACGAGTTTACTCCCGGCAAAAGGATAGTCCGTACATTCGAAATGGAGAATACAGGCTTTGAGCCCCAGCTCGAATTCCTGGATTTTGAAAGCCTGACGGACAACAGCAGCAAGATCAGCATACATATGGTGTACAGGTCGGTCGAGCTCCGGGACCAGATGCTGAAACTGCCGTTTGCCCAGGGTGTCAATATGGCTCATAACAGGCTGGAGGAAATTGTCAGTAAACTAAAAACATCTATATAATTATGACTAAAACACATAAGATCATCTATTGGGTTGCCACCCTCTGGCTGGCATTAGGCATGGCATCCAGCGGAATAGTCCAGTTGCTCGGCATGGAAAAGGAAATAGAATTTATCCTGGACCTGGGTTATCCGGCCTATTTCCTGACTTTATTGGGCCTCTGGAAATTACTAGGAGTTGTGGCGGTGCTTGTTCCCAGGTTCCCGCTTGTAAAGGAATGGGCTTACGCCGGTTTTTTCTTCACAATGACAGGAGCAATATTTTCCCATGTTTCCATGGGTAAACCTGTAAGTGACATATTCCCCCCGCTTCTTCTGCTCGTCCTTACCGTGATATCCTGGTATTTCAGGCCGGCCGGCAGGAAGTTGGTGCTGACCAATCCTTCAGGCCAATCCATAACCGATTGAAAAATATATA
>CALMKH010000273.1 GCA_937867025.1 uncultured Bacteroidota bacterium | reverse complement strand
TTCATCAATAACCTGCTAGGACTGATCCCTATCGCACCGTTCGGCGCCAACCTGACAGGTAATATAGCAGTCACGCTGATTCTTGCGGTCATTGTATTCCTGGTAGTGAACTTCTCCGGTAACAAGCACTATTGGAAACATATTTTTATGCCTGATGTACCTGTCGCCTTGTGGATACTGCTGATACCTATCGAACTTTTCGGTGTATTGCTGAAGCCATTCGTACTGATGCTGCGTCTTTTTGCAAACATCACGGCAGGACATATTATCATCCTCGGCTTTTTCAGTCTTATTTTCATATTCGGTGAAAGAAATGTGGCCGCAGGTTATGGAACGTCCGTGCTTTCCGTAGCGTTTACATTGTTCATGAGCGTGCTTGAATTGCTGGTGGCATTCCTTCAGGCTTACGTATTCACCCTGCTTTCCTCATTATATATTGGCGCAGCGACAGAAGAACACCACCATGCAGAGGAACATCATTAATAAACACATCATAAAAAACAAACAAAAAAACAAAACCCAAATTATATGTCAATTTTAGAAATTCTATTACAAACAGCAGCCGACCCATCAAAATTAGGTGCAGCAATCGGTGCAGGATTAGCCGCAATCGGTGCAGGTATCGGTATCGGAAACATTGGTAAAGGCGCTTTGGAGGGTATTGCCCGTCAGCCAGAATCAACCGGTGATATCAGGTCAAACATGATCGTAGCTGCTGCGCTTGTTGAAGGTGCGGTATTCTTTGCTATCGTATTGTGCCTGCTGATCGCATTATAATCACACGCCTATAAAAGGTATTTAAACATTACAGGGGAACAGGACCACCTTTTCCCCTGTATAAAAAAAACAATTTAAAAACAAGAAAAATGGATTTAGTAACCCCCGGTTTAGGACTCGTTTTCTGGATGGTAGTGGTCTTCAGCCTGCTTCTTTTCTTATTGAAGAAGTTCGCGTGGAAGCCTATTATCAGCGCCCTGAACGAAAGAGAGAACTCAATAGAAGAAGCGCTAAGATCAGCCGAACAGGCGCGCGAACAGATGTCTAAGCTGAAGAGCGATAATGAAGCGCTGTTCAGGCAGGCAAGGGAAGAGCGCGATCAGATATTGAAAGAAGCGAAGGAGATGAAGGAAAGCATCATCAGCGAAGCCAGGAAATCGGCTGAAGAAGAAGGCAAACGCATGATCCAGAAGGCTACCGACGAAATTACCAAGCAAAAAGCCGCCGCGATTGCCGAACTTAAGGGTCAGGTTGCCAGCCTTTCCGTCAGTATTGCTGAAAAACTGATCAATAGCCAACTGTCAAATTCAGCTGAACAACAAAACATTATTGCCAGCCAGGTAAATAACCTGAACAATAACCAACAAGCCATTGCATAAGCATGTCTGAAACAAGAATATCCAACAGGTACGCCGAAGCATTGATGCAGCAGGCGCTTGCAGATAATAAACTGTCTGTTGTGGCCGACAACATGTCGACCCTGAGCGCTACATGCCGGTCGAGCAAAGACCTCCGCAACGCATTGGCGAATCCTATCATTAACATACAGCAAAAACAAAGCGCCCTGTTGAGCATTTTCTCAGGATTCGATCCGCTCACCCAGAACTTCATACGACTGGTGTGCGGCCGAAACAGGGAAAACATACTGCCCGACATAGCGGATGCCTTCCTCAGCCTTTACAGGGCCAAACAAGGCATTGAAAAAGTGACTGTTCAGTCTGCGGTAAAAATCAACCAGCAGGAAGAACAGAACATCAAACAATACGTGAAACAAAAAACCGGTGCAAGGGAAGTGGAATTGCACAGTGAGATCAATCCGGACGTCATAGGCGGACTGGTCATAAAATTCGGCGACAACCTGCTGGATACCAGCATTGCAGCCAAACTCAGAAAACTTAAAAAAGAATTAAACATAGCATAAACCAACAAAAATCATGGCAGAAATAAGACCTGATGAAGTTTCAGCGATACTGAAACAGCAAATAACAAATTTTAAGACCGAAGCCGAATTGGAACAGGTTGGAACCGTATTGCAGGTGGGTGACGGTATTGCACGTATCCACGGCCTTACACAAGTTCAATCAGGAGAGCTGATCGAATTCGAGAACGGCATGAGAGCTATCGTGCTGAACCTTGAAGAAGACAATATCGGTGCGGTGTTGTTCGGTAACAGCTCGGCCATCAAGGAAGGTGATACTGTCAGAAGAACCGGAAAGATCGCGTCAATCGACGTGACTGAAGGCATGCTCGGACGTGTTATCAATACACTTGGCGAACCCGTTGACGGAAAAGGCGAACTCACCGGCGAAAAATTTGAAATGCCGCTTGAGCGTAAAGCCCCGGGCGTTCTGTTCCGTGAACCGGTTAAAGAACCTTTGCAAACCGGTATTAAGGCAATCGATGCCATGATTCCTATCGGAAGAGGCCAGCGTGAGCTGATCATCGGTGACCGCCAGACAGGAAAAACTGCTGTGGCTATCGATACCATCATTAACCAGAAAGAATTCTATGCCAAAGGCAAACCCGTATATTGCATCTATGTAGCTGTTGGTCAGAAAGAGTCCACTGTGAAACAGGTGGTTAAAACACTTGAAGAAAAAGGTGCGATGCCCTACACGGTGATTGTATCTGCTCCAGCTTCCTCTCCTGCTCCTCTGCAGTTCTTCGCGCCAATGGCCGGAGCCGCGATCGGTGAGTTTTTCCGTGACAGGGGATTGCCAGCGCTGATTGTGTTCGATGACCTGTCAAAACAGGCCGTGGCTTACCGTGAAGTATCCCTGCTGTTAAGGCGCCCGCCAGGACGTGAAGCTTATCCGGGTGACGTATTCTACCTGCACAGCCGCCTGCTCGAAAGAGCTTGCAAACTGAACGCTTCAGATGCCATCACCCAGAATATGAACGACCTTCCCCCATCACTGAAGGGCAAGGTAAAAGGCGGAGGATCGCTTACCGCGCTTCCTATCATTGAAACACAGGCAGGTGACGTATCAGCTTATATCCCAACAAACGTTATCTCCATCACCGACGGACAGATATTCCTTGAATCAAACCTGTTCCTCAGCGGTGTGCGTCCTGCGATCAACGTAGGTATATCCGTATCGCGTGTGGGAGGTTCTGCCCAGATCAAGTCGATGAAAAAAGTGGCAGGTACATTGAAGCTCGACCAGGCGCAATACCGCGAACTGGAAGCATTCGCCAAATTCGGGTCAGATCTCGACCCTGCAACCAAATCCGTGCTTGAAAAAGGTTCAAGGAACGTGGAGATACTGAAGCAGGGCCAATACTCTCCATTGAGGGTTGACCAGCAAACTGCTATCATTTACCTTGGTACCAAAGGCTTGCTGAATGCAGTTCCGGTTAACAAGGTCAGGGCTTTCGAAGCCGAATACCTGCAAGTGCTTGAATCAAGGCATAAAGATGTACTCGACAGCCTGGCAGCAGGTAAAATCGACGACGCCATCACTTCAAAACTGGAAGAGGTAGGCGCACAGGTAGCAGCAAATTTCAAAGCATAACGCACTGAATGGCTAATTTAAAAGAAATAAGAAACCGCATCAGCTCAACCATTTCAACGCAGCAGATCACCAAAGCGATGAAACTGGTTTCGGCAACCAAGCTCCGCAAGGCTCAGGCTGCCATCATGCAGATGCGTCCATACGCCGATAAACTCAATGGTATCCTGTATAACCTGGGAGATTCGGTAGATGATCAGAAACTGGCCAGGTATTTCAAGGAACGCAGCCCTGAGAAAGTATTGCTTATTGTGGTAAGCAGCGACAGGGGCCTGTGCGGAGGTTTCAACGCCAATGTCGTCAAACGTGTAAAAGCATTGCTGGCGAATGAATATGCAGCACCTGCAGCCAAAAACCAGGTGGAGCTGCTATTCGTGGGAAAGAAGGCCTTTGATGTATTCAAGAAAAGCAATGTTATCACCAATACCGGTTTTATGGGTACATTTTCCAACCTGAATGCTGAAAAAGGTTTCCAGGTAGGCGACTATGTGCTTGAACAATTCCTGTCAGGTGCATATGATCGCGTTGAAGTGGTTTATAACAAGTTCAAGAACGCTGCCACACAGATCGTTACGAATGATGTGCTGCTCCCTGTTTCCATCAAGGCAGGCGGCTCAAAAGCATCCAACAACGATTATATTTTCGAACCCAACAAGGTGGAAATCCTCGAAGAGCTCATCCCAAGGTCGATCAAAACCCACCTGTACAGAGCCATGCTGGATTCATTTGCAAGTGAGCACGGAGCCCGTATGATTGCCATGGATAAAGCTACGGATAATGCCGGTGAAATATTGAAACAGTTGAAACTTGTTTATAACCGCGGAAGGCAGGCTGCCATTACGAACGAAATCTCTGAAATCGTTGGAGGAGCTGCTGCTTTACAGGGATAATATCCAATCGAAATATACCTTTACCAGTTAGGTTTTCGAACCTAACGGTACGGCATTACTCATTCTACAGAGTGTTTTCTTCGAAAACCTACTTAGAATGAGTATAATATTTAAATCCTCCGGAAACGGGGGATTTTTTTATTGCCGTCCAGGCCGGGAACGCTTACTTCTTTTTCCTGTTCTCCTTTACTGTGTTGTAAGCCGTTTCAACAGCATCTTTCAGCATTTCATCCGGTACTGTGGCCAGATTGATAAGCGTCCAGCCCTGTTTTCCCCATTTATTCGGAACGGGGTACATAACATTGGCATCGTATGAGCAAAATGCCGACTGGTCAATCTCCGTGAGCTTGACACACACCCTGTTGTGTTTCTCATTGAGCGTGACAAATATCTTTTTCTTCACTTTGAATGCGGCATTGTCAAAATGCGGGTGTTCTTCCGAATCCGGAAAAGACAGTGCCATTTCTCTGAATTGTGCAATATTCATTGTGCAGGCGAATATACAAGCATTTTACATTGCAGCAGCAAACCTTTCGCTACGGCAAAATTCCTGGGTGCTACATAACGCCCTATCTTGTTGCTGGTGAATTCATTCAATTCAACATAAGCGTTATACACTTCCCTCAGATCTATGCCCTGAAGTTTTCTTTTCCCTTTAACCGCAACAAAGATAAGCTCATCTTCTTCAGAGCCAATGACCTCATACAGGGTTTCACCGGCCCCCTGAAAATACTCAAGTTCCTTCGCGCGTATGAGAAAATCGTCGAGCTGAACAAGCGGCCCTGATTTACGGAGTGATTTAGCCATAGTGAAGGCAAATGTACATATCTTATACAATTATGTAAACGTCCTTTACACTAGTTTTAACAACTGGCCCAGAGTATTTACAATTAAAAACAAATCTACAGAACAATCTAATCTTACCAAAAAATAGATGACATTATATGACAGAAAAAACTTGATTTTCTTATTTATTTTAACGTATTTTTGTAATCACTAAATTTTAAATGTCATGAAAAAATCACTACTGTTTTTTATTCTTACCAGTTTCTTTATCCGCTTAAGCGCCCAGATAACACTGAATCATACCCATTTGGTCACGCCAGGTAAAAAACTCATCCAGGCCACGCATGTGAGCAGTCATGCCTTTGCAAGCGCCGGAGCCAACCAGACATGGGATTTCACCGATCTGTCAGCCGACATGACGGACAGTATCAGGTTTGGCGTTGCGGGATGGTATCCGGGACATGAAAACTTCCCCCTGGCCAATATCGCCATGGTTTACTATTCAGACGAGAATGAAATAAGTTTCCTCGATATAACCCCTGCTGCCGTTACGATGTATGGGAATTATTCCATGACCGATACAGGAAACTTCAGCACAAAAATGAACATGCGCCTCATTACGTTTCCCTCCACCTATAATACCAGTTTTTCGGATGTAAATATATTTGATGCCTTTTCATTCCCGTTAGGATTTGATCCGGATAGTGCCGGTCCGATTCCGTTTATCGATTCTGTCCAGATCAGGATTCAGTATAACACGAAATCGACAATAGACGGCTGGGGTACCATGAAAACGCCCCTGGGTGATTTTGCCGCCCTCAAACAAACCACACAGAACATCAGCTCACCCCTGATTAAAATGTTTTCCAACGGCATCGGTTTTGATGTTCCTGTCTCCATGCTAGCCCTCTTTGAAGGCCAGATTCCTGAAGGCGACACCTCATACACCGTGAACTTCTGGACCAATGATGCCACCGTGGGTTTCCCGCTGGTTACGTATGATTATACCAATGCCGATAATTCCGCCTCTTCAGTGGATTGGCTGACGGCAAAACCGCAATCCAGCAGCATCCGTTCAGTTCAGACAAGTCCCATTCACGTATATCCAAATCCCGCCGCAGACTATATAGATGTCATATCACCGGCAGACAATGGCAGCCTGACCATTATGGATATGAGTGGAAAAATACTGATTGAACAGGCGGTAGAGCGCCATTCCCGTGTGCAGATCGGCCATCTTTCCCGCGGAATGTATATGCTGCAGCTGAGCGATGCCGTTAATGGAAAGCTCATCGGGTCGAAGACAATAAGCAAGGTCGAATAAAGACCGCCTCTTATCACCTTTTACCTGGCTACTGCCATTACCACATCCGACTTGAGAATTTCAGATGTCTTGAGGTATGTCTTGTGCGGATAGTATGCAAACAGGCAAACGCCATCTGCTATAGTTGATGAAAGTCTTGAAATAACATCCTGTGACACTGCGGGACAACCCAGGCTTCGGCCGAGACGCTGGTGCTCGCGGATAAACTGCTCGCTGACATAATCGGCACCGTGCATGACTATACCCCGGTCGAACGCCTTGCCATTATACCTGCGTTCCATGCCATTCATTTTTACTGAAAGCTCATGTTTGCCGTTATAAATTTCACCTGTAATAAAAAAACCAAGGCTGCTCTGATAGGAATTTGCGGCATTTGAAAATTTCCTGGCGTATTCTTCGCCCGTATTGCGGCCATGAGCCACAAGCTCATGATAAAGCACGGCGATATTCTTAAGATCGATTACCCAAAGACGCCTGACGTTCGAAGAGAGCGAGTAATCGATAAAGGCAAGTATATCCTTTTTGCGCAGCATGTCATGCCCGGCAAAATATGCATATCCTTTCATTGCATAGTCAAAAACCTTGCGGGAAGGTCTGTTGCCTTTGGAAAACAGTGTATTGAACAATGTATCAGAATACTGCCTGTAACGGCTTGAGGATGTATAAAAGTAATCATACATTTCATGCTCGCATGTGGTTACAGAATCTCTGAGGCTGGGTTTAACTGAGGGGATCATCCTTTCACTCTTCTCCAACTTGAAAGAAGATACCAGGATGGCGATTGTCGTAATTGATAATAAGGCGATTAAACGGTTCATCATAGCGAAAACGCAAGGGTATTAACGCGGATTGTGCATAATTATTGTCCAATGCCGCTTTTTTCCCCTTTTTGCGCCCGTACTAATACAATATTGGTGCCATTGAGAAGGCAAAAA
>CALMKH010000272.1 GCA_937867025.1 uncultured Bacteroidota bacterium | reverse complement strand
CTCAGCGTTAATATTAACAAGCTCGCGACTATCAGGAATGCAAGAGGAGGAAATAATCCCGATATTCTTGCCTTTGCAAGGAAAATAGAAAGCTATGGGGCTCATGGCATTACCATACACCCGCGCCCCGACCAGCGTCATATACGTCGGGATGATGTATACCAGCTTAAAAACACAGTTACAACAGAACTGAATATCGAAGGTTACCCAAGCCGGGATTTTATCGACATGGTATTGGAGGTCAGACCGGGACAAGTGACGCTTGTACCCGACGCACCGGATGCTATTACCAGCAATAATGGTTGGGACACGATCAGGAATATGGATTTTCTGAAAGAGATCATTACTGAATTCAGACAAAAAAAAATAAGGACCAGCATATTTCTTAACCCTGATCCAGTCTTTGTTGAACCGGCAGCCCGCACAGGCGCTGATCGTATTGAATTGTACACGGAAAGTTATGCCTCGGGATACAGGAAAAACAAGGAAATGGCTATAGAACCATATATACAGACCGCCAAAGCCGCACAAAAAGCAAACCTGGGATTAAACGCCGGTCACGATCTGGACCTGCATAATCTTCATTATTTTTACATGAATATACCCGGTCTGCTGGAGGTAAGCATCGGTCATGCCCTGATATGTGATGCACTTGAATTCGGCATGGCAAATACGGTAAAAATGTATCTCAATCAGTTAAAACCCTAAGACATCCACGTACTTCCCTGCATCAGCTGATGTATATTCCTCACCTGTTCAAGCAATGAGTGATCCTGGTCGTTATAAATAATATAATCAGCCAGTTTAAGTTTCTCCTCTTCGGGCATCTGGCTGCTAATCCGCGATTCAATGGATTGCCTGTCCAGTTTGTCCCTTTCCATTAATCTTTGTATCCGCTGCTCCAGCGGCGAATAAACCAGGGCAATCCTGTCGACTGTCTTGTTGCCCCCTGCCTCAATGAGTATGGCTGCTTCTTTTATCACATAGGTTTTACCGGCATGGCCAGAGCAGAACTCCTCCCAATCGCGTAACACTGCAGGGTGAATGATCTGATTAAGTTTTTCGAGCTTTGATTTGTCGGAGAATACAATATGCGCTATATACGGCCGGTTATACTCCCCATTGATGAATGACTGGTCACCAAATGCATCAACGATCTTTTGACGAAGCTCCTGGTTATTGTTTACCAGCCATTTAGCCCGGTCATCAGCATTAAATACAGGCACCCCCAGGTAAGAAAAAATCCGGCATACAGTTGATTTGCCGCTGCCAATTCCACCGGTAATGCCCAGTTTAAGCATAACCGGATTACGAAGCTTTTTCAGCTTTGTTCAGCGGAGCACTGAGATCTGAAGAGACAGCCGACTTCTCTATTTTAAGCCTTGTGCCTTCAGAATCGATCACAAGCGTAGTATTCTCAATATTGACAACCTTGCCATGAATGCCACCGGTGGTGATCACAAGGTCGCCTTTTTTCAATCCTTCGATAAACAGTTTCTGGGCTTTTACTTTCTTCTGCTGAGGACGTATCATAAAAAAATACATCACCACCAGCATTAGCCCCATCATGATCAGAAATGAAGAGGAGCCGCCTTGTCCCCCCGTCTGCAAAATTATATTTAGATTATTCATTGTTATTCTGTTTTTTTCATCGCCTGTACATTAGCCCTGAACTTGAGCTCTGTCCTACCCTCCCTGGTATTGGAGGTCACTGTCACTGCCTTATTATTTACTCCTGATTTTCCGGCACTGTTGAATTCAATCTTGATCTTCCCGCTTTTTCCGGGTTTGACCGGTTCTTTCGGGCAATCCGGAACAGTGCAGCCGCAAGTAGCGTCACAACGGTTGATCAGCAAATCAGCCTTACCTGTATTGGTGAACTCAAAAGTGGTTTCTACAACCTGGCCCTCCACTATATCTCCAAAATCAAAAAAACTACTTTTTAACGTCATGACAGGATATTCTCCGGGCTGGGCAGTCGGGTTCGAAGCTGTTGCAGGATTATTGATGGAATTGGCGGGCATCTCTTCCTGTTTTGAAGGTTCAGATACAGTACCTGTGTTTTCCGTAGTTGAAGTATCCTGGTTATCCTGGCCGGACGGCTGGTTGCAGGCGGTCAGCACAGCGATAAATGCTAAGGTGGCTATACGTCTCATGTGTTTAAGGATTAAAAATCAGACAGCAAAAATAAAGCGTATTATTCATTTTTCAAGCCTCTGCCAGATTTATTTATTTTACCACTTTCCATCAGGATAATCCTGATCTTGTCGAGCACCCCGTTTAAAAACAGATGGCTCTTCGGTGTGCTGTATGATTTAGCTATATCAAGGTATTCATTAATGCTTACCTTTGGCGGTATGGTTTCAAAATAAAGAAACTCGCACAAGGCCATTCTCAGCATGATTACATCCGTCAGCGTCAGCCTTTCGGAATCCCAATTGGACGTATTCTTAAAGATAAGATCGTCCAGGTATTCCTTATTGACGATGCATTTTTCAAAAAGATGAAGTCCGAATTGTATATCTTCTCTCTGTTTGTCCCCAATGTTCTCCACTTTGAGCCTTTCTTTATCATAGAACGACTGAACAGCGTGGATAACAGCTTTCAGTATGTCGGCGCTGTCGTCGTCCCAATACAGGTACTCCGTTTCCATTGCGTGGTCGAACAGCTCAAATTCATTGAACAGGAATTCATAAAGGTTGACAAGAAAGTCCTTCTGCATATCCGCAGGAGGCTGGTCGAGGATCATAAAATCGGTAAAAAAATCATATTGAACCAGGTCAATGAAAATTCTGTCGAACAGATCACCATGCCGTCTCCAGTCATATGGAAGTTTTCCGCAAAGCTCCTCAAAACCCTTATCGGATGAAAGTGCCTTGAAGAAGTCAAGCCTGTTCAGAACTTCCGTATTCCGGATATGGTTTTTGTTGGGAAAGTACTTTTCAATCTCTATTTCCTTTTCACTTTCAAGGAATGTATGAAAATCAATCAGGAAATGCAATGAAAAATAATAGAACTTATACAGGTCGGAGAACTGTTTTTCAAGGGTTTTCAGAAATGCCGGGACGGATGAGGCATCCTGTTGTTGAAATGCGTATAACTGTTGAAGAACCTTGATACGTATATTCCTGCGCGATAACATGTATATGAACGAAATTGGGCCGCAAAGATAAGATTTTATTCCACAAAAAGAAGAACCGCTGAAGATTTATACATCATGATTAAAGAATTGGTGCTTTTTTTGAAATCAGCTGATCCCTCCCCAGAAATGATCGTTCTGGTGACGGATGAGATGCTGCAGCAAGACCTCATTTTCTGCAGCACTTAATGTGGGATCGTTTTTAAGTATGTATGCCGCAGCTCTTTTTGCCAGGTCGATTATCTCCCCATCCTTTACAAGGTCCAGCAGTTTAAAATCAGGAAGCCCGCTTTGCCTCGTACCCAGTACGTCGCCTGGCCCTCTCAATTCCAGGTCAGCCTGTGATATTTCAAAACCGTTATTTGTGGCGCACATGGTCTTTATCCGCTTTTTTGAAGCGAAATTCATTTCGTCCTTTGTCATAAGGATACAATAACTCTGATCGGAACCGCGTCCCACCCTTCCCCTCAGCTGGTGCAATTGCGACAGGCCGAACCTGTTGGCATTCTCTATAACCATCACCGTAGCATTCGGGACATTCACACCCACCTCTATCACCGTCGTGGATATCATGATGTTGGTGGTGCCGTTCTTAAACCTCCTCATTTCGAAATCCTTGATTTCAGGCTTGAGGCGTCCGTGAAGAAGGCTTACCTGGTATTCGGGAAGGGGGAAAAAATCGGTGACCGTATCGTACCCATTCATCAGATCGTTCAATTCAAGCTTACTCGATTCCTCTATCAAAGGATACACAATGTAGGCCTGGCGACCCAACTTTATCTGGGTTCGCAGGAACTCCATCACCTCTGCCCTGAAACGTTCTGTGCGATGAACGGTTTTTACAGGCTTCCTGTCCTTGGGAAGCTCATCAATTACCGACACATCCAGTTCCCCGTGAATCGTCATGGCCAGGGTCCTTGGAATGGGTGTTGCCGTCATCACCAGAATATGCGGTTTTTTATGCTCAGTCTTATTCCATAGCTTTGCCCTTTGCGCCACACCGAACCTGTGCTGTTCATCTATGACGGCAAGGCCTAGCGATCCGAATTCCACATCTTCCTCTATCAGTGCATGCGTCCCTATAAGTATGTGGATAGATCCCGATTTTAGTGCCTGTAAAATACCGGCTCTCTTTTTCTTTGAGGTCGATCCGGTCAGCAATTCAATTTCCAGGGGTAGCCCCTGAAGCATCTCCCTGATTGTGAGAAAATGCTGTGTGGCAAGAATTTCGGTCGGGGCCATCAGGCATGCCTGATAATTGTTATCAATGCTCATCAGCATGCAGAACAAAGCCACGATCGTTTTTCCGCTGCCTACATCACCCTGCAGCAGCCTGTTCATCTGCTTCCCGCTTTTGACATCTTCACGGATCTCCCTGATAACCCGTTTCTGGGCTTCCGTAAGCTCGAACCTAAGGTTTTCATGATAAAAACGGTTAAAGAGCCTGCCCGGCCGGCTCATCTGTATGCCCTGTTTCTCCCTGAGCCTATTGCTCCTGTTCTTTTCCGAACGCATGGCCAGAATGAACATTTCATCAAACTTGATACGCCTTGCCGCAGCGGCCTGCGTTCGTTCATCCGCGGGAAAATGCATATGATAAAGGGCAGTTTTCCTGCTTATGAGCTTCAACGGTTTGGAAACGGAAACCGGGATATGTTCGGGTATGTTGAACCTCGGATCGCTTACTATTTGCCGGACAAGCCCTGATATGTACCTGGAGTCCATAAAACGTGATTTAAGCTTTTCCGTCAGGGGATAGACCGGCTCCATGACAAGGCCTTTTGTATTGTCGGAAGGATCGAAGAGCTTAATTTCCGGATGTGCAATATTGAATTTTCCCAAATATTCGGATGGTTTTCCATATACGGTATACAAAGCGCCTTCTTTGAGAGCCTTGAGAATATATTGGTAGTTCTTAAACCAGACCAGCTCAATGGTTCCCGTCTCATCCTGCAACACGGCGGAAAGCCGTTTGGCCTGCTTGCCTCCGGTCACCTGGATTGTGTTCAGTTTTCCTCTCAGCTGGACATTTCCGGCGTCCGCGTCGATACTTTTCACGGTCCATATTTTTGACTTGTCAATGTACCTTGAAGGGTAGAATTCCAGCAGGTCGCCATATACATAAACCTGCAGTTCGGAATTGAGAATTTCTGCCTTTTGCGGACCCACACCTTTCAGATACTCAATACTTATATGCAAATAGTCCTGCCCCAAAATAATTCAAAAAAATGTTTTGCAATATCTATTTTTTCGTCTAGATTTGCGCAAATTTTAAAAATAAATAATAGAATGAAAAAGTTAATCATCGTAACAATTATTGCAGCTTTCTTCGCTGCCTGCGGCAATAAGCCTGCTAATGAATCTGCCACTAAAGTTGCAAGCCTTAAAACTTGGGTAGACTCAGTAAGCAAAGTTGCTGACGCCGACACCATGTGCAATTCAGAAGCTTGGACTAAATGGAACACTGACTACGAAACAGTGAAGAACGGCATTAACGAAGCTGATCTTGCAGATGCTGACAAAACCACTCTGAACACTACTAACGAAACCTGGACTGCTACCGGTGCAAGGTATTCTGATTGCATCAAGAAGAAAGAGGAAGCAATGAAGGCTATGGAAGCTGCAAAAGATACTACAGCTGCTGCTACAACTCCTCCTCCAGCCGCTCCGGCCGATGCTAAAGCTGCAGAAACAAAGAAATAAGAGAAAAAGCACTAATCAGTCTTTAAAACATATTGAAAAAGTTGAGTTGAATAAACTCAACTTTTTTTTTATCCGGTTTTTAATATTTTTACAGGCATGTTTCGGATATTAATGATATGGGTATTTCTGCATGGGCTTATGGCCTGTACTAATCATCGCGGGGACGAACAGGCAAGCCGTCAGGCATCTGCCAGCAATGACCCGTTCCCCGAAGACAGCCTGTCTGAACCGGATACCTTTGCCCCGGTCGTGCAACAGCAGTTGAGCGAACAGCAGAAGCAGGACATATACAGACTTGTAATGAAAGGGGCAAAGACAGGCAAAGACCCTGATGTGTCAAAGCTTGAAAAACAGCACCTGCAGGACGTATATCGCAACTTTCTCCTGGCTGTTGAACGTTACAGAGACTCTTCAGATCAGCAATACTCAACGTATTTCAGGCAATTATACGACGACATTCAAGCCAGGGAGGACATACTTCTGACAACAGATACACTCAATACCAGGACCAGGCTCGAAATTGCCCGGGTTAAAAGCGATATTAACACTGCCCTGGCAACACGAACCTCACACAGATACAACAACCAGCCTTGAAAACCGTACTTTTATTATTGATTTCCAACGTGTTCATGACCATAGCGTGGTACGGGCATTTAAAATTCCAGCATGTTGCCTTATGGAAGGTAATTCTCATTAGTTGGTTAATCGCATTTATAGAATATATGTTTATGGTGCCGGCAAACCGTATCGGTAAAATGGAAGGCATGAGCGGCTATCAATTAAAGATCATCCAGGAAGCCATTACCATTATTGTCTTCATCGCATTTGCGGTATTTATCCTGAAGGAGCCATTGAAATGGAACCACCTGGTGGGGTTCATATTCCTTTTTTTAAGTGTATTTTTCATTGTAAAAAAATTTTAAAATCCCTATATAAAACAGTAGGAAATATAAATGTTCTATTGTAAATTTGCCGCCCCAACAAAGGAGGAAATAAAATTTGACAGAAGAACAAATGCAAGAAGGCAACGTACCAACAGGAGTTGATACCGCCACCGAGAAACCAAAAACCCGCACCAAATCCAAGGAAGAAGCTCCGGCTGCGGATGATTTTGACTGGAGCATGGACAACGCAGGATTTGGCAACTACAATTCTGCACAACACCAGGAATTGGTGAACCTGTATTCCAATTCACTTAAATCACTTACCCAGAATGAACTTATCACCGGCCAGGTGGTATCCATTACAGACAGGGAAGTCGTAGTGAATGTAGGATTCAAATCAGACGGCATTATTTCAAGGAATGAATTCAAGGATATGCCGGATCTGAAAGTTGGTGATAAAGTGGAAGTTTATCTTGAGAACGTGGAAGATCAGGATGGACAGCTTATCATCTCCCGTAAACGCGCCGTTCAGGAAAAAGCCTGGGATTTCATTCTCAAGGCCATGGAAGAAGGCACAGTGCTTACAGGACTGGTTAAAACCAGAACTAAAGGCGGACTCGTTGTGGACGTTATGGGTATCGACGCATTCCTTCCGGGTTCACAGATAGATGTGAAACCTATCAAGGATTACGATCAGTACGTTGGCAAGGATATGGAATTCAAGATCGTGAAAGTGAATGACGTATTCAAAAATGTTGTTATCTCTCACAAAGCGCTTATAGAAGACGATATTGAAGCTCAAAAATCAGATATCCTGTCAAAACTTGAAAAAGGCCAGGTACTTGAAGGTGTTGTCAAGAACATCGCTCCGTTTGGCGCATTCGTTGATCTCGGAGGTATAGACGGACTCCTGCACATTACGGATATGTCATGGGGCAGGATCAACCACCCGGAAGAACTGCTTCACCTTGAGCAGAAGATTACCGTGGTTGTTCTCGAATTTGATGAAGATAAGAAGCGTATTTCATTGGGTATGAAGCAGTTGACGGAACACCCCTGGGATGCGTTGGGCGAAAACATTAAAGTTGGCGCCAAAGTTAAAGGACGCGTGGTTACCGTTACCGATTACGGTGCCTTCGTTGAAATCACCCCGGGAGTTGAAGGACTTGTTCACGTTTCAGAAATGAGCTGGAGCAGTCACCTCAGGAGCCCGCATGACTTCCTTAAAGCTGGCGATGAAGTTGAAGCAGTGATAACAGCCCTGGAAAAAGATGAGCATAAAATGTCACTCGGCATTAAACAACTCACACCGGATCCATGGTCTACCATCGTTGAAAAATATAAAGTGGGCAGCAAGCATACAGGTATCGTTAAGAACCTTACCAGCTATGGCCTGTTTATTGAGCTTGAAGAAGGCGTAGATGGCCTGGTACACGTATCCGACCTGTCCTGGACCAAAAAGATCAAGCACCCGTCAGAATTCATCAAGAAAGATGAAAAGATCGATGTCGTAGTACTTGAGGTTGATTCTGAAAACCGCAGGCTTTCATTAGGTCACAAGCAACTTGAGGAAAATCCGTGGGATACATTCGAGACTATCTTCTTTGTCGGCAGCAAGCATGAAGGCACTGTTGTAGGCGTGAATGACAAAGGTGCCACCGTGCAATTGCAATACGGTATCGAAGGATTTGCTCCTAAACGCCATCTTGTGAAAGAAAACGGCGGTAAGGTGAAGGATTCGGAAGTACTGCTGTTCGAAGTAATTGAATTCAACAAGGAGAACAAAAGCATCGTCCTGTCACATACCAATACATGGAAAGCCGACGAGAAGGCTAAACATTCAGAAGAAAGCGGCAACAGGGAAAAAACTTCCAAGCCTTCCAAAAACATCAATAAAGCCAATGACAAATCGACTCTTGGCGAACTGGATGCCTTCAGCGATCTGAAAGCAATGTTTGACAATGCAGGTTCAAAGGAAGAGAAACCAAAAGCTGAAAAGAAGGCCAAGGAAGAAGCTCCTGCCCCGACTAATGAATCAGCTCCTGAAACCGGTAAAGGCGATGACCTGAAAAAAATTGGCGGTATAGGCCCTGCTTTTGAAAAAAGGCTGAATGCCATGGGTATTCACACCTACGCTGACCTGGTTGCACTGACCGACGAAAAGATAGCTGAGTTAGAACAGAACGACAGCATGACTAGTCTTGACCAGTGGCATGCATGGATCGAAGAAGCTAAGTCTTTACAGGCTTAATACTTAATATACTTTAAAAAAAGGGTGATCTTTCGGTCACCCTTTTTTATTGGTATCCCCCAAGTTTTTGTATGGTATTGCGACGATAGCTGATTCACTTCAATGTGCAAATAATCAGTCAGTAAATTCATTAATGTAAATATCCCCCGGCCCAACCCTTCTTAAAATAGCAAAATTTCACGTAATTTTGAAGGATTAAAAACCTGTATGGCCGAACCGGAAATTTCCATTATTGAGCGTGAAGAAACGGAAAGAAAAGAAATCCTTAAAAGATACAAATCGCTTCTCCGATCCATCCGGCATGAACTTACCATAGAGCAGAAAAGAGCTATCAGGGCGGCATTCGATATGGCGCTTGACGCCCATAAGGACATGAGGCGCAAGTCCGGCGAACCTTATATCTACCATCCTATTGCCGTAGCGAAAATTGCTGCCCAGGAGATCGGTCTCGGCACTACTTCCATTGTATGCGCCCTCATACATGATGTCGTTGAAGACAGCGATTACACAATTGAGGATATCAAGCGTAAATTCGGCGAAAAGACAGCCAGGATCGTTGACGGACTTACCAAGATCAAGGAAGTGTTCGATCACACGGACAGCATGCAGGCTGAGAACTTCCGTAAAATGCTGCTTACCCTGAGTGATGATGTGCGTGTTATCCTTGTAAAGCTCTGCGACCGCCTTCACAACATGCGCACACTTGACAGCATGAGCCGTAAAAACCAGCTTAAGATTGCCAGTGAAACGCTTTTTCTCTATGCTCCCCTGGCACACAGGCTGGGCTTGTATAATGTCAAGTCCGAGCTTGAAGACCTCTCTATCAAATACACCCAGCGGGAAGCTTACAAAGAGATCTCGGCCAAGCTGAACGCCAAGAAAGCGGAAAGGGACCGTTTCGTCAGAAAATTCATAGAGCCTATAAAGAAAAAGCTTGAAGAAACAGACCTGAAATTCGAAATCAAGGGACGCCCGAAAAGTATTTACAGTATTCTTAAGAAGATGAATCACCAGGATATTCCGTTCGAACAGGTTTACGACCTGTTTGCTATCCGCATCATCCTCGATTCGTCGCCTGAAAAGGAAAAATCTGATTGCTGGACAGCCTATTCCATCGTAACTGATATCTATAAACCAAACCCTTCCAGGACCCGTGACTGGATCACAACTCCCAAAAGCAACGGTTATGAAAGCCTGCATACCACGGTCATGAGCAATGACGGTAAATGGGTGGAAGTGCAGATCAGGACGGAACGCATGGACGAGATAGCTGAAAAGGGTTATGCAGCACACTGGAAATACAAGAACAGCAAGGATGGCATAGAGAATGATGGTAAAACAGGCGGTGTTGACGGCTGGCTTGCCAGGATAAAGGATATACTTGAAAACCCTTCATCAAATGCCCTTGAATTTCTGGATGATTTCAAGCTGCAGCTCATACATGAGGAAATATTTGTATTTACACCTAACGGCGATCTGAAAAAACTGCCAAAAGGCGCTACAGCTCTCGATTTCGCATTTGAAATACATACCCAGGTTGGAAGCAAATGCATAGGCGCCAAACTCAATAACAGGTTGGTTCCGCTAAGCCATCAGCTTTCCAACGGCGACCAGGTAGAGATACTTACTTCGGAAAAGCAACATCCGCGCGAAGAGTGGCTGAATTTCGTGATCACCGGTAAAGCCATAGCCCGGATACGCAATTTTCTCAGGGAATCCAAGCGCGAACTGGCGGAAAAAGGCAAAGAGATACTAAAGAAAAAATTCCATAAGGAAAAGATCGAGTTTAACGACGACAATATCCAGAAACTGGTGCGATACTTCAAGGTTCAAAGCCCGCTCGACCTCTATTACGCTATTAACAAAGAGCTTATTCCCAGCGAAAAGCTGCTTATCAGCGATATTGTCAACAAGAAGATTTCCCAGAGCCAGAACAAGAGCCAGAGTGAGGTGGAAAGGCAGACGCAGAACAACAGAAAGAGCGAAATAATCGTTGGTGAAGAATACGACCTGCCATATAATCTCGCCAAGTGCTGCAACCCTATCCCCGGAGATGATATTTTCGGGTTTATAACCATAGGCGAAGGGGTTAAGATACACCGCACCAATTGCCCGAATGCCGTTTCGCTGATGAGTAACTACGGGTACCGTATTATCAAGGCGCAATGGAAAGATACGGATGTAAAAAATGAAAACAGGTTCCTTGCAGGTCTCAGGCTGATCGGTATCGATGACGTGGGTATTGTCAGCAGTTTGTCTGACATCATCAGCAAGAATATGGGCGTGAATATGAAATCCATCACCATTGAAAGTCACGACGGGACATTTGAAGGAACTATCGCCGTATATGTCGAAGGCACGAAGCACCTGGATAACCTTATCAGCAACATTAAACAAAGGCATCCGACCATGAATGTTTTCAGGATTGAAGTCGGTTCCTGACCGCGTAAACTTAATCCTCACCCCTCTTCAAAAAGTGAATAAGATTGTAAAAAAAGGCCCTTCAAAACGATTTTTTAGACTTAACTTTGCGCTTTATGCAGGCCTCGAATGAGAAAATTAAAAAAGTAAAGTTAGAGGTAAGAAAGATCTTTACAGCATACCTGGAGAAAAACAAACAACGAAAAACTCCTGAACGCTACGCCATACTCGACGAAATTTACACCCATAAAGAGCATTTTGACGTCGATACGCTGTTCATCCATATGAAGAACAGAAAATACCGGGTAAGCAGGGCCACGGTCTACAATACACTTGATCTCCTGCTCGACAGCGGACTGGTAAAAAGACACCAGTTCGGGCAGAATATGGCGATGTACGAACAGAGTTACGGGTATAGTCAGCACGACCACCTGATTTGCCTGCATTGCAACAAGGTGCTGGAATTCTGTGATCCGAGGATACAGCAGATCAAAACCACTATGGGCGATTTACTGGGATTCGAAGTCAACCATCATTCCCTGCACCTGTATGCCAACCCCCTGCTGGATAAAACCAATCATTGCAAAAGCTGCCAATTAGAAGTCATAAACAGAGATGAATAAAATAGATGTCGTTCTTGGACTCCAATGGGGAGATGAAGGCAAAGGCAAGATAGCCGACTTTCTGACCCCAAAATACCAAATCATTGCACGTTTCCAGGGTGGTCCGAATGCGGGACATTCTCTTAAATTCAATGGACAAACTCATGTATTGAACACTATTCCATCCGGCATTTTCCACGCCGGATGCACCAATATCATCGGTAACGGCGTTGTAGTCGATCCCGTTAAAATCAAGGCGGAGATCGAACGTGTTGAAAATGCCGGGGCCAATGTAAAAACCAACCTGATATTTTCCCGGAAGGCCCATATCATTCTTCCGACCCACAGGCTGCTGGATGCTGCAAGTGAAAATGCCAAAGGCGATGACAAAATCGGATCTACACTCAGGGGTATCGGGCCTACATACAGGGACAAGATAGGCCGGAACGGGTTAAGGCTCGGCGACATACTGTCTGCTGATTTTGAGAAAAAATATACCGGTATTCGTGAAGAACACCTGAACCTTGTGAACTTCCTGGGTTATAAGGATTTTGATATGCAGGTGCTGGAACAGGAATTTTTCGAAGCTTGCGAATACCTGAAACAATTCCGGTTCGCCGACACCGAATACCTTGTCAATTCCAGCCTGAAAGACCAAAAAATACTGGCAGAAGGCGCCCAGGGAAGTATGCTGGATATTGATTTCGGAAGCTACCCATTCGTCACTTCCAGCAATACGATAAGCGGTGGCGTTTGCAACGGACTTGGCATAGCACCTCAGCATATCGGCCGTGTATATGGCATTTTCAAAGCATATTGCACACGCGTCGGCGGAGGCCCTTTCCCAACCGAGTTGCACGATGAAACAGGTGAAAAACTAAGAAAAAAAGGACACGAATTTGGCGCTACCACCGGAAGGCCCAGGAGGTGCGGCTGGCTGGACCTGGTAGCCTTAAAATATGCCATCATGCTGAGCGGCGTTAATTACCTTATTATGATGAAAAGCGACGTGCTGAGCGAATTTGACGAGATCAAAGTATGCACGTCATACAGGGTTAACGGTGTATTCACTTCACAAGTGCCTTACGACCTCTGCACCGAAAAGGTAGAACCGGTGTATCAGAGTTTCAAGGGTTGGACGGAAGACCTTACCGCCTGCAGGAAAAAGTCAGAGCTTCCTGCTAATTTCCTTGCATATATCGATTTTCTTGAAAAAGAACTGGAGATGCCCATCAATATTATTTCGGTAGGACCTGACAGGGAACAGACCATTATCGACTGAACGGCATCAGCGAACCTGAGCTTTCTAAAATTCCCGGAATACACAGTATCCTTTCCTGGCGCTAAAATAAAAGGCCCGCCATTTTCAGGCAGGCCTCATTACATATAAAATCCTTTCCGTTAAGCGGATACTGCGAATTGGGCTTTCAGGCCTTTATCCAGCTCATCGAGGAATTCCTCGGTGTACAGGTAATGTTCGCCGTGATTGACCTTATTGCCATGGATACATACTGCCAGGTCTTTGGTCATTTTACCGCTTTCAACTGTAGCCACACAGATTTTTTCAAGTGTATGACAGAAATTGATCAGTTCCTGGTTATTGTCGAGCTTGCCCCTGAATTCAAGTCCGCGGGTCCATGCAAAAATGGATGCAATTGGATTGGTGGATGTGGGTTTGCCCGCCTGGTGGTCACGGTAATGACGCGTAACCGTTCCGTGAGCCGCTTCAGCTTCCATTGTTTTACCGTCTGGAGTCACCAGTGTGGATGTCATCAGTCCGAGTGATCCGAAGCCCTGTGCAACCGTGTCGGATTGTACATCGCCATCATAGTTTTTACATGCCCATACAAAATTGCCGTTCCACTTCAGGGCAGAGGCCACCATATCATCGATCAGCCTGTGTTCGTACACTATACCGGCCGCATCGAATTTAGCCTTGAATTCCTTCTGATACAGGTCTTCAAAAATATCCTTGAACCTTCCGTCGTATTTCTTGAGGATGGTGTTTTTGGTTGAGAGGTACAAAGGCCACCCTTTTTGCAAGGCCGTATTAAAACATGAATACGCAAAGCCGCGGATGGATTCATCTGTGTTGTACATGGCAAGAGCCACACCGTCGCCCTTGAAGTTAAACACCTCGAATGACTGGGTTTCGCCGCCGTCTTCGGGCGTAAATGTTATTGTCAGTTTTCCTTTGCCTTTGGTCACAAAATCCGTAGCGCGGTACTGGTCGCCGAAAGCGTGACGGCCTATGCAGATAGGGGCTGTCCAGTTAGGCACCAGCCTTGGCACATTCTTGCAGACAATCGGTTCGCGGAACACCGTTCCGTCGAGGATATTCCTGATGGTGCCGTTGGGTGACTTCCACATCTGTTTGAGGTTAAACTCCTTCACCCTGGCTTCATCGGGAGTGATGGTGGCGCATTTAATCCCTACGCTATATTTTTTAATGGCTTCAGCAGCATCGATCGTTACCTGGTCGTTAGTGGCATCGCGATGTTCCATTCCCAGATCGTAGTATTTTATATCCAGGTCCAGGTAAGGCAATATCAGCTTATCCTTGATAAATTTCCAGATGATACGCGTCATTTCATCCCCGTCCAATTCTACGACCGGGTTCGCTACTTTAATTTTCTGCATGGTAAGTTAAGTGTTTATTTTTTTGCAAATGTAATTTTTAAATCGGGATATTAAAAGTGAATTCCGGCATAAGCGTTAAATGGGAATATCAATAAAAAAAGAATACATACCTATGTAGCGGCGCAAAACAAAAAAACCCACCGTTTTTGCGGTGGGTTCTGAATATCTGTTTCAGGAATTAGGCGTTTACCTGGTCTTCAAGAACTATACCTGAAGTCTCTTTGTACGGAGACTGGATATATACCATCTTGTTCACGTTTTTCAGATTGGTCTTCCTGATGCGTGTAAACTCTTTATTTCTCCTGTCTTTTCTTTTTAACCTCGTAACAGCCATGATTTTTTTAATTTTTAAGGCTGCAAAAATAAGGATAAATCCGGATTAATCAAAAAAAATATTGATTTTTTCACCTTGATTCCATCACGATATACGGCACCATCATTTCCTCAAGCGAAATACCACCGTGCTGGAACGTATTTGTATAATAATTAACGTAATAGTTATAATTATTAGGGTATGCGAAAAAATCATCCTCCCGGCAAACCACGTAGGTCTGACTTACATTAACCTTTGGAAGAAACGCCAGCTCAGGCTTTCTGATCTCAAATACATCCTTGGGATCATAACTCAGGTTCTTGCCCTGCTTATACCTCAGGTTGGTGTTGGTGTTCTTGTCCCCGACAATCTTCACAGGTTTGTTAACCCTTACCGAGCCATGGTCAGTGGTGATGATGACTTTGCATTTCTTTTCAGCAATAAGCTGCAGGGCCTCCCAAAGCGGGGAATGTTTGAACCAGCTCTCTGTGACAGACCTGTAAGCAGCCTCATCCTCAGCGAGTTCCCTTATAATACTCACATCCGTGCGGGCATGGCTGAAAGCATCGACAAAGTTATATACAATGACATTAATGGCGTTCTGAAACATATTCGGGATCTTGTCTACCATTGCCTTGCCGCTGTCAAGGTTGGTGATCTTCGTATAACTGGCTTTTCCCGTAATCCTCAGTCTCTGAAGCAAATCCCTGAAAAAATCCTCCTCGAAATTGTTCTTTCCGCCCTCATCTTCATCATTGCTCCATTTGTCGGGGAACCGTTTCTCGATCTCGCTCGGAAGCAGGCCACTGAAGATGGCATTCCTGCAGTATTGGGTGGTAGTGGGCAAAATGGTCAGGTACTGATCATCTTCCTCAATACGGAATTTCTCCTTGATTATCGGAGCAATGGTCCTCCACTGATCCAATCGTAAATTGTCAATCAAGACAAAAAAGGTGGGAACCGTCTCATTGATATGCTGCTTGACTTTTCTCCTGAACAGGTTATGGCTCATGACCGGGCCGTTGTCACCCGTAGGTTGCAGATAATTGATGTAATTCTTGGTGATAAACTTGCTGAAATTGTGGTTGGCTTCTTTTTTCTGGTTCTCATACACCTCATTCATGCTTTTATCGGTGCTTTTTCCAAGCTCCAACTCCCAAAATATCAGCTTATTATAAACATCTTTCCATTCATCCAGACTCAGGTTGTCCATCAGCATATTACTGATATTCCTGAAATCTATCTGGTAGTTCTGATTGGTTTTTTCAGTCACCAGGCGGCTTTTATCCATGATCTTCTTGATGGAATGCAATATCTGGTTGGGATTTACAGGCTTTATGAGGTAATCGGAAATCTGTGAGCCTATGGCATCATCCATGATGTACTCCTCTTCACTTTTGGTGATCATCACCACCTTGGTATCCGGATCTATGGCTTTTATTTGTTTGAGCGTTTCAAGGCCGCTGATACCGGGCATGTTTTCATCAAGAAAAACCAGGTCGGGCTTCTCGCTGATGGCCTTGGCTATAGCTGAATTACCGCTGTTGACGGTAATGAGCTCGTACCCTTTCTGTTCAAGGAACAATATATGGGGTTTGAGCATGTCGATCTCGTCGTCTGCCCAAAGTATCTTGATTTTATCGTTATTCATAGTTGCGTTTTTGTTGTTTATTTCTTCATTGAATTGCAGGATATGGTACCCAGCAACTCATCATACTGCATAAAGGGATTCTTGTTATAGATCATGATATGGTAATCATTCTCCGTGTTGCTGTGATTGCCCTCAGTGTACTGCAGATCCGCTTTATTGCCGTTATCCGGCGTAACGTAGTAATAATTGTAATATGCCTGTTTCAGCATCATTGATTTTTCGTACTGACCGGCTTTTTCATTCCATTCCATCTTGAATTCCTCCTTGATCTGCCAGTCTGTCAATTCTCCGAATATATACACATCCTTTGGAAGCATATCGCTTACGAATGAAAAATGCACCATGGAGTAATCGCCTTCAATCTCTCCCTTTACGGCACCATCGCGGTTGTCCACCACAATCTTGCCGTTGAAGTCGATCGTTTGCAGGTAAGGTTGCCCCATCTTGGTGGCATCAGCGTAGAGGACGGCATTTTTCAGGTTCCCTTCCATATATTTGCGTCTCACATTAAAACTGAGGAATCGCAGGCTCCTGATGTCAAAATAACGGAATTCATTGCCTCCCGGGAAAACGTTACCTGTTTCGTAATTGTAATCGAGGACCTTGCCATTGATAAACCTCGGCTTGAGGTTCATAATCGCATTGTCCCACCTGAGGTTTTGCATGATGGTTGCCTTTACGTCTGTCATGGGATTGGGCACTGTATGATCACCCATGTTAACTGAAAAATCTATTTCCTGAGACGTGAACCTGGTGCCCGGATTGGTGGCGATATTGGCATTGGCCGACAATACAAATTTGTCATCCACCACCATAAAACGCCTGGTGAGAATAATGTCGTTTTCATCAAAATTCCTGTAAACTTTCAGGATATAGTTTCCCGAAAGCTTGGGCTTCATTTCGTTTGTAGGAAAGTTGATACTGTAATGCGTATATACCTGGAAGGTATTGTTTGAAAAACTGTAGTCCGTAATGGTTTCAAAGAAATTCCCCGCCAGATATTCGTTCGATTTAAGATTGGATGGCTGCCAGTCGTGTGAGCAATGGATAAATGTGTACTGGTAATTATCATTCTCAGGCATCAGCTCGTCAAACTGAAGATTCAGCTGCTGGTTTCCTCCCAGGTCAATGGCGGGAAAGCGTTCATAACTGCCGGCATGTGTCAGGATTACGGTCTTAATGCTGCTTTCGTACGCGGAATTTATGTACTGAATCGGCATGTATGCAGCTCGCGCGGTGAAGTGGAAAATTACAAATAAAATAGACAGGGTTGTTTTCTTGATCATACAATACGGGTATGGAATATAATGGATTATAAACTTAATAATTGCTCAAATATTGTCTCGAATTCTTTGTTTTTACGCTCAATTGACGTTTCAAGCTCTTTATACTGTTCAGAAAGTGTGCCAATCCTTCCTGTATCGGTTTCTTCAGACAAGGAAGTCTCTATCCCGGTCTTGCGGCTTTTCAGTTCCTCAAGCGACCGTTCGATTTCATCGAGCTGTTTCTGCAACTGTTTTTTCTGCTTTTCGCCGGCATTGCCATTCATGACCGGGTCAGGCGACTTGGGCGCAACCTGCTTGGCAGGGGCATTTTTTTTCTCAGCCGTAATGCCGGCCTTTTCCCTCTGTTGCATAAAATATTTCCATTCATCGTAAGGACCAAGGTATTCCTTCACCTGGCCGTCTTCTATCCACCAGATCTTGTTGGCTACATGGGAAATGAAAAACCTGTCGTGGGAAACCGTGATGAATGTTCCCTCAAACTGTTGCAGAGCCTGTATAAGTATGTTCATACTCTGAATGTCCAGGTGGTTGGTGGGCTCGTCCAGGAGCAGGAAATTCGCTTCCTTCACCAATGCCTTGGCCAGGGCTACCCTTGCCTTTTCTCCGCCGCTGAGAACCTTTATTTTTTTATAGACATCATCCCCCGAGAACAGGAAACACCCCAGTATGGTCCTGAGTTCGTTTTCAAGCTTGGGAGATCCCATCTGCACCAGTTCTTCGAGTATCTCATTATTGATGTTAAGTGATTCGAGCTGATGCTGGGCATAGAACGTTTTTTCAATATTATGACCATATTCCACCTCCCCGGATTCAATCGGTTCGCTTTTGTCAATAATCCTGAGCAGGGTGGATTTACCTTTGCCGTTGGCACCTATAAGGGCTATCTTATCGCCACGCAGGATCTGGGCATTGGCATCATCGAAAATGACCTGCTCATTATATTGTTTGTGTATGTGCTTCAATGTGGTTATAACCTTGCCGGGCTGCTGCCTGACCCTGAATTTCAGGTTCATCACCGATTCATCATTTACAACCTCCTCGATACGCTCTATCTTTTCCAGCATCTTTACC
Source organism: uncultured Bacteroidota bacterium (assembly GCA_937867025.1). Lineage (GTDB taxonomy): Bacteria > Bacteroidota > Bacteroidia > NS11-12g > UBA955 > JABMMZ01. The sequence goes on along the minus strand of CALMKH010000272.1, from coordinate 32,305 downwards.
CTGCTTTGCGCCATGGTGGCTTTACTTGCCTTGGCCTTGAAACGGTCGATAAGCCGTTCCTGCTGTTTGATGAACTGTTGCTGATTTTCGAACGCCCGTTGCTGCAGCTCATCCCTTTCCACTTTGAGCTCCAGGTATTTGCTGTAATTCCCTGTGTACTGATACACTTTTTTATTGGCCACTTCCACAATCTTGGTCACCATGCGATCCAGGAAATACCGGTCGTGTGACACGATGATCACGCAGCCTTCGAAGGTCTGCAGGTATTCCTCTATCCATTCGATGGAAGGAAGGTCAAGGTGGTTGGTGGGCTCGTCCAGCAACAACAGCTTAGGGTTCTGCAGTAACAACTTTGCCAGCATCACACGCATGCGCCATCCCCCGCTGAACTCGGACAAGGGCCGCTGCAGATCAGAGGTTTTGAAACCGAGACCTTCCAGTATCTCCTCTGTCTTGAACTGAATATTATATCCGTCCAGAGCTTCAAACTCTTCCTGTTTGTTCCCTAAAAGATTCAGAACTTCTTCGGAATGGTCGAATTCAAGCCTTTCCATGATAGCGTCTATCTCGGATTGCAATACCAGTGCCCGGTCAAAGGCCTGCAAAGCCACATGGTATATGCTTTCATCGCTTTCAAAACTCAGCAGATCCTGGTTGAGAAACCCTATGGTGCAATCTTTGGCTTTGGAAACACTGCCTTCCGTAGGCTGGTATTCCCCGGTCATAATCCTTAAGAGCGTGGACTTTCCGGTTCCATTCTGTCCCACAAGCCCTATCCTCTCGCCTGGCTTTATCTGCCAGTTTACATCCCTGTACAAGTAGCGTCCGCCGAAGTCGAACGCAAGTTCATTAAGCGTTAACATTAAACCTGCGAAGATAGGCATTTTCGTCCACAAAAAGGAATAGAAATTAGGATCGCGGGAATAGTGGTTTTTTCTGCTGTAAACTATCTTTCAGGAAAGCGACACAGATGTTCTTGAACAGGTTTTATAAGTAAATTGCATATTAACTTTGCACTGTGAAAGATACAATGGAGATAGAGATCTGGAGTGATGTGATGTGCCCGTTCTGCTATATCGGAAAACGCAGGCTGGAACAGGCCCTCGAACAATGGGGTCATAAAGACCGGGTACATGTGGAATGGAAAAGTTTTCAGCTGAACCCGCATTTAAAGACCATGCCCGGCAAATCGCTCAATGAATATCTTGCCGGGACAAAAGGCTGGACCCTGCAGTATGCAAAAGACATGAACGACTATGTCACTGAAATGGCAAAAGAGGCAGGACTCGAATACCACATGGATAAAGCGGTTGTGGCCAATTCATTTGATGCGCACCGCCTGATACAGCTGGCCAGGACGAAAGGTCTTGGCGACGCCGCTGAAGAACGTTTGTTCAGGGCCTACTTCACTGAAGGATTGAATACGGCCGATCACGATGTGCTGGTAACCCTTGCCGCGGAAATAGGACTCGACGCGGAAATGGCACGGCAGGTATTGCAGACCGACGCTTTTGCGGAAGAGGTCGAGCGCGATATGTATGAGGCCAGCCAGGTAGGTGTCCGGGGTGTTCCCTTTTTTGTGTTTGACAGGCGGTATGCCATTTCGGGCGCACAGCCGGTGGAATTGTTTGTGCAGACCCTGGAAAAATCCTTTGCATCCTTTGTTAATACGGATGCTTCGCCGGAATAGGCATTTTCTCCCAATTTGCTTTGCGTTAAATACTTATAACATATGCAATACGGCGTTTATGTTTTTGAGTCCATACGCCAGAAATCTTCCGTAAAAAGGCATTTTTTGCCTTCTGAGGGGCAGGAAAAATGTCATTTCCGAAGCCCCTTAAAAATGAGATAAGGAAAAAATCCTATAATATTCTGATTACTGCAAGTCGGCCGGCTATGGAACAATTGTATTATCCTCCAATGTTTACAGCATGTTTCAGCTGTTTCGACCCGGCTTGAATTAAGTATTTTTCCTCCTTACCCGATTCATCCGCGTAAACTGCTTAAAAGTATCAAAAACCCAGTAATGACGGGGGAAAAACGCTTATGACGACTAAATGCTACACTGGAATTTTATGTCGTTATTTATCAGGAGAATAGAACGGATTAATAAAGAATTTATTTGGTTAATATGGTATCGCATAGTGTGTTTTCTAAATTCGTAATATGCACAATACACTACTACACTTGATCAAAAAAAGCATTGTTATCATGTTTGGTTTTTTGACCATACAATATAGCCATGCACAAAACATTTCCGTATCGGTTGTAAGTGACAAAATTGTCCTATCGATGTCAGGGCCAACCACTGTTACGGACTTCAGTTCGTCGTTGAATGCAGGTAATGACACATTAACCATTACCGCGAACATAGGTACTGGGGTCCTGTCTCTGAGCGGGAGCCCTTCCGGCGTGTCAGTCAACAACATCAACAAGACCGTCCTGGTGGACCTTGTCACTTTTAACACCTTTGCAGGCATCGAAGTCCTCGGAAGTAACGGGCTTGATGTGATAACCATCGGGCCCGGGGGGATCGATCTTACAGCCGTCGGCGCCTCTCCGGATCAATCCATCGTGATAGAAACAAACAACGGCGCGGATATCGTATATGTCAACAATGAGCTTAAATCAAAAGGCACAGGGGAAATATCCATCAATGTTTCCAAAACTATTGTTGTTTCGGCTGATATCACCGCTGAGGCAGGCGGTATTTACCTTACGGCCAATCTGCAGCCAACCCCTGCTTCAGGAAACTTTTCAGGAATAGATATAGGAGCAAACGTACAAACTGATCCCGGCGATGGGGGTGAAGTGTATATGGAAGCCCTGGGAGGCAATTTAGGCAACAATAATCATGGCATATATATTCATGGCGGAATAACCGTAAAAGCAGGCGGCACCTCATCCACCACATTATTCGGCACCGGCGGGCCTTCTACAGGAGACGATAACCACGGTATATATATCCATGGCGCCAGTACAGTAGTTTCTGCAAGCGGCGGCACCGTGAGTGTGATTGGGAATGGTGGGGGCATTGGTGCCTCCAGTGCGGGAAACTCCGGCGTGGTCATACATAATTCAGGTGCCCTGGTTACCAACGATGGAACATCTGCCGGAGCGACTGTCATGATCATGGGCTACGGAGGAAACGGCACGAATAACGGACAGATAGGGGTTGACATCCAGTATGGGGTGGCCTCTTCAGGAGGAAATATACAGATAGAAGGATACGGAGGCCCCGGCGCAGGCAACTCCAATATTGGCATTATGATAAGGGATTCCGCACGTGTTCATGCCGGGGGAACCGCTTCACTGACCTTGACTGGAACAGCCACGTCAGTCCAGTCTTCATCCGATGGCATATGTCTGAGCGATAGCGCCGGCATTCTTTCCGATGACGGCACCATTGCAATGACCGGCACCAGCCACGACAATAGCTACGGTGTTAATTTTACCGGAGATAATTTTGTAAGTACCGGCAACGATAATGACCTGTCCATTACCGCCAACAAGGCTGAAATAGGATCTCTTTCCGCAGGTACCGGAACCATAGCTCTTTATGTCGCAGCAGGCATTGATATCGACCTGGGTGGAACAGATAATGCAACCACACTTGGCTTTTCAACGGATGAACTGAACGCGGTGGAATGCAGCACACTCCGGATCGGGGACCTTTCCCAGACCGGTATAATCAATATTACGGATACTGTCACACTCTCCCAGGTGTCAACCGGCATCGTAATGAACACAAGTTCCGCGATCACGTTCTCTGATGGCATCATGGATGTAAACGGTCGCTCGCTCGATCTGAATGCAAGCGATATACAGCGCACTTCAGGAATGCTGGATGTTTCTGACAGCAACTCAAGCCTTGTTTTCAACAATACAGGTTCACTGGTATTGCCGCAAGGGCTCCTGAGCAATGAAGTTTACGAACTATCAGTGAACGGCTCAGGAACTGTTGAAATCGGCGATTCCATAACCATTACGGGTGCACTTGCCCTGAACGATGGGGACCTTTCATTAGGCAGTAAAAAACTCTCCATTCATGGCAATATTGCCGCAATGTCCGCGACAAACAGCCTGATAGGAAGTTCGCAATCAAGCCTGAGTATCGGGGGGACCGGCACTTCAAGTATCGGACACCTGTATTTTTCAACAGGTGCTGACACGCTTCATACGCTGACACTCAACCGGACAGGAGCCACTGGCACCAATCATGTAGTGGCTTTGGGAACCGATCTCACCATCACAAACACCCTGGCACTTTCAAACGGCAAAATAGCGCTTGACAGCCATATGCTTTTCTTCAGGGGCAATAACCTCACAGGAGGCAATGCAAGCTCCTATATAAAGATAAACGGAAGCGGGGGATTCACAAGGCCCGGCGGCAGCTCCATTGTTTTCCCCGTGGGCTATAACCCGTATCTGCCGGTAATACTGAACTGCAACTCCTGCAGCGGTACTGACTTCACAGTTGGGGTTAATGCCGGCGTTACAGACGAGTTGAATAACCCTATACTGACAGACGTGGTCAATGCCACCTGGTCGATCACAGCCAGTTCAGCGCAAACGGCAGATATCCAGTTACAGTGGCCGGGCACTTCGGAACTGGCCATGCCTCATACTGGACTCACACTCGGTTCAAGGCTTGCCGTGCTCAATCCATGGTCGCGGATCGCCTACGGTCTTAACCCCACCGGATCAGACCCTTACAGCGTCACCCACAACAGTTTCGCCTTTATATCAGGGGCTACAACATTGTTCGGAATCGGAGGGGCCACATCTCCGTTGCCTGTGGACATACATCATTTAAGCGCGGATTGTGAGAAAATACAATGGATCAGCAGCAGTGAAATCCCGAACACCGTATATGACATACAGGGAAGTAAGGACGGTATTATCTGGTCGGTCATCGGCACGGTCTTGTCCAATGGCAATTATTCAGCACTGAATTCCTATGCGTATTCACTGAAGGGAAAACCTGAGACGTTTTTCAGGCTGCATATTGTTTCGCCTGAAGAAAATGAATTCTCGCACATTGTTGCTTCTTCATGTAAAACTGATGCCGGCACTATCATCGTGTACCCTAATCCGGCCAGCGACATGGTTCATGTAAAAGGGCTTGCACAAAGTACTTTTATCAGACTCTACAACACAATGGGAACTGTGGTGTATGAGGCAGAGTGTAACGACAGTGAAGTATCCATTGACATGGATAAGATGCAAAAAGGACTATACTGGCTTCATATAGACGGTCAATCCTTCCCGCTGTTCAAACAATAGCATACAACACACGAACATGTTCAATAAAAAAAGTGGCAGGATATGCCACTTTTTTTATTGTTTAAAATCTCCGGCCGAAACCTATTGAGAGCATTCTTTCCTTCCTGAGATATAGACCGTCAACTTCTTTATATTGCAACGCCGTGATTGCCCAATCGACAATGACATAATTTCGTCTCTGCTTTTGAGCTCCCCATTGAAACCCCAGCCCTAAATTGACGCGGTATCCCAAACCCCGGCTATAAAGGATGTTGGTATAATTGCCGGCACATACATACACGAAAGGAGTAGAGGGTCGTTTTAACATCTCGTATCTGTATCTGAGTCCTATTGTTGGTAAAAACTCATCATTCAGGTAAAGGCTTATTTCAGCGCCAATCGCATGACGATATGCAAAAACCCTATCGAGTGTGTAATTGAGCCTGACCCCTGATATATACCTTTGATACGTTAAAGCCAAAGATACATCATTCATAATTCCCGATTGTATTCTTTCATTAGGAAAACGCGGTTTTGGTGTATGTGTAAATTTCGCGATTTCGGCCGTATCAAAAACATATGTGTTAAAATCATACCCGAGCAATACTACCCGGCCTGTATCGGCAGAAAGTATACTGCCGCGGTACATGGCGCCACTCTTCAGTACAACTGTATTCGTCGCCTGTGAATATATTTCACAATATGCGAGGAGTGTACAAAGCAGAAAAATATATTTCATATCTTTAATCCCAATTTGATAAACGGATCGTACACATAGTACCAGTCGGAAAAATATTGCTTCTGATTGATGATCAGAGGAAAAGAATTGCCACGATATACCACATACCTCATCATATTTTGTGTCCATCCGCAGCTAAGCATGAACGCCCGCCCACTCTTACCGTGTAAACAGTATCCGACACCGGCGCTGTAATAGAAAAGCCGGCTGAATCTTGGTGCCGCAAATGCCCTTTGTCCCCCGGTTTCGAAAAGAAGGAACGGATAATCCCCTTTAGAAGGAAAGTCATACCTGCAGGTAAGCGATAAACGGTAGAAATTATACCGGTCATAATTTCCTACTGGCCGGCGGGTCAAGGCCAGACCTCCCGCCAAACTTATTCCCGACCTGTATTTTACTCCCCGGTAATAACCTATCCCTGCCCCAATCTCTTCAAAAAATGTCGCGCTGCCATTCAATTCAAATACCTGGAAGGGTCCGTTACCTTTGCGGTGTTTGGCAAGCCTTATAAGGCGTCTCCTGCTGTCGAATCCAATGCTGTCGATTTCCGAAACCTGTATTTTATGCACCTGATGTCCTCCTGTCAGTATACTGATACTGGCTGAATCCCGTTCCGTTATTTTGCCCCTGTAAATATTGCCTGATCTTGTATAGATGCAATCTAAGCGGACCCTTTCCTGGGCTTCACATATGCCCGGTATCAGAAGGATGAACACAGATATGAGGTTGAATCGTATCATCAATATGAAATAACAGGAATGGATTGTGGCATTTTCGGATCCATGAAGTATTTGCTGTATCCGTTAAATGTAATATACTTACTTCCATCCCACATCTCGTAATTATAGGAAATGGTTAACGCATGCCGTTTTAATGCCCTGAGCTTCAGCAACACCTCACTACCCTTTGGTATGTTATAATCGTACTTTAACCACCGGGCCCCGGGCAAATCCGTTGCTATGGCATAGAAATGAAATCCGTCCGTGCTTTTCAAACTGTCATGCCGTATTCTTACATAGGCATTCATCGGGCCATCAAGAGACAAATCCAGAAATTTCGGAAAACCAGGCTGAATGACTTCATCATTATGCGGTAACCAGGGTGCATTGGAGTCGCCTTCAATGATTTCAACCGTATAGCTGTGTCCTGATTTTTCACTTGCATTGTAAAAGAAAGAAACTTCTCCCTTATCATCCGTATAAAATGTATCCAGCCTGTAAGAGTAAAACCTTCTTGAGTCCTTATCGTGAACGGCCTCTTTAACCAGTATGGGAACATTCTTAATGGGTTTACGGGTCTGGGCATCTGTTATTTTTGCCTCAATAAGGGTCTGCAGGTTATCCCGTTTACAGTTCCAATGGATAACCGCAAGGAAAATCAGGCAGTATCTGAGCAGCCAATGCATGGTTAAAACAAATGTAAGCGTTTAAACAATATAACCCCCGGGATTTTTTACATCTGACAGCGAAAAAACCGATGCCCCTTATTTGCAGTGAAACTTGCAAGGCTTGTTCTTCATGCAGTCTTCGCAGATCACAAAGATATTGTCCGCGAATTTTTTGCTTACGCTTGATACTTTGCCATTCACTTCTATCTGAATGATCTCGTCATACGGGTGGATCGACAACACCTTCATATGATTATTAATGCCCAGGCCCACCTCGATGACATACTGAAGAAACGGTGCTGAATTGTCCTTTACCGCAACCATTTTACAACTTTTGCCCGCCTCCATTTGCGACAGGGTTACTTTATGCCTGTATTTGAATTCGCCCTTGGCATTGGGTATTTCATCGCCGTGCGGATCAAACTCAGGATAATCCAGGAATTTGTCCAGCTTATCCACCAGTTTCTGGCTCTGTATATGTTCAAGCTGTTCGGCCACCTGGTGAACCTCATCCCAGGAGAATTCAAGCTTTTCGTACAGGAAGGTTTCCCACAGCCTGTGCTTCCTCAATACTTCCAGTCCGGCTTTCCGTCCTGTTTTGGTCAGTGCGATCTTCCCATACTTCTCGTATTGTATCAGCTTCTTCTGCTTTAATTTCTTGAGCATGTCGTTTACCGTGGCGGGTTTCACACCAAGATGCAGGGCGAGTTCATTGGTTCCCGCCTCTTCCTTGCCCCTTTCATCCATGGTGAGTTTAAGCAGGGTTTTAAGGTAGTTTTCTTCGGTAAAAGACAACATGAGCGCAAATATATTAAAAAAAATCTAATAAAATTTGTTAGATTAGTCTAACTTATATATTTTTGCAACCGAAACATTATGCACATCATGAACAGACATTACTTCATCGCCGCCCTGGCCTTCATGCTTCTCATACTGGTGGTTTCCTGCAGGAAAATATTGCCGGGAGCTCCCAGTGACGACGAGGTACTTGATGGCCCGGTCGAATCGCTGACATATGAACAGAACCAGCAACACCTCAGGGGTGATGTAGCTTTTAACGACCAGGTGTTTACGCCCGAAACCGGGCTGGGACCGGTCTTCGTCGCCACGAGTTGCGGAAGCTGTCACATCGCCGATGGCAAGGGACATCCTTTCACCACCCTGACACGTTTCGGGCAGTCAGACAGCACAGGAAATAAATTCCTCGATCAGGGAGGCCCGTTGCTTCAGGTGAGGGCCGTTCCGGGATATCATCCGGAAAAACTTCCTGCAGGCGCACCTGTTTCCAGATTGACCCCGCCTATTGTCACAGGGGGAGGATTTATCGAACTGGTGCCCGAAGCGGATATTCTGGCTATGGCAGACCCTGACGACCTCGACGGAGACGGCATTTCCGGAGTCCCCAACTGGTCATACCTGCCTTCATACATAACACCTGGCCCGGGAAGCGTCACGCAGGGGGGGAAATACCTTTGCCGTTTCGGGAAAAAAGGAGCTACCTTTAACTTGCTCCAGCAAACCGTCACGGCTTATAACCAGGACATAGGCATCACCTCGGTTTATAACCCTCTCGACGCATGGTCGCTGAAAGATATCGATCCCGAAATTTCCTCATCCACCGTGCATGATGTTGTTTTCTATCTTCAGACATTAAAAGCTCCAGTACAACGTGACCAGGACGATCCGGATGTCATGGCAGGCAAAACTATTTTTAATAAGATCGGCTGCAACAGCTGTCATAAGTCCACCCTGAAAACGGGATATTCTCCTCTTGAGGGTCTCTCCAATAAAGAATTTCACCCCTATACTGACCTGCTCCTGCACGATATGGGCCCGCCCCTTGATGACGGTTATACCGAAGGAAGTGCAAAAACTTCGGAGTGGAGGACCGCCCCTTTATGGGGTTTGGGCCTGGCACCGAAATCGCAGGGAGGGCAGTATTTTCTTTTGCATGACGGACGAGCTCACAGTATTGAGGAAGCCATCTCCTTTCATGCAGGTGAAGCCAGTTCTAGACGGGATAAATACAATGCGCTTTCAGCTCACGAAAAACAGCAACTGATCACTTTCCTCAAATCTTTGTAATGGACAGAAAAAAATTCATAAAAGAGTGTGGTTTTGCATGCCTCGGAGCCCTCGCCTTTCCAACGTTTCTTGAAAGTTGCGGTTCGAGCAGTCATTTCGCCCAGGGAACGGTCAGCAATAATGAATTCATTATTAAAAAAGCAGAATTCACGCATATTAAAAACAATAAAAGCACAGAAAGAAAATATGTGCTTGTTAAGCCTGATCAATTTACTTTTCCTGTCTGCATTTATAAGACGGGGGAAAATATGTATACCGCCCTTTTGATGGAATGCACGCATAAGGGCTGCGAACTACAGCCTCACGGAGATTACCTGGTGTGCCCATGTCATGGCAGCGAATTTTCAAACAGCGGCGTTGTACAGAACCCTCCTGCCGAAGAAAACCTCAAAACATTCAAGACCAGAACAGACAATGACAATATCTATATCACACTTTAAACACATTGTATTACTGCTGCTGTGTTCAGGCATTACCAGCATAGCTTCTGCCCAGAAGGACAGTGCGCACGTCAATCGCCAGCCAACCGATACAGGCAGGCAAAAAATGAACATGGATGCCGTTTATAACCGGCCTTTCCTGTCGGTCGGGAAACTCCCGATAGCCATTGGCGGTTATATTGAAGCCAATACCCAGTATGCTGCAACCGATGGAGTGTCCGAAGGGCTTTCTTTCCAGATGAGGCGCACAACCCTGTTCTTTTCATCCACGATCGCCAGGAGGATCAAGTTTCTTTCGGAACTGGAATTCGAGGACGGCACCAAGGAAATCAACCTTGAGTTTGCGGCTATGGATCTCGAATTCCACCCCCTGCTCAACCTTCGCGGGGGCATAGTAATGAATCCGATAGGCGCCTTTAACCAGAATCACGATGGTCCGCGATGGGACTTTATCGACAGGCCGGTCTCTGCAACAACGATTATTCCTTCAACGCTTTCAAATGTAGGGTTTGGCTTGTATGGCAAGTACTTTTCAAGGAAACTGACAATCGGTTATGAGGCTTACCTGACCAATGGTTTTGATGACAGGATCATAGCGAATGAGGACAACAGGACTTCGCTGGCTGCGGGCAAATTAAATCCCGAAAGGTTTGAAGAAAATAACAGCGGACTTCCTATTTTTACGGGTAAGATTGCTTTCAGAAACCGCCGGATAGGCGAACTGGGCTTATCGTATATGGGAGGTGTTTACAACAAGTTCCGGGAGGACGGCCTGGTACTGGATGAAAAAAGACGGATGCGGGTCCTGGCTGTAGATTTCAACACAACACTTCTCAAGAACAGGCTTACCCTGCTCGGTGAATATGCCAGTGTCATGGTGGAAGTGCCGGCAACCTATAGCCAGATATTCGGAACACGGCAATCAGGTGGTTTTCTGGATATTGTCGGAACGGTCCTCCAGCGTCGTATGTTTGGATGGGACAAAGCCAGGCTTAATGTCGTTCTCCGTGTCGAAGCGGTTGATTATAACAAGGGAACATTCAATGAAACCGGCGGCCGTATCGGTGATGAAATATGGGCTATAGTTCCCGGCATAGCCTTCAGACCGGTCGGTACCACGGTATTAAGGTTCAACTACAGGTATTCGGAGGAAACCGACCTTTTGAATAATGATCCCGCGAGGACAGGGGTCATCCAGTTCGGTCTTTCCACTTATTTTTAATAAAACAATGCTAAAAAACGTTAAAAAAATATCAGGCAAGACACTTATCTCCATTGGTGCATACGTGCTTCTGAAATGGACAATCATTATCTTCCTGGGATCCTATCTGCACCGAAATGGCTATTGGCATAACAGTTATTTCCTCTTTCTCCCTGTGTTTGCCGGGATCGTTTTCTATGTCAGGAAAAAGAGGAAAGCGCGTCAGCCATCTTAAAAATGATTGACACTAACATAAAAAAGCCTCAGGAAGATCCGGAGGCTTTTTTTATAAGACGTTACTTTCCTGTTCAGGAATTTGGCATAACAGCCTTGGGTGCTGCGTTCTTTATAACATCCGCTACGCCACTTTCAAACTTCTTGAAATTCTCGTTGAATTTCTCGGCCAGCTGATTGGCAGTTGCATCATACGCGTGTTTGTCCGTCCATGTGTTCCTTGGGTGCAGAATTTCCTGGGGCACATTAGGACATGAATCAGGCATCATGACACCAAATACGGGGTGCCTGGTGTATTCTACATTGTCGAGATCGCCATTCAGGGCCGCAGTCAGCATGGCTCTGGTATAAGACAGTTTCATACGGCTTCCGACTCCATAACCGCCGCCACTCCAGCCGGTGTTCACCAGCCATACATTGATGCTTTTATCTGCGTTCAGTTTCTCTCCGAGAAGGTCTGCATATTTACCCGGATGCAAAGGCAGGAATGCTTGCCCGAAACATGCGGAGAATGTGCTTTGAGGTTCGGTTATACCCGCTTCTGTTCCAGCCACCTTGCTGGTGTAACCTGAAATAAAGTGGTACATGGCCTGCTCCGGATTCAGTTTCGAGATCGGGGGCAGAACACCATAAGCGTCGCATGTAAGGAAGAATATATTCTTAGGAGCTTTTCCGATCGAAGGCACCGCGATGTTATCTATAAAATCGATCGGGTAAGCCACCCTGGTGTTTTCCGTAACAGAGACATCCTCATAATTCACCTTGTTGGAACTGGGATGGAACCTGACGTTCTCGACCAGTGCGCCATGTTTGATAGCGTTCCATATCTGGGGCTCCTTTTCTTCGGTAAGATCAATACACTTGGCATAGCAACCACCTTCAAAATTAAAGACAGAATCATCTGCCCATCCATGTTCATCATCCCCGATAAGTTTTCTTGCCGGATCTGCAGAAAGCGTGGTTTTACCGGTACCGGACAATCCGAAGAATATGGCAGTATCGCCTTTTTCGCCGATATTAGCCGAACAGTGCATGGAAAGTACTCCGCGTTCCTGGGGAAGTATGTAGTTCAATACGGTGAAAATACCCTTTTTTATTTCACCCGTATAACCAGAACCGCCAATGAGGATCATTTTCTTTGTAAAATTGATAATGGAGAAATTATGCTGCCTGGTTCCGTCCGTTTCAGCATTTGCTTTAAATGACGGTGCGGCCAGTATCAGCCAGTCGGTTTCGTTTTTATCGTTTTTGTCCGGGCGAAGGAACAGGTTGTTTGCAAAGAGGTTCTGGTAGGCTGTTTCAGTCACTACCTTGATATTTAACCGGTACCTTGGATCGGCGCAGGCGTAAGCATCTCTTATAAACAGATCTTTGCCTTTGTAGTGTTCAAGCACCTTATTAAGAAGGCTGTCAAATTTGGCGGGGTCAAACTTCGTGTTAACAGGTCCCCACCACACGGTGTTTTCGGTTTTTTCATCTGCCACAGTAAACTTATCCTTTGGGGACCGGCCAGTAAATTCACCGGTATCAGCGGCCAATGCCCCTTTATCAGTCAATACTCCCTCATGTCTTTCCAAAGCTGTTTTTACTAATTCATCTGGCGTAAGATTTACAAAGGCATTATTCGCATTTGAAACAATACCTGATAAAATGTCTTGATTTGTCATTGTGATTTGTTTGTTTCTTAAAATTAATATGGGCTGCAAAAATATGAAAATTTGTATTAATAACCATAAAATGGGCCATTATATGGCTAAGTTGTTGATATATTTCGCGCTTTAGGCACTGTATTTACTGAGAAAGTCGCTTGTTTTGAACGAAAATTCCCGGGATGTCTGTAAAATACATTATACTCATTATCAGCACCTTATTGCTACTACTGATATCGAGCCTGTTTGTATTTCCCGATTTTATACCTCCAAGCCCTGAAAACGCCATGCAAGAGCATATTTTATGGCAATTCAGGATGCCTAAAACCATCACGGCACTTTTTGCAGGCATGGCACTGGCCGTATCGGGCTTCATCCTTCAGCAATTGTTCCGGAACAACCTCGCGGGTCCTTATATCCTTGGTGTAAGTTCCGGTTCGTCATTTGCCGTAGGGCTTGTCATAATAGGAAGCAGTTTTTTTCCGTTCCTGCACAGCGCCATCAGTATTTCCCTGGCAGGATTTATAGGCGCATTCAGCATTCTGCTGCTGATACTGGGCGTTTCCTCCCGTTACGGCTATGGGGCCATTATCCTGCTTTTCGGGGTTATCATCGGTCAGCTTACCGGCGCCCTGCAGGGACTGCTCAGCTATCTCGCCATACCGACAGATCTTAAGAATTTCACATTATGGAGCATGGGTTCCTTCAACCAGGTGATCGGCATTGACCTGGCAATCCTTGTGGTTACCTGCAGCCTGGGCCTGTTATGGGCTATGTTCCTGATGCCTTCCCTGTCGGTAATGCTTTTAGGCGACGACGTATCGCGCACGCTGGGAGTGAATACAAAAAGCATTTCCATGCAATTGCTGGCATGCACAGGTATCCTTGCCGGAATCACCACCGCATATTGCGGACCGGTCGCTTTTATCGGGATGGCCATTCCCAATGCGGTCAGGTTGCTGTTCAAAACCTCGAATTTCAAAAAACTGCTTGCCTTGAATGCGCTTATGGGTTGCTGCATGTCACTGGTAAGTGATATTATTTCATCGCTGCCCATTGCCAACATCAATATCCCGGTCAATGTAACCACAGCCCTTATAGGCGGACCATTTATCATTTATATCCTGTTGAAAAACCGAAACTGACGTGAACCAATTGCTTGAAATAGCGCATCTCGATATCGGCAGGAAAAGCATTCTGGTCAAGAATGTGCACTGCGACATAGAAAAAGGTGAACTCGTGATTCTGACCGGAGTGAACGGCAGCGGCAAATCCACCCTGCTGAAAACCATCGCACACCTTATACCGCCCATCAGCGGCAGCATCCTGATAAACAGGCAGCAATTGTCCAGGCTTAATGCCAGGGAAACAGCACGGCTCATCGCTTTTGCGAGCACAAACAGGATCAATGAAGACTATATTACCGTTCGTGAAATGGTGGCGTTCGGCAGGTTTCCGTTTGAACAAAAACGCTGGAATGCCATGCAGAACGACTCACGGATAGATGAGGCCATGGGACTGATGAACATTAAGCACCTAGGAGACAAACACCTGAACCGGATCAGCGACGGGGAATGGCAAAAGGCCAATGTATCAAGAGTCCTGGCGCAGGACACCCCAGTCATACTGATGGATGAGCCCAGCGCTTTCCTGGATTATCCATCCAAGATACAATTGTTCAAGGACCTCAGGGATATTGCCATATCACGCAACAAGGTCATTATAATCTCGACACACGATATCGAGCTCGCCTCGGCTCACGGCACATTGTTCTGGCATATAAAAGACCGGGAATTCAGCAGCTCGGATCAGCCGATCCCCTGGATCTGACACTCGTTAATTCTTAAAATATACTAACCCCGTCCATGGGAAATCCTGAAAAAAACCAATTTTTCAGATATTTTTATTAGGTCAGTTATTGGCAAATTATACCAGTTGTTAAGTCGTTATCTCAGATATTAAGAAAATGGAGATATTATCATTAAGCTTGCACAGTTTTGCATCGTTGAAAGAGCGATAGCGTCGTTGCCTTTCACCCGGAAAACCGAAAACGGAACAGAGTAGGTGAAAAAATTACACAAATTACAATTTAAATGAAACAACTTATTTTTACTCTTATCGCCTTCGTATGCACCTTAGGTCATGCATCGGCACAACAAATTAAAATCGGCCACAGGGATGCCAACCGGGTGGCGGTGCTGGACATTGGCATTTCGCATGTTGCGCCTGCCATTGTACAAAGCATGACGGAAGGAGGCTTCAGGAATGTGAGGGTCACAAAACTCGACATAAGCGACAGTCCTATACGACCTGACTATTATGCCAGCATGGGTGTTACGGTGGAATACCAGGAACCCGGGAACAATGATGTCTTTAAGCTCACGTATCTGTATCCATTAGTTTATGACCCGGTTGACAATGTTTACTTCGGGGGACATGTGGATCTTGAGGACATCAAGGACGGCGGAAACAAAGGTCCGGGAAATCCTGATAATAATTTCTGCGTGGCAAGGAACTGTGTGGGTTGTGCGACCATCAGGGACCTGAATGGCAAAACCACGGGCTGCGGACCTTGTTATCCGGTCAATCCCGAATTAACTATGTCATGCACGATTGAAAACACCGCCGGTGTCGGCGCTGAACGTGTCATACTGGCCATTGGAAGTCTGTTAAAAGCCCTTGCTACATTGCTGTAAAACTGTCATTATGCAAAAGATGATCTTGACCTTAAAAACCATGACAATGATATTAATGCTTATTCCGGTTAACAATGTCCGGACCCAGAATCTGCCGGCATTGAAAAACAAATATTTTAATATGACTGAACTGGCTTTTAAGGTTAAGATTACCGGGGCTGATGAATTTAAACTCAACCCGGTGGCAGATGAAAAATTCTATACGGTGAAAATGCCTGCAGATAAACCGCATCAATGGATACATTATCATATCAGTCATATTGACACAGCCAGCCATCACCTCTCCATTTATCAACCCGAACGTGCCAGGATTATTATTGCAGCATATGCTGACACGTTCATATCTTTATACGAGCTTAATAAATGGGATACCATATACACCTGTGAGCAAAACCCGCCATCGCATACCTTTTTTACATTTTTTTTCCCCGTAGTGGAATGTTTTTATCCTGCGGATATCCATAACAGGGCATATAATTTTAAAGACCATGGGAAAAGCTACTTCATTAAAACCCGCCACCCGTATACCGGCCGGAACCTATCCATCTGGATCAATAAAATCAACGGACTGGTGGATTCCATCTATTCATACAGCGGTAAAAATGCAACAGATAAACTATATTTCGAGTATTATTATACCAGAAACAGTGAAGGTGTCACTCATTACAAGGTGTTACCGGAGTTTTATCCCATCGATTCATTCAATCGGGAGGCCATGAAGTATGTTGATGTTCCGCACCCGAAAAAGGCTGTGGCAGATACCCAGGCCATACTGAATGCTACAAAGGATCACCCCGGTTTCTTTCTTCTTGACTTCTGGTTTATCGGCTGCAGGCCTTGCCATTCCGGATTTCCGGTCATAGAGAAACTCAGAAGGGATTTCCCTGACAGCATGTTGAAAATAGTTGCCTACAATGTTTGTGATAAAGCTGAAGAAATTGAATATTTTAAGAAAAAGAAAAGGATTGGTTTCGATATGGAATATGATTCGCTCGGTTTAAACTCGTATTTTAGTGTCAGGGCCTATCCCACCACCATATTACTCAATCACCGGGGAGAAATATTGTACAGGCATGAAGGCTTAAGTGATACCCTCGATAAAGATTTACTCAAAATATTGGACGAACAGATGCGTAAATGATCAAAGATACTCGCTCATCATGGGCGATTTGTTTAGAAAATAGTGTGTTCTATTTTAGTGTGTTGTCATAGATCCTGACTTTAGGGATGGTTTCCGTTTGTTTTTAAAGGTAAAGCTGATTCATTTTGTATTTGGATGAGCGGGAACTGTCCTTAAAGTTAGGGTTTATGGTTTAAAAGCCATAAACCCTTATATCTTTCACATTAAATATAAAATAAATCTATTAAATGAATGTCATTCTAAATAACCATAAATAGACTATATTTCATTAATTTTGCAAGTGAAATGTCCAAAACGCCGAATCAGTACAAGCTGGATTCCATCGAATCAGCCATACAAGATATAAAAGCAGGTAAGCTCATTATTGTTGTCGATGATGAGGACAGGGAGAATGAAGGTGATTTTCTGACTGCCGCAGCCAATGTAACTCCCGAAATGGTAAACTTCATGGCAAGGGAAGGAAGGGGACTGATCTGTGTTCCCCTGTTACCTGAAAGATGTCATGAACTCGGACTGGATATGATGGTGAGCAGCAATGATTCGCTCTACGAAACACCTTTTACCATTTCCGTAGACCTCAAAGGCCACGGCACGACAACAGGCATATCAGCCTCCGACAGAAGCAAAACCATTCAAGCCCTCATAAATAAAGACACTACCCCGGGCGACCTTGCCAGACCCGGACATATTTTCCCCTTAAAGGCACAAAAGGAAGGCGTACTGAAACGTGCCGGACATACCGAAGCAGCTATTGATTTTGCCAGGCTTGCCGGTTTGGAACCTGCTGGTTGCATTGTTGAAATACTGAAAGAAGACGGTGAGATGGCAAGGCTGCCGGAACTTGTGGAAATAGCCCGGAAATTTGACCTGAAAATCGTTTCCATTGAAGATCTTATCAAATACAGGATCAGGAACGAAAGCCATGTCAAGAGGGAAATAACCGTTAACATGCCGACAACTTTCGGCGATTTCGAACTGGTAGCCTATTCGCAGATAAATGACGGGACACAGCACCTTGTAATCAGAAAAGGCGAATGGAAAAAAGATGAACCCATACTGGTTAGGGTGCACAGCAGTTGTATGACCGGTGATATTTTCGGCAGTTGCCGTTGCGATTGCGGCGAACAGCTGCACACCGCTATGAAGATGATACAGGAAGAAGGCAAAGGCGTTATCCTGTATATGAACCAGGAAGGCCGGGGTATAGGGCTGCTGAATAAACTCAAGGCATACAAGCTGCAGGAACAGGGTCGGGATACTGTGGATGCCAACCTTGAACTCGGATTCAAAATGGATGAACGGGATTACGGCATCGGCGCTCAGATCCTGCGCGATCTTGGGGTTTCAAAAATGCGCCTGTTGAGCAATAACCCGAAAAAACGCACCGGCCTTATCGGGTACGGGCTTGAAATCGTTGAAAACCTGCCCATTATTACAAAGCCCAATAAGCATAACGAGGAATATCTCAATACCAAGAGAGAAAAAATGGGCCACGAAATCTAGACTTTCCGGATAAGGCTTCTAAGCCTTAAGGATAAAGCCTGGACAGTTTCCATTCATTTCCATGCAGATCGTATCTTAGCCGGTCGTGCAACCTGTTAGCCCTTCCCTGCCAGAATTCAATCATGTCAGGTTTGACCAGATAGCCCCCCCAATGCGGCGGTCTTACAGGTCCGTTCTTCTCATATTGTTTTTCGGCCATTACCATGGCATCCTCCAGATCCTTCCTGGAAGCCAGCAGACCGCTCTGTTCGCTGATGATTGCTCCCAGCTGGCTGGCCAGGGGTCTTGAATAAAAATACCTGTCGCTTTCCTCCGTGCTGATCATTTCAGCGATTCCGTGTATCCTTACCTGTCTTTCAAGCTCAAGCCAGACAAAATTAAGACTCACATGATTATCTTTTTGAATATCCCTGCCCTTGGAGCTGTGATAGTTTGTGAAGAAAACAAACCCCTTCCCCGTAACCCCCTTTAACAGAACTATCCTGGTGTCAGGTCTTCCATTGTGAATGGTGGCAAGGCACATGGCATTCGGTTCGGTAATTTCAGCAGCCAGGGCTTGTTCAAACCACGTGCTGAATTGCACAAGCGGATCACTGTCAACATTGGATTCCAGTAATTCGGATGACCTGTAATCCCTGCGCAAGGCTTCTATTTTCTCATTTTCTATCATTCTTTTTTCTGAACCAGCTATTGATTTTCAATTCTATAACTCCAAAAAATGCTTCCCTGAAGATCTTTTTGCTCATTTTTGATGTGCCCCTGGTGCGGTCGGTGAATATGATCGGCACTTCAATGATCCTGATGTCCTCCAGGTATGCCTTGAATTTCATTTCTATCTGAAAAGCGTATCCTTTAAACTTGATCTTGTCCAGGTTGATGGTTTGCAGGGTTTCTCTCTTGTAGCATACAAACCCAGCGGTGGAATCGCGGATGGTCATACCGGTTATGAACCGCACATAAGCGCTGGCATAATAGCTCATGATCACCCTGCTGATAGGCCAGTTGACCACGTTCACGCCTGTAATATAGCGCGACCCTACGGAGAGCCCGGCGCCCTGCACTTCGCATGCCTCGAGAAGCCGCGGCAGATCATCAGGATTATGCGAAAAATCAGCATCCATCTCAAAAATATACTGGTAATGCCTGTCCAGGCACCATTTGAAACCTGCAATGTAAGCTGTTCCCAAGCCGTTCTTTTCCGTTCTTTCGAGCAAGTGGAGCCTGCCATTAAACCCTTCCTGTAAACCCTTTACAATATGTGCTGTTCCGTCGGGTGAATTATCATCAACGATCAATACGTCAAACATGGGCTGTAAGCTCATCACCTTGCGTATTATTCCCTCCACATTTTCCTTCTCGTTGTAAGTGGGGATAATGACAATGTAATTAGACAAAATAAATAAAATTTATATAAAAGCGGTGCAAAATAGTGTTTATTTTGTAGCTTTAAAAGTACGAATTGACACAAAAGGCGATTTTTTTCGACAGGGACGGCGTTTTAAACAGGGAAATCGGTAATTACGTGTGCACCATTTCGGATTTCGACATACTTCCGGATGCGGTCGACTGCATCAGAATGGTCCGTGACAAAGGCTTTCTTGCCATTGTGATAACCAACCAGGGCGGCATTGACAAAAAACTTTACTCACGCGAAGACCTTCACACGTTTCACCAGAAACTACAGCAGGCATGTGTTGAAAAAGGCACCAGGATTGATGATTTTTATTTTTGTCCGCACCATCCGCTTGTCGGAAAATGCCTGTGCAGAAAGCCTGATTCAGGCATGCTGGAAAAGGCCTTATCGAAATACAGGATCGACAGGTCGAAAAGCCTGATGATCGGCGACACGGAAAGGGACATGCAGGCTGCAGAAAAAGCAGGGATAAAAAGCCTTCTCGTGCAACCAAACAGTCTTAAATACCGTCTTCTTGAGGAAGAGATAAATAACCTGATTTGAAAAATATTCGTTAACTTTGCATAATTAACATGTTTAAGACCATTTCCACCGTCGCTGTTCTTGCGGTATTGTTCATTGCCGGCGCTCAGCCTAAACCAAAGACCGGAGCCGGTGCCGCCAAGCCCGGAACCAAAGCGAAAAGCACTAAAACCGTTGCCAGGCCCGTAGCCAAGGGAAAGGTAGCCTTTACCATTAACGGCACCCTGAATGGCTACAGCAACCACCTGGTCGTTCTCAGCAGCTACAGGGCCACTACTATGGAACTTATGGATTCCGTGAGAACAGACGCCAATGGAAAGTTCACCATCAAAAAAACCATCGCCTCCCCCTGTATAGCCTATCTTCAGTATGTCAAAAATACAGCTGTGCCCCTTGTACTTGAAGACGGCGCGGAACTGAACGTCACGATAGATCCGTCCCAGAACGGACTTAACTACGACCTGGCAGGCACAAAGATTGACAAATCAAAAAACCTGCATGATTTTATCAAAAACTTCTCAAAACTTTCCGGCGAACTGGGTACACTTGAGAATACCATAGCAAATGAGCCGGACGCCATGAAATCATATGAAGCCCAGATGGCATTTGCACTCAAGCAGCAGGAGCTCAGGTCTTCCATCGAAGACATGATCGCCAAAAGCTCACCCCT
This sequence comes from uncultured Bacteroidota bacterium, assembly GCA_937867025.1. Taxonomy (GTDB): domain Bacteria; phylum Bacteroidota; class Bacteroidia; order NS11-12g; family UBA955; genus JABMMZ01. The sequence goes on along the minus strand of CALMKH010000272.1, from coordinate 11,359 downwards.
GGAATCTTATTTTATACTGTTCAACTTTTCCGAAGAACAGAAAATCGCCGATATCAAGGGCATCATGAAGAAGATGGAGCTTGCAAAGGATACGAAAAGCGAATATTACAAAGACCTGAAGACCATTTACGACAATAACAAGTCGCTGGAAATAGGCGAAATTGCTCCGGATATCGACCTGCCTCAGACCAATGGGGTTAACCTCAAACTGTCTTCATTAAGGGGCAAGATCGTGCTTATCGATTTCTGGGCAAGCTGGTGCGGGCCCTGCAGGGCGGAGTTTCCGAACGTAAAACGCATATACACCAGGTTCAAGGACAAAGGCTTTGAGATTTACGGTGTATCGCTCGACAAGGACAAGACTTCGTGGGTTTCCTCCATATCCAGCCTCGGGCTTAACTGGATGCATGTAAGTGACCTGAAATATTGGAGCTGTGCGCCTGCGAAGGTGTATAAGGTGTCAGGCATCCCTTACACAGTGCTTGTAGGCAAAGACGGCAAAATAATAGCGAAAAATCTTAGGGGAGAAGAACTGGAGCGCAAGCTTGAAGAGCTGTTTCCGTAATGATTTTTTAATATATCGGTAACTATTTATTGAGTTTCATTAACGTATTTTGAACCATAAAATAACATGAGTTCACAAACCTCCTACAAAATTCTGATCGTTGATGATGAAATCGATATCATTGAATTACTAAGCTATAACCTGAAAAAGGAAAATTTCACTGTTGTGGCTGCCATGAATGGTAAGGAGGCTATCAATATCGCTTCCAAAATCAAGCCCGACATCATTCTCATGGATGTCATGATGCCTGAAATGGATGGGATCGAAGCTTGCAGGCAGATAAAGGCGATCCCCCAGCTTAAACACATACCTCTCATTTTTCTGACCGCCCGCGGCGAAGAGTTCAGCGAGCTTGCAGGATTCGAAGCCGGGGCAGACGACTACATTATTAAACCCATCAAGCCGAGGGTGCTTATCTCAAGACTCAAAGCCATACTCAGAAGAAACAATACCGACCATGCCAAAACGGAAACCATGGAATTCAGCGATCTGAAGATCGATCGCGAAAGTTTTTCTGTCACCTATATGGGCAAAGTCCTGCAATTCCCTAAAAAAGAATTTGAATTATTGTCACTGCTCGCCAGCAAGCCGGGCAAAGTTTTCACACGCGAACAGATACTGGAATCCATCTGGGGAGATGATGTCCTGGTGGTCGACAGGACCATCGATGTGCATATCCGCAAAATCCGCGAAAAACTTGATGATAATTTTATTCAGACAATTAAAGGCGTAGGGTATAAATTTGAAGTGTGATTAAAAATCTCACCCCGGAAAGGATAACCCTGCTGACCACCATGGTGCTCAGTCTTATTTTTTCCTGCTTCCTTATCTATTTTAAAATTTCTTTCCTCGAATTCCTGATCTCCATTTTCATCTTCGGGTCACTTACGTACATCATCATCCTGTTCGGACTTGAAAAGTTTATTTACCGCAAGATCAAACTGATATACAAGACCATCCACCATTTCAAGACCACCCAGATAAAGAACATCAATTATATGGCCGATGTAAACGTCGACCCTATAAAAAAAGTAAATGAAGAGGTCATACAATGGGCGAATGACCAGAGGCAGGAGATATCCGAACTGCGTGCGACGGAACAATACAGGAAGGAATTCCTCGGCAATGTAAGCCATGAATTAAAGACCCCGATTTTTAATATCCAGGGATATATAGAAACACTGCTTGAAGGAGCCGTCAACGACGAGGAAGTCAAGATCAAATTCCTGAAAAAGGCTGCCAGCAGCGCAGAAAGACTGAATACCCTGGTGAATGATCTGCTCGCTATCAGCAAGCTGGAAAGTGGCACGCTGAGCATGAACTATTCAACGTTTGACATTAACGAGCTGACCAAGGAGGTATTTGAAACATATTCCCATCTCGCCGAGCTGAAATCCATAAAACTCAGGATCAAGGACGGCTGCGATTTTCCCTTCAAGGTATTCGCTGACAAAGACCGCATCAGGCAAGTGTTGAACAACCTGGTGGGAAACGCCATTGCCTACGGAAGGGAAAACGGTGTAACCAGGGTAGGATTTTACGACATGGACCAGAATATCCTGACAGAGGTTTCGGATGACGGAGAAGGCATAGAGCCTGAACACCTTCCGAGATTATTTGAAAGGTTTTACCGCACCGATAAAAGCCGCTCCAGGAACAGCGGAGGCAGCGGCCTGGGATTATCCATTGTGAAACATATACTTGAAGCTCATAATCAGACTATTAACGTTCGAAGTACGATTGGGGAAGGCACGACCTTCGGCTTTACCTTGAAAAAGGGTTAAGTATTCTTCTCTAAATTTAAATTACAGATTAACAGTTTGTTATGCAAATGCACCTTCTCAAAACCAGGTATTTCTCCATAATTGTCTAAACTTGTATAAGTTTAAACTCAATATTCTTATGCGAACAATTTACACCCTGCTGAGTACGGTTCTGGCGTTTGGAAGTGTTCTGGCCACCACGGATGCACTGGCATGCAAGGCTGACTTCACATATTCCGTCGCTGGATCTGAAATAACATTCACTAACCTGAGCACCGGCGGCACATCTTACCAGTGGGATTTCGGCGATGGTAATGTCAGCACGACGCCCTCACCCATCCATACATACGGGTCATCAGTGTCCCAGACTTACAATGTCCAACTTGTGGTGATCGGTGCATCCTGCAGGGACAGTATAAAACGTCTTGTAACAGTTTACCAGCCATGCGAAGTCATTGCGGATTTCAGTATTGTGGCCGATACCCTTAATTACAGTGCCGTGATCCTGAATAAATCGTTCACGATACGCCCCCAGCGCACGACCTGGACCTGGCATTTCGGTGACGGCGATTCGTCCAATTCCGTCAACCCTTCACACATTTATCCCGGTGTAGGCGGTTATGAGCTTTGCCTGGTAATGGTGGATACTTTTTGTTATTCGATGACATGCGATTCCCTGACTTTCGATTCATCCGGGGCGCTCAAGCGGGCCATACCATTCAGTCTTAAAGTGTTGACTCCGGGAGAGCAAACGGGCATCAGCCATTTAAACACAGTGGATTTTCTGGTCTCTCCGAATCCTGTCAGGGATGAATTGACCGTCAGGTTCACGAAAGGAACGCCGGTTTACCTGAGGGTGCTGGATATGCATGGCAAAGAATTGTTCAGGGGTTCTGCGGATGCAGAAATTTACAGGATCCGGACAAGCAGCTGGAAGGCCGGATTATATATCCTGCAAACCGTGGATACTGCAGGTCAAACGAGAAGCCGCAGGTTTATCAGGACGGATTAGCGCAGCAGCCGGATATCATTCAATGATCACGCCTGTAGGATCAAAACCTACCTCGCCTTCTTCAGATTTTACGAACTTGCCTTTTGCTGTGGCTTTTTTGCCTTTGCTGCTCTTGGGCATAGTAAAACGTTCATTGGTGTTCACATAGAACTCGGACGTATCATTCTTAAAACTGATCCAGCAACCTTTGTGCGAACATACATTTTCAATTTTTCCGGTGATGATATACGTTGTGTCCTTACCGGCATTGTAACTGGCCAGGGCATCTTTAAAATCAACGGCGCCCTTGTCGTCAAACTTTTCGCCGAAGGTTCCGGTTGAGGGTTGCTGACTGCAGGCGGCAAATACTATCAGCAGGCATATTCCAGCTGCCCTTCTTATATGGCTGTTTTTACTCATGTGACAAAATTAAGGGGAATTTGTGTGAAAACTAAATATAAACTATCTTTGAACCACTATAAATATCATGAGCAAAAAAGAAGAGGTCATCGACCAGCCGATCGATATAGAATTATCAGAAGAAGTGGCAGAAGGCACATACAGCAACCTGGCCATTATTACCCATAGCCAGGCGGAATTCATAATAGATTTTGTAAGGATCCTGCCAGGTATTCCCAAAGGCAAAGTAAAAAGCCGCATCATCATGACTCCTCAACACGCCAAAAGACTGCTATACGCCCTTGGCGACAACATGCAGAAATTCGAAACCAATTTCGGTGATGTTGATATTGAAAACAACAATGGCAACCCCGGATTTCCCATCAATTTCGGCGGCATGACCGGTCAGGCCTGATGAGTTAAGTATCCGGATTAACGTTTACGTTAAGGCTGCGCTGTACACAGCTCAATAACCCAGGGTTTTCAGCATACTTTTATAGGTCTGCTCTTTTGAAAAGAGTTTGGTGCTGTAATCCCCGTTTTCATCTACCGAAATAATAATATGCTTGGGAGCTGGTGTCAGGCAGTGCTGTATACCTCCGTACCCACCGATGCTTTCCTGATATGCCCCGCAATGGAAATACCCTATATACAGGGGTTCATTGGAATCATAAACAGGCAAGTATATCGCATTTGCATGTTGTTCACTGTTGTAATAGTCATCGCTGTCGCATGTGATTCCTCCAAGCAGCACCCTTTCATAGTTCTTATCCCATTTGTTCAGGGGAAACATGATAAATTTCTTGTTAATGGCCCAGGAATCCGGCAAAGTGGTCATAAAACTGCTATCGATCATATTCCACTTTTCCCGGTCATTCTGGACTTTCTGATATTCAATCTTGAATATGGCTCCGCCGCTTTCACCCACGGTGAATGATCCGAATTCAGTAAAAATATCCGGTTCAGGCACATTGTTACTGTCGCACACCTGCTTAACCTGCGCTACAATTTCAGAAGCCATGTACTCATAATCAAAATCAAACTTGAGCGAATTCTTTATTGGAAAGCCTCCGCCAATATTCAAACTATCCAGGTCGGGACACATCTTTTTCAGTTCACAATATACATTGAGGCACTTGTGAAGCTCGTTCCAGTAATAAGCATCATCTTCTATTCCGGTATTAATGAAGAAATGCAACATCTTTACTTTCATCCTTTTCAGGGATTTGATCTTTTCCTGATACAGTGGAACAATATCCTTATAACCTATTCCGAGTCGTGATGTATAGAAAGGAAATTTCGGTTCTTCTTCAGCTGCTATCCGTATACCTACTTTAAAATCACCCTGGATCGTCTCATGCAGCAGGTCCACTTCCCTGAAGTTGTCGATAACCGGGATAACATTGCTGAACCCGTCGTTGATAATCATGGCGATATTGTCTATATACGCCTGTAACTTAAACCCGTTACATACAATATACTTGTCCTTGTTCACCAAGCCTTGTTCGTATAACGACAATATAAGATTAATATCGAAGGCAGATGATGTTTCAAGGTGTGCATCGTTTTTTAATACCTCTTCGAGGACATGACTGAAATGAGAGCTTTTGGTACAATAACAATAATGGTATTTGGCCTTATAATCGACCTTGGCCATTGCCACATTGAACCACATACGCGCCCGTTTTATGTTCTCGGAGATCTTGGGCAAATAGGTGAATTTCAATGGCGTACCATATTGCTCTACAACATCCATTAACGGTATATTATTAAAAACCAGTTCATTATCCTCGTTAAGCGTAAATTCGTCAACGGGAAAATCAAATGTCTGGTTAATCAGGTCTACATATTTATCTTTCATTTTACAAATCTAAGTGAGTTATGTTTCAAATAATTTGCAAATGTAAGTAAGATGGATTGAAAATAAAACAGAATTCAGGTCAGGATTAGTGTCCCATTAATAAAATATCTCCTCGTCGCGTTTAAAGTTTTTAGGATTAAACAGGTATGTGAAGCTTACACCGATATAACTGCCACGGTAGCCCAGCAGGAACAGCGGATCCGTATCAGTTTTGCTGTCATACACCTTCAGGTGCGTGTTTTGAGTGAATGCCTGCTTGTAATGTATACCAAAGCAGAACACATTACCTGACTTGTTCTCATTGGCAATTTCAACACCCAGGTTAGCCATCGGGTACACCTGGTTGACTATTTCTTCGCGGATGATGAAGGAACCGTTGCTGTTTGTCTCCTCGTGCCCGTTCTTCGACATATTGTAATTTAACGTGGCCCCCAGTATCCCGCGCAGGTTAGAGGATGTGTTCATCCGGATGCGGAAAATCATGTTCACCGGTAATTCAAGGTTGCTCATATTGTGCCTGAGCAGGGTGCCCTGGCTGTTACTGTCGTTAAAAACCCTGTAACCCTTATATGTATAGGATATTCCGGAACCCAGGGTAAACCCTGGGGTAAAGCCATATTGAACTGCAAGTCCCCCGCCGAATCCGGACTTGTATCTGAAATAAAACCGGTCGGGAAGCGTGGTAATGACCGAACTCCTTGATGAAAGGAACATGCCTGTAGGTCCAAATCTGAATCCTGTCTGAGCCGGCATCCTGCCTGCTCCGAAAACTACTATCGATAATAAAAACAAACGCCTGAAAATCATCAGGTCAAACCTACAATAATTTTTCTTTTTTAGCATGATTTTTTTTGATTACACATGTCATGCCGTATTTAACGGATAATCTCCTAATTTTGTTACCGCATTAACAAAGTGGATAATACCCGTATTAAAGAGAGTTTAAACTACCTCGGCCGTCACATAGGAAACCTGTCCGAAGAACTTGTTCAGTCAGCCCATCAGCACAACAATTGGTTCACACCTTCCTTTATACATTTAGCCGCATCGAACTGGGCTGAAGCATTGTCAGAAGCCAATATTGAAAAATGGCTGGGGAACAAACCCGTTACGCTCAGCGATAAAAGAGCCGGCATAATCATGGCGGGCAATATCCCGTTTGTGGGACTGCACGACCTGCTTTGCGTCCTTGTATCGGGGCATGCTGCGGTTGTAAAGCTTTCAAGCCAGGATGAGGTACTGATGAAGTACACGATTACGTTATTGAAGCAGTCAGATCCTTCCCTGGCATCCAGGATCGTCATCAGTGAACAACTGAAAGACATCGATTACCTGATCGCTACCGGAAGCAATAATTCGGCACGGTACTTTGAATATTATTTCAGGCATATACCTTCCCTGATCAGGAAAAACAGGACCTCGGTTGCGGTGCTTACGGGGGATGAAACTGATGAACAGCTCACCGGGATCGCTGACGATATTTATTCGTATTTCGGACTTGGATGCAGGAATGTCACACATCTTTTGCTGCCCAGGGGTTTCGAACTGAAAAGGCTTTATGATGCGTATGACAAATATATGGATCATGTGCATCATCATAGGTATTATAACAACTATATGTACCACAAGTCGATCCTGCTGATGAACCTTACCAAACATTATGACAACGGTTTCATGCTGTTCCAGGAAAAAGAGGAACCGCATGCCCCTGTAGCGACCCTCAATTATCATTATTATGACAGCCCGGATGAAGCGAAGGCATATCTTGACAGGCATGCGGAACTCTGGCAGTGCGTAGTGTCAATATCCCCGATGATTAAAGGCGCCATTATGCCCGGGATGAGCCAGAAACCGATGTTATGGGATTATGCCGACCATGTGAATACCCTTGATTTCCTCTCGCAGCAGCCCGCATCATAAAGATAAACCGGCAGTCCGCCCCCTCTAATATTTCACCATCTTACAAGCGGTTTAAAAACCAAAAACCCGGACCTTTAAGGATCCGGGCTTCTGGTAAAATTTATATTGATAGTGTCCTTATTGTTTTATAAATGTAAAACGGCTTATGCGGTTGGAGGCGTCCTTGATAAGGATATGGTAGACTCCTGCTGACCAGTCGGCGCTGTTCACCATCAGCTGGCCGGCCTGATCCTGGTATTGCGCATACACATTCTGGCCTATGCCGTTCACGATCTGTACATCGTAATGTCCTTCCTGGCTTTCGATGGTAATATGACCGCTGAACGGATTCGGGTACAACTGGAATGAAGCGCTCTGGAAAGCATCGATTGACGAGAATTTAGGCACTGTAATGCTTTGCGTGCTTGAATCTGTGCATCCGGGAGTGGTTTTTGCAACAAGTTTCACATCCACGGTACTGTTGTCATACGGTGTGAAATCCGATACAAGTACCTTGCCACTGCCAATCAGTGTGCTGCCGACATACCATTTATAATCCGAAAGGGTTTGATCTGTGGCAGTGAAGGTATAGGTCTTCCAGCTTCTTACAAAACCATAGGTCGAAACGGGCTTGGTGTTAACTACGATGTCTACAGGGCCGTATACCTTTTCACATGTATTGATTTTTCCTACAGCGGTCAGTTTATCGCCGCTTACAAGACCGGTATAATTGAAGGATGCATTCGCTCCTGAATTCACCAGAACTCCGTTCTTGTAGAATGAATAGGACGTGTAAAGCGGTTTTATGCTATAGAGGTAGCTGCTTTCACACAGGTTGGCTGTGAACTTGATGGCAGAGCCGGTGTCTTTGTCTGTCAGCGTGTCCAGCTGGTATCCTATCTTTTCAACAATAGGAGGGCATGTAGGACTGAGGCTGTCAATGATGTTTATGGTAAGGCTGTCGGGCTGCGCCGGTGTAAACTTAAAGACTGTATCCCTTGAATACGTACCGTTGTTAAATGAAATGCTGTATTTGGCCCCGTAGAGGTTCCTCACTGTGGCTACCATTTCAGTGCCTTTGCATGCGCGGGGCGTAAAGTCGAGCACATAGGCAAGGTTTGAACAGGCGTTGGTCTTTATGGAGAATATGTCATCTGAAAAGTTGCATGGAGAAGCCTGCTGGCTTCTGACAGTGATGTTATATGTAGTATTGGGCTGCAGGCTGGTCAGGTTCAGCGTAGAATCCGTTGTGGTCGGATTAAAATTGATACCGTTCAGTGAATACTGCATCCCTGTGATACCCGGTGTTTTTTTCCAGCTGATATTGATTGTACTGGTTGTCTTGCTCGTCACGAAATTGGTTGGCTTAAGCATGGGCCTTACAATGATGTTCACATCATTGGACATAACGCTCTTGCAGCCGTTCACCGTTTTGGCAACAGCTGTAATTTTAGCTGTGCTGATACCTGAGAATGTCGTAGTGAGTCCTTGAACCCGTTTTACAAGGATTCCGTCCAGGTACCAGAGAATGCTGTCATTAACTCCCACATTGGTACCGGTGGCTGTAAAGGTTTCATTATACGATTCACATACGGTATCATTGGTGCTGCCTTTGCTTATGGTGATGCTGGGCTCAGGATACTGGTTCAGCACCCAGTTGATGCTGGTTGAAGAGCATCCGTTGGTGCCGGTGGTTTTCACGTTGTAGGTGCCAGGATCTTTTATATAAATGCTCCTGGTGGTTTTGTTATTATGCAGCCAGAGGTAGGTAAGCCCTGTACCTGTATTGGCGTTTACCAGTACCGAATCTCCCTTGCAGATGTTTGTAGGATTGGTATTCAGAATTGTTGCCACAGGCGACTGATTGACATTGATCAGGAATGTATCAGGTGCGCTCACACCCAGTGAATTCTTGACGCTGAGAATAGCCATCTTGGTGCCCGAAGTAGCAAATTTAACTGTCGGATTCTGAACAGTACTGGTAGTGGGCGTTGTGCCGGAAGTAGGGAAAAATTTCCAGTTGTAGGTTGTTGGGCTGTTGGTACCGCTTCCGCTCATGGTCACAGTATAATTCGTGCATGTAACGGAATCGTTGGTGAATGCTGTAGCCTTAGGCAGCTGTGGTGAAGGATCAATATCGAAACGTTTTCCGTAAATGATATCTCCCGCATCGTTAGTGCTGTTATTGTTGGCAGCCATCACCACGACCCAGAATGATACTTTTCCAACATTGCTGTTGGGCGCTTTCCACCTGAACACCCACCTGGTGCTATCAGTGGCGACGGTAGACGTACCTGTGAAAGTATGCTGGATATACTCGCGGGAACCGGAAGTTGCTTTGCTGACCCTTGTGTTTGTGGCGGTCAGTGTACCGCATGCATTGTTAGACTTGTCAAGGACTGTCACTTCAAAGCCAAATTTCACTTTTCCGCTCTGCTTGAATGTCAGCTCGATATTATATACCGAATCCGGAACATAACCTCCTCCATGGAACGCCGATGTCAAACGTATATTGGTGAGATTCGTGTTACCTGAAGTTATAATTGTGCCTCCGTGACAGGATGTGCAATTTGATTCTCCGGGTGCATTTGCGTATCCGCCTCCGGGACCGCTTGCACTCATAATGGCACTGCTCAATACAAGGATAAATGATATGCCGACTAAAATATTACGTAGGTAGAGTTTTTTCATATGGCCACAAATTAACTCATTGTTAGCGACATACGTGGCAACAAATAAAAAAAATGACAATTCCGTGACAAGCTGAAATGAATTGTTGCATTTCAGGCCAGTCTGTGGCTGATAATTTCTTCCACTTTCCTGAACAACTGAACGGGAGTGTGGGTGCGCCAGCTCATCCGGTCAAGTTCGCCGCCAAAATTGATATAATAATCGGCATGACAGACCTTGAATTCATCCAGCACATGTTCCCGGAAATTAATAAAGGCAATCCAGCCGTCTTCCACCTCGTTATACCATTCTTCGTAATAACTGTCGTCGGATGAGTGAAAATTGAGCACATTCTCCCCTATCAATATGAATTTATCGATTTTTTCATCTTCCAGCAATTCAATCACCTGGCGCTTTAAAGTCATGATATCGTTGTGGATCACATCATTCCATTCGCCGATCAGTTCAATGATGCAAAAATGTTTATCGTAGTCGACAAACAGAATTTTTAAATACAATGTGCTCGATCCAAAATTATCCCATTGGGGATGAATGAGGTAATTATAAATGGTATTGGTATAGACAAATTCGCTATGCACCTGTTCATAGAAAGGTGAACGCTCATCTTCCTCGGAATTATAGAGATGTAACCAGTGATAATGAGGCTCTATGTTGTGCATTCTTTTGCAAAAATATTAAGAATATCTTTAAATTCCAGTTAAGTTTGCATCAATGAAAAAAATTTTATTCCTCTTATCGATGGGTGCCTTTTTATCCGGGGCGCAAAACATACGTACGCTGGAATTTTCGAAGGGGGGCAATGAGCCCTCCATAGCGGTCAACCCCACAAATAATGCACAGGTCATGCTTGCCTATAATAATTCGAATGTATTCAGGAGCTCTGATACGGGGAAAACCTTCAAACAGGTGAAAGTAAGTTCAAGGTATGGCTTTTACGGCGATCCGGTAGTGTATTGGGGGTATGGCAAACACTTTTACCTGGCTCACCTGGCAAAAAACAGGAACTACGCCTGGCCGCTCAGTTTTGACCGTATTGTTTTTCAAAAAATCAGGTTCAACAAACATAAGGTCACAAAAAGCACCGGTATAGGATGGAATACATCGAACAAGCTCCCCCCTCCCTTCGCACCAACCCCTGAACGGCCTCCGCACAAAATGCAGGATAAGCCCTGGTTCACGGTCAATCGCCT
>CALMKH010000271.1 GCA_937867025.1 uncultured Bacteroidota bacterium | reverse complement strand
CAGAAACAGCCAGGTGAAAATTTATCCGGTGTCAACGATCCGCACAAGAGTGTATCCCGGCCACAGGCAAACAAGGCAATACAACCCCATCATCCTTCATCCGGATTCTCCGGAAACCATATTACGCCAGGCACTTACAAAGACAAGATGGAACCAACAACAGTCGGGGACCTTGGTCAATATTTCCAATATCTGGCAGATGAGGGACAAACTGAACATGACTATGATTATCACTGCCCGCATATGGGCCTTGTGTATTTCAGGCATGTGTATGACGATGAAAGTTTAGCCCAGGCAACCAAGAAACGTCATCCTTATCTGCCCAGAAAAAGGCTAAGCCCTTTCAGTTTTCAGGTCCAGGTGGGATATGTATATGAGCAAACTGTTGCCACCTCCCAAAAGAAAGACAATATCCACAAAGATGCTCTTTTCACTTACAGGCAGGCAACGGGACATTCCAGGCGCGGGGATATCTTCTCATTGCATGCCGGGTACAGATTGAACAGGAACCTTATTGTCAAAGCAGGGCTGCAATATAGCAGCAGCTCCACCACTTCCAAAATCTCCTATGTATTCAGAGAAATACCCATTACAGATCCCCAGGGCGTTATTCAAGGTTATTGGCAGGTTCCCCCGCGTGAATTCAGCCAGGAAATAAAAAACATCAGCAGGTCGTATGCAATGCCTCTGCAGGCATATGTCAAAGTGCTGGAAATCCCAAAAATTTCTTTGTGGAGCGTCGCAGGAATCGACCTCATCATCCGCGAACAGCAGGGCAGCCTGTTCAGCTTTGATGAGGCTGAAATCACCAGATATACCTCGTACAGGGGCAACATCAGTCCGCATATTGGCCTGATGACTGAATATGTACTCAGACCCGGCCTTTCACTTACCGGCAATCTTCAGTGCAGCTTCATGGAAGAATCACTGAAATTTGAACGCGCCAGATTTGTGAGGCAACAACTTATACCTTCCCTTCGTTTCGGCATTTTATATTCACCAATCATAGAGATCAAATGAAAAAAGCAATACTATTTGTCATACTGATAACCATTTCCAGCACCATGCATTCACAGCATTTTGAGAAACTTGGTCGTGGTCTGAGTACAAAAACCTTCTTTCATCAGCAGGGTATTCCCTACTATCTCCATGAAATGGATTCGTCGGGCCGTGTATACGCAGTGTATTACGACACGGTAACCTCTTCATTTAACTTCGGCCACGAATATTCCCAGGTCAGGCTGCAGATTTATGACGGCATCTCGTGGCTGTTTTCAAGGCCGATCAGACTCTATAACCGTTATTCCGTTGATGCGCCGCGCGTACTGGATCTCTGCATTCATGGCAATGACATCTACCTTGGCGGCAGCTTTGATTCATCGGAGAACAACCTTGGGGCCGGCCTGGTCAGGTTCAGCAATAGTGGCTGGCAATCGAGCGGAGTATCCCTCCTGCAGTCTAGCCAGGGATATTTTGAGGTAAACAAATGCTATTCCTTCGGAAATCAATTGCTGGTAAGCGGGAATTTTGATTCCATACCTGGCACCAGGGTGAACGGACTGGTCCTGAAATCAGGCGCTGTCTGGACTCCTGTAGGCCAAGCCGGGAATTATGGATTCAATGGTCTTTCAGGCACATCCAACGTGTTCTTTCAGGTGATAAATGACTCATTGTACGCTTTTAACAAAAACAAGATTACTCCTGACAGTATGGAGATCGGCGGGACTGTCACAAGAAGATTGGCCGTATGGAGAAACGGTCAATTCGTGCAATTGAATACTCCAGCCAGATATATTGCGGCGCTGACGTCTGTAAACCGAAGGCTGGTGGTGATCCCATCATCATTCCTGGTATATACCCACTCAATCCAGGTACATGACAACGGCAACTGGAAAACTTATAACCTGCCTGATTCTTTTTACGCCACCAACTATACAGGTTCGCTTGATATGGGTAACAGGATGTACCTCGCATTTCAGGATGGTAATGCCCGGGAAATGAACATCTATGAGTTTGATGGCAATTCGATTACCAGGAAGACATCATTCAAGATGGCGGATAACTTTATTCCGCTCGAATGCAGCAGCATGAAAGATGCAATGAGTCTGGCGGGTAATTTCAGGTTTATAAAAAAGGGACAATACCAGGATTCTTTCAGGGCAATCACCAAAATTCTCTTCAGGCCAGCCACGGTCATAAGCGGGAGTTGCTTTCTCGATCTGAATAACGACCAGGTAAGACAGGCAGCAGAACCGCTGATGGACAAATGCAGGATACTGAGCGATGACAATATTTACATGTCCGTTTCTGACGGCAGCGGCCGGATCAATTTAAAGCTACCGGTCGGCGGGACGTATTCGCTCCAGGGCCAGCATGAGCTCGGTTACGAATGTTCCAAAGTGTTTCATCTGGACCAGACCAAAGACAGTATTTACTATATGGATTTCCCATTTTTGCCTGCAGGAAACAATGATGTTTCCGTTAAGTTGTTCTGTCATACTGCCAATAAAGCCAAACAGGGATTCGAAACCACCTACACTGTATTCCTGGAGAATTATTCAACTCAGGGCCGGTCAGTAGATATAACTGTTAACTTTGACAAACGTTGCTCAAATTTTACATATAAAAACTTCATTCCCCATTCAAAGGCTGCCGGCCAACTGGTGATACGTACCTTTATCGATACCCGGACCAGGGAGAGCTTTAGTTTCAGTTGCATTTATGCAGTAGATAGTTTTTCATTGGGGGAGCAGGTAAAAACAAATGCGTTCATTCAAATCGATGACGCAGTGAAAATGAATAACAGGGACACGCTGAGGCAAACTGTTTCAGCTGCATTCGACCCCAATATCAAGGTAGCATTCCCCGACGTCATTGTCAACAATGAGCGGGAGATCAAATACACCATTTTCTTTCAGAATCTCGGTAACGATGTGGCGAAAAATGTCACAGTTGTTGACTCTTTCGGAAGCCTTGTATCCATTGGCTCAGTAACATACCTGAATACGGGTCCGATGAACAGTAAACCTATTATAGGCAATGCCGTGCTGACCTGGGTGTTTGAAGATATTAACCTTCCCCCTGCCAGGCTCGACAGCGCCAAAAGCATAGGCTTTGTCAACCTGAAGGTCAGGCTTTACAAAAATGCCAGGATAGGCGATACCATCTTCAATAAGGCATATATCTATTTTGATTACCAAAAACCGGTCATTACCAATAATGCCAAAGTAGTGTTTGCAAGGAATAATGCTGTGCCAGCCATTACGGAACAAAGGGGCTTTGCGGTTTATCCAAACCCTGGTAATGGCGTATTCCACTATGAAAACCAAGGTATGCCCGGCGGCGATATACAGGTGTTCAGCGCAGAGGGCAAGCTTGTTTATACCACGGCACTTCAGTCTGAAGGTGAGTTAAGGTTACCACCGGATCTGGCGAGGGGTATTTATTTGCTGAAAATAAATGGCTATACCATGGAAACCTGCAAGATCATCCTTGTGGATTAACACCCGCAATCGTGTTTTCCCGCAGCTTTTTCAAAACATTCCCTTCCTTCGCGGAAAGACAGGAATGCAAGGCCCAGGGTGCCTATGCTGTCGGTGTAAGCAAAGCCGGTGAGTTCATAAACTGCGCTGCTAAGAAGCAGGATCACCGACATGTAGATGCATACCCTTGTGCACTCTGTGTCAGCCAGGATAGCCTCGGATTTAAGTGCTTTCCCAGCCTTGGTCTTCCCAATGATCATCAGCCACATCACTCCAATTGAGATGGATGATATGACCACACCCCAGAATGTAGTGACGGGTTTATGGCCAGTGTAAATGTTTATGCCGGAAGTTACCACCAGGGTGATCACCAGTGCATAGAATGAAAAACCGGTAATGCGCAGGGCATTTCTCTCGAACATATCCCTGTCGCTGTGCGGATTTTTGCGAATGCGGGTTATCATGTGGGCTATTCCCAGGCCTGAGATGACTTCAATAAAACTGTCGGCGCCGAAACCGAAGAGCGCCAGGCTTTCATCCTGGTAACCCAATACGGTGGCAATTATTCCTTCTGCGATATTATAGACAATTGTAAAGACCGCCAGGGCAAAGGCAAGGTTGTAATAATACGCTTTGCTACCGGGTGTCGTAACAGCACGCCTGTATGTGACGTTTTCCACGACTCCTGCTTTAGCCTGCGGCAATTGAATGAACTTTTTCTCATGCAGGATATCAAGGGCTTTCTGATAATCTTCCTGCCTTACCTGCAGCTTAATTCCTCCCCCGACATTATATGTTGGATTGACCTGGGCGATAATATCGTTGAGAACCATTGTCACAATGCCTTCCGACTCGAGCAAACTGCGCACAATTGCAAGCTCGTGTGGGTAAGTGTAGGTCTGGATCGTAATAAATGCCATTGCAAATGCAAGTTAAACTGCTTTCAGTGGAATTCCAAACGCATGCCGATTATTTCTGCAATTCGACAATAAAATCCCTGAACAGGAGGAATGCGCTTGAAAAATTGGTAAGAGGCACTGCGGAAGCCTTGTCGTTAATATCATGATAATGAGGGTACGGCCCCATCAGGTAAAAGAAAAAACAAGGCACTCCGGCTTCACTGAACCAGTAATGATCGCTGTTGCGAGCCTTGCCTCTGACCTTCACTGCCGGAAGGTATTTTTCACGGTCATTTATGCTTTTAAGCTTTTCCATCTGTTTCGGGAAAATAGTCCCGTTAACGGCCATTACCCCTTCAGCGCCATTACCCATCAGGTCAATATTGACCAGGAAACGGATATGTTCAAGAGGCAGAGCTGGATTCTTCACATAGTAGTTTGAGCCCACCAGGCCGTTTTCCTCACCTGAAAAGGCTATGAACAGCAAGGTGTAATCCTGCGGGTTCTTGATGAAATATGCAGCAAGGTTCAGCATCATGGCCACACCACTGGCGTTGTCGTTAGCACCCGGAAAGATTGCTTTTTTCCCCATCATGCCCAGGTGATCGTAATGAGCAGTAAAAACAATCAGGCTGTCCTTATGCTTAAGGCCTTCTATCATGCCAAGTACATTTCTTGACTGATAATTCCGGTAAAACCGGTTTTTCACGGTGATTTCAAATTCAGAGGGCCCTGACCGGTCAAAAATGTCATTTTTAAGGGTGATTATGCATCTGTTTGACAGTTCAGGGCTTGAACTCCATGTGAGCTTATCATTGCTGAGACGGATGATGAGGTTTTTTTGCCTGTCGCCAAAGTACTTCCTGAGACTGATGGCGGCCTCTTCATTCAATTTGGGCGTGAATGTATCCAGGACGACGTGCCTGAGCTTCACACCCTTGATATCGTAATGTTTTTCATCGTTCAATTCCTGCAGCGGAATGAATTCCACCTTACCTTTGAATGAAAAGGAAGGGCATGACGGATCTACGAGGTAATCCACGCCCGGTTTCAGCTCGCGGCCGTTGTACCTTACCGTCATTTCTCCAGGGAACGTATTCACGGGAAATGAAAATTCCTGGAAATACGAACGGTTTACAGGCTTAAGCCCAAGCGATCTAAACTGTGATGCGATGTATCTGGACGCTTTAATATCTCCTTTTCCGACATATCCCCTGCCCTTGTATTTTTTACTGCAGAGCTTATGGATGACCTTTCTTGCGTAAATTGTGTCCTGGCCATGGAGCGACGTGAAGAGGAAGAAGGAAATAAGAATCGGGAGTATCTTCATAAAAAGCTTCAAAAGTAATCATAAAAGGAGCATTTAAAACAATAACAACGCTTAAGTGGGTGGAAATATTGAACGGAACATATTACTTATGAACATTTTCAGGAATAAAATTCTTAAAAAAAATTGTGATTTTTATTTGAAAAATATGGTTATTTGCACCAACCAAAATAAAATAATCATGTCAGAAGTAGCAGAAAAAGTAAAGTCAATTATCGTTGACAAATTAGGAGTAGAGGAAAGCGAAGTAACTCCGGAGGCAAGTTTCACGAACGATTTAGGAGCTGATTCATTAGACACTGTAGAATTGATTATGGAATTTGAAAAAGAATTCAACATTGCAATTCCTGATGAGCAAGCTGAAAAAATCGGTACCGTTGGAGATGCCATTTCATACATCGAAAACAACTCTAAGTAAGAATTACCCTTTAACATATACATGCAATTAAAACGTGTAGTAGTTACAGGAATGGGCGCTCTTACACCGTTGGGCAATACCCTCCAGGATTATTGGAACGGACTGGCCAATGGTGTAAGCGGAGCCGACATGATTACACAGTTCGACACCACAAAATTCAAAACTAAATTTGCCTGTGAAGTCAAGAACTTCAACCCTGAAAATTTTATGGACCGGAAAGAAGCCCGTAAAATGGACAGGTTTGCGCAATTTGCCAGTGTAACTACAGACGAGGCCATCCTCGATTCTGGTCTTGAGCTCGACAAGATCGACAAAACCCGGGTAGGTGTTATCTGGGGTTCGGGAATCGGAGGGCTTACCTCCTTTTTTAATGAAAGCGCGGATTATGCCCGCGGAGACGGAACGCCAAGGTTTTCTCCTTTCTTTATCACGAAAATGATTTCGGATATAGCCGGCGGTCTTGTCAGCATCAAATACGGATTCGGCGGACCAAACTATACCACGGTCTCGGCATGTGCGTCCAGCAATAATGCATTGATAGACGCCTACAACATGATCAGGCTGGGCAAAAGCAAGATCATCATCACCGGGGGTTCTGAAGCCTGTGTGAATGAGCCTGCAGTCGGCGGATTTTGTACGATGAAGGCCCTGAGTGAAAGAAATGACAGCCCCAAGACAGCTTCCCGCCCTTTCGATAAGGACAGGGACGGCTTTGTACTCGGTGAAGGTTCTGCAGCGCTTGTCCTGGAAGAATATGAACATGCGGTTGCAAGAGGCGCCAGGATTTACTGTGAAATAGCAGGTGCCGGCTTAAGCGCTGATGCATACCACATGACTGCCCCTCATCCTGAAGGACACGGGGTGATCAATGTGCTCAACTGGGCCCTTGAAGAAGCCAACATGCAACCGAAAGACATCGATTATATCAATGTTCACGGCACTTCAACTCCTTTAGGCGATATAGCCGAATTGAAAGCCATCAAAGCTGTTTTCGGTGAGGATGCTTATAAACTAAATATCAGTTCGACCAAGTCAATGACCGGACACCTGCTGGGTGGTGCAGGGGCCATCGAGGCAGTTGCTTCGATCATGTCCATGAAACACAACCTGGTCCCTCCTACCATCAATCATTTTACAGACGATGAGGAGATCGATCCAAAGCTCAACCTGACATTCAATACTGCACAGGCTCGTGAAATCAATGTAGCGGTCAGTAACACGTTCGGCTTTGGCGGGCATAATGCCACAGTGATTTTCAAAAAGCTGTAATTTTAATTACAAATTTTTATTTTGATCAAGAATTTTTTACTTGCAAAGTTCTCCCGAAATAAAAAATTGTATCAGCATCTCTACAATATCTTCGGTTTTTATCCCGACAGGATCAGTCTTTATAAAATAGCCATAACCCATAACTCATACAAGCACCTTACTGCCAAAGAGCCGCAGAAAGGAAATAATGAGCGCCTGGAGTTCCTGGGAGATGCCGTTCTTGGCATGGTGGTAGCTGAGAAGCTGTATCTCAAGTTTCCCTACCAGAATGAAGGTTTTCTCACGGAAATGCGATCAAAGATTGTTGGCAGGAATAAACTTAACATGATCGGGAAAAAGATGGGCATACATCAATTGTTAAAATACGATCCGAAACTCAAGAGCAATCCTGTATTCCTCGACGCCATCACTGGAAATGCCTTTGAATCGCTTATAGGAGCTATTTACCTCGATAAAGGGTTTGTTTTTACACGCAAGTTCATTATTGAAAAGATCATTGAACAACACATCGATTTCAGCGAACTCTTAATCCAGGAATTGAGCTACAAGGCCAAACTGGTCAAATGGGCACAAAAGGAAAAGAAAAAGGTGGATTTTGTGCTGAAAAATGTGGAAGTGGAAAATAAACGAAAGATATACGAGATCTGCATTACTCTCGATGGTGAGGAGATCATATTCGGACGCAACCACTCTAAAAAAATTGCCGAAGAAGTTGCCAGTGAGAAGTTCTGTCTTCAAATGGATATTTAATATATCGTTCGTTTACGATATATTTCTTATATTCCTTTTACTTTTATTTAAAGAACCTTGAAATATCCGCTTCCGGATCTATGCAGGATATATTGTAAATATGCTTTGAAAGCATGTCACTGTAATAAGGAGAAAGAGCTGCGCCTTTTGATCCAAGACCATTAAACACATACATGCGATCATGACCAGGTATTTTCCCCAGGATGGGCCTGCGATCCAGACTGGACGGCCTTATGCCTGCCCGGTGATCAGTCACCCGGCAGTCTCCTTTATACCAGCTTCCAAGCCTTCTCAGGATGTCGAGTTTTGCTTTCTCCGTCGGCAGGTAATCGAGTTCGTTCCATTCAAAATTCGAACCCGTCCTGAACAAACCATCTCCCAAGGGAAGCATGAAAACCCCGTTCAGAATAATTTTATCGCTTTTTATTGTATTTGTAGAATTACATGAAAGGACCTCTCCTTTGGCCGGTTTCAGCTTCAAGCCTGAAGTAAAGGGATTTGATTCCATGGCAGCTCCCTGGCAAAAAATGACATTATCGGCCGTCAAATCTTCATAAATGACTCCTTCCTCAGAAATAATCAGTTTACCGGCATCGAACTCCATGTCCAGATAATAATCAGGTTCCGACACCACCGATCTGAAGCCATCCAGCATGGCCATTATATCCACCCGCCCTGAATGGCGTATTTCCAGATAACCGAAGGGTGACTCGATATCCGTCGAAAGTTCTTCGTCCCTGATAATGATATACTCTTTAAACGGATCGGTTCCGGCAAGGGCAGACCAGTCATTCAGCGTTTTCTGATCATCCACTATATAACAAACCGGTGTATCGTAAAAGACTTTTCTTCTGATCAAATCCTCAATTTGCTGGTATTTTTTACCTAAATCCGGATAGATTAAATCAGCCTTGTATGATTTTTTCTGCCTGAGGGGCAGTAATGGATTAATAATTCCTGCGGCAACTGATGAACTAATGCTCAGCCCGGGTTTGTCGATAAGTGCGAAACGCTTGTTCATCTGAAAAAAACGAAATGCAAGCCAAGTTCCGGCCAATCCTCCACCAACAATCAGATTATCAACATGTTTCTTCAATATCTTAGGTCTTTTTGCTTAAATTTTTTTTCTATTAATGGTTTTTTTACATTAATTTGCAAATATAAACACACAAACACACAAATGCAGACAAGGAGGGATTTCATTAAAAACCTGGGGATGGCGCTACCTGCTATTTCTCTTGCCGAACTCTTATTGAGTTCATGCAGGCCGGAGAAAAATCCGGGCACAGATAAGAAAACAATTGGCATTATCGGAGCGGGAGTTTCTGGACTTCACGCGGCTTTGCTGCTTAACCAGTACGGCCGGTATCATATTGAAATCCTTGAGGCAAGTGATCAGATCGGGGGGCGTGTTCAATCGTCGGAATATGCTTTCAACACCTGTAATATTGAGTTGGGAGCAGGCAAGATATATGGCAGGAATTCCTGGTACGACATTGTTAAACCTTATGGCGCCGAGCTTATCCCATTCAACAGCCCCTCTTCCTATGTTATTGATTCCGAACTGCGTAGCAGTATAGAGCTCGGCGGTGAAAGCGATTACACGTTCATGATGCAGAAGTTCAACTCAATGAACAGCTTCATTCCCACAGCGGATATGACCATTGGCCAGTATATCAGCTTTTCCGAAGTGCCGGAAAGGGTGCGGTTCATCTTTGAACAGAAAACCGAAGAATACATCGGCACAAACGTGGACAGGGCATCCATCAAAGCTAACAAAAACGAAGGCATCGATAAGATACTCGAACAAAAGTACGGCCCGGGAAACACGTCATTTTCACGCACCATCCGCGATTTCTATACTCCTATCCTTCCGCTTGTCAGGAACAACACCCCGGTTAGCGTTATCGATTATTCGGAAGATAAGGTGAAGGTGACGGATGTATCCGGCATGACAAGGTCATATGATAAGCTTGTCATCACCGTTCCTTTATCCATTTTAAAATTAAAATCGCATCAGCCGCATTCCATAAGGTTCATTCCTGAATTGCCGGAGGCAAAATTCGAAGCGATGGACCACCTGGGAATGGATGCAGGCGTAAAAGTGTTCCTTAAGCTTAATGCCAGGTTCTGGCACGCGAATTCAAAGACGATATACTCTGATGGCAAATACGGTAAATTTGAGATCATTAGTGAGAACCATCTCACGAATACGTATGTACTGTCGGCTTCGTATTTCGGGAAATTTGCCGAGGAATATCTCAACAATAAAAGCGATCAGGAGATAATAGACGACATCAGGAAGGAATGGAGAAGTTCCATCGGTCTGGCTGCATCAGATTCCATAACCGGCTATAAGGTGGAGAATTGGTCGAAAAATCCATATATCCAGGGTTCGTTCTCCTACCATAAGCTCGGCAGCGGATTACAGTACAGGGAAGAACTGGCCCGGCAGGTGAGTGATAAATTGTTTTTTGCAGGTGAGGCCACCAATTGCGACCATAAAAGCGGAACAGTGAATGGCGCCATTGATACAGCGGTAAGAGTCGCAGAAGAAGTCAGACGATATTTATGAATATAAAAACCACTTCCGTTATTGTTGCATTACTCGTTTCGGCTTGTAATCCCCGGGCTGATCGTACGACGACGGAAACGCGGGTTGAAAAAGATACGGCACACACTGTTCATACTCAATTAAAAGACAGCAGCTTTTCTGCTGACCGTGACGCAGTAGTAAAGGTGCTTAGCCTGCAGGCAAAAGCCTGGAATGAAGGAAACATTGATGAGTTTATGACTGGTTACTGGCAATCCGACAGCCTTAAATTCATTACAAAAAATGGTATCAGGCACGGGTATGATTCGGTGGCGTTGAATTATAAGAAAACCTACGGCAGCAGGGAAAAAATGGGGACCCTGGATTTCAGCAATATTGCCTGTGCAGCCTTGCAGCCCGGCATGATGCATGTGACAGGCAACTGGAAGGTAACAGAGTCAAACGGCAAAGTCCATTCAGGTATATTCTCACTCATTTTCAGAAAGGTCGATCAAGAATGGAAAATCATTATCGATCATACCTGGTAAACAACTTGACAATAGTATATTTGAATATGAAATATCTCGCCATCGTTCTTTTATTGGTTTGTGCCTGCAAGAAAAAGAAAGCTGAAGAAACACCTGGTATTCCCGGAGGCAAGGGAGGCAGCTATAATATTTCCATATTCCCCCAGCAGGGGCAGGCTGGCGTAACCGGTAAAGTGTTTATCAAATACGGTACCAAGACTGTACCTTCATCATATTCCGGATACAGTGACAGTTCTGCTACGATGGTTGAGCCGGGATTCGGGCCTCATGCCCATTTCTTTGCCCTCAAGGCCGGATTTTACGCAATTGCTGCCTATGGAACCCGCAATGGCCATTTCTTAAAGAATGATACGCTTCTGGAGATTAAAGAAGGTCAAAAGCCATCGGTTGATTATATTCTGCAGTTAAGATGACAAGGTCATGGCAATGGCCTTTTTTTCCCCTCAATATCGGTTAAAAACACTTTCTCATTCTCCATCCACAAAGCCTTCATTATCCCTTTTTTGAAATTATCCTCATGATGCAGGTCTATGGCAATAACTTTGCCTCCATAGAGCAGCCTGATATCATCGACCAAGGTGTGTCCCACCACAATGCGCCTGGCATCCGCAAACCTGAGGATAGCGTCCATTTCATTTTTGTCCACCTCTTCATTAACCAATCCCCTGTACCAGTAAGGACCTGTTTTACCACTCGTTACCAAGCCTGCCTGTTTGCCTTTCACTGCATCAGGCCTGATGCCAATATTTTGCCTGGCCAGATGGTTTATTTCCTGCAGACTGAGTCCGCTTTCGGCTATTTCTACACTTATACCGCCATGAACAAATATGGTACTGCCAATTTTCTCGATCACGTTTTTAGTCCTTAACCATCGTCCGATCTCTGTTTCAGAAGAAAACAAGCTGGTATGCGACTCATTCAGATAGGACAGATTCTCCTTATATTTTTTCCTGACGTATTTATCATTGCCATAAAGGTTCATCATCTCGTGATTGCCAAGTATAAAATGGACTTTCCCACCCTTTTTTTCAGCTTCAGCTTCCAGTTTGTAAATCAACCAAAGAGTTTCCGTTACATATAATCCCCTGTCAAAAAAATCTCCAAGCAGGACCAAATGTCCATCCCCAAACGACCAATTCAAAGCTGAGTCAATGATGTTGTTACCTTGCAACACAGTTCTGAACGCCTTGAAATGGCCTTCAATATCAGATATGGCAAAAAGTTTTGAGGGCGCCTGATACACGCAATTTTCTATTGCAAGAACAGGTTTCAGGCGGAAGCCAAAACTATCTTCCTCCACCTGGCAGGACAAACGCATACTATCATTTTTCTTGTATATGGCAGAATCGAGCGTAATGACGGAGCGGTATTCCCGAAGGTTTTTGACGACCACAAGGCTATCCATATAAAAAACGTAAGGGCCGTCTGCCGAAGCTTTTGACAGGTCAATTGTTCCTTCATTGGAAGAAGCTTTAAGGACTTTGTTAAAAAATACAGGAAGGCTTTTAATCTTACCGAAATAAAGCAAAGTGAATCCCAGCAGATAATATCCAATGATGGCTAAAAAAATGATAAGCAAAAGGCGCTTTAGCATAGGCAAAAATAAAGTCAGGTATTACAATTTATAATCGAAAAGTCTCTCAGGCTTAACAGTAAAGACAATGAATCCGAATATGTATGGATATGTTTTTTTCAGCACAGTATTACAAACTAACCGTAAAAAAATGACATTTCAAATCTGTTAACAATTTCAAAAATCAAAACCACGATCAGGTGACCGTGGTTTTGATATCGGTTTTTGCATCCCGGCGCCGTTCTAAGCAGTAATTTCAGGATCAGGAGTGTTGTAAATGCAACGACAAGGTATTGGTTTTTGTCTTTTTGTGATAGTATATGTAAGACACAAATCCCAGCACGGCTGGAAGGCAAACCGGCAACCAGTTTGCGGCTGGAGCACCGAGTGCCATGATGGAATATACCGCACCTATCACATCAAAGATAAGTCCTGCATATGCCCATTCCTTGACGCGCGCATAACCGGGTACAAAAATGGCAATGACACCGAGGATTTTAGCTATTCCCAGAAAAGGCACCAGATATGCGGGGTATCCCAGTGATTTGAAGCCTTCGATACTTGCTTCGGGAGCTATAAGTCCGGGAATGGCAGTGGCAAGCATCATAAGTGCAAAAAGTGCAGTGCTTACCCAATAAATGATTTTGATCTTTTTCATAATTTGATTTTATTTTAAGGTTGATTTTTTACTGTTTTTGTCGAAATGCAGGAGCCATTGATTGCCGTACTTGTCTTTAAGGTCCCCGAAAAGAGCTCCCCAGAATGTCTCTTCAAGAGGATGTGTGGCCTCCCCTCCTTCAGATAATTTTTTATAAGATATTCTTATCTGCGCTTCATTTTCACAATCCAGCAGAAGCGATACATTATTACCTCGCAGCAATCCCTGATCGCCCACCATATCGGAACCCATCAGTTCCAGGGCACCATCTTTCAGGGAAGCATGCAGGATAAGATCCTTCATTTCATAAGGCATTTTTTCGGCCATTGGCGATTCTCCTATGGTTTGCAGCTCAAGCAGGCCGCCCAGGCATTGCTGGTAATATGTCATGGCCTCGCGACAATTGCCATTAAAGGTAAGGTATGATTTTATGATTGTCATTTCCTGTATTATGAATATGCTGTTCAGGCGCCGGGAAATTTGCTCATGTCCATGAATAGCACTTCCCAATGATGTCCATCCAGGTCTTCAAAACTTCTCTGATACATAAAACCGTAATCCTTGGTTTCCACAGGTTGCCGGCCCCCGGCCTGAATGGCTTTTTCCACGAGTTCATCGACTGCCTGATTGCTTTCGGCATCAATGGATATCAGAACTTCGGTAAATTCAGACGTATCGGCAATTTGTTTCTTTGTGAATTGCAAAAATTTTGATTCGGTCAGCAACATGACGAAAATGTTCTCACCCACAATCATGCAGGTGGCTGTTTCATCCGTAAACTGGGGGTTAAATGTAAATCCGAGCCGGGTGTAAAACGCAACTGACTTATCAAGGTCTTTTACGGGAAGGTTAAGGAAAATTTTTGTAGCCATTTTTTAATTGATTTTTATGGTTGTAATTGTTGTTTGTTTGTCGGTACAAAGGTATATGCATGCGTTTCTGACCATGGGTGTGTCATTCCGACTATTTTAGGGGTTGATTGCGACAAAGCACTTTCCTACCTTTGTCCCGATGAAAAACGTTTCAATATTGATCCCTGAAACCGGTGTTGTAGAAGCTATTGCTGATCCGCACTATTTATTCAGTGCAGTCAACCAGTTTCTTATGTCGGCCGGTAAACCTGCGCTGTTCAATGTGCAACTGGTGGGCGTTTCCCGCGAAACCAGGCTGGCTAACAGTCTTTTCTCGGTTAAGGCTGATGCATTGCTGGAGGATGTCAGGAGCACCGACCTTATATTCATACCGGCAATCAGCGGTAATATTGAACAGGCCATTGAAAAGAACAGCAGGTTATTGCCCTGGATTGTCAATCATTATAAACAGGGAGCTGAAGTGGCTTCCCTGTGTATCGGTGCATTTTTGCTGGCTTCTACGGGCCTCCTGAACGGTAAAAAGTGTTCCACACACTGGAATTCCGGCAATGAATTCAGGCGCATGTTCCCGGATGTGGAATTGGTGGACGGAAGCATCATAACAGAGGAAAGCGGCATTTATTCCAGCGGTGGCGCCAATTCTTACTGGAACCTGCTGTTATACCTTGTGGAAAAATACACGGATAGGGATACAGCGATCCTGGCTTCCAAATACTTTGCCGTAGATATAGATCGCGAGAGCCAGGCGTCCTTTATGATGTTCAAGGGGCAGAAAGATCACGAGGATAAAGAGATACTGAAAGCCCAGGAATTCATTGAGGACAATTACCAGGAGAAGATCACCGTTGATCAATTGGCTGATAAGTTTATGATGGGCCGGCGGAGTTTTGAAAGAAGGTTTAAAAAAGCTACGAATAATACGGTGGTGGAATATATCCAGAGAGTGAAAATCGAAGCAGCCAAGAGGAGTTTTGAGTCGAGCCGGAAAAATATCAATGAAGTCATGTTCGATGTGGGATATACCGACACCAAGGCTTTCAGGGAAGTATTCAAGAAGATTACAGGTCTTACCCCTATTGAATACAGGAACAAGTATAATAAACAGTAAGTGTCATGATTGCGAAGAGATTCGCGGAATTCGCTGACCTGAATGCATAAAAAAAGGAAGCTTACGCCTCCTTTTTTTAAATTTATGAAATCAAACTAACTTTTAATTGTTCTTTGCAAGTTTTATCCTTGAAATAATTCCATTCTGCTCAACTTCAACAAAATAGATACCTTCGGGTTGTTCCGAAAGATTCACAGGGAATTGATTTTGGGAGATATCATACCGGTGTACTATAATTTTTCCAATGGCGTCAAACACCTTGCAGGATGCAATTCCACTCTTTTGCAGACTTATCACAACCTCCCCGGTTGAAGGATTTGGAAAGAGCGTCACTCCATTGTTTGTTTCAGTCGACAATACACTTAAATTGTCCACTGTAACACAGCTTGAGGTGAATGAGCAGGTATCCACTGTAACTATTACCGCATAGAAACCATTTTCTGTAGCTACGTATGTGCGATTGGTGGCTCCGCTTATGGGCTGATTGGTAAGACCGCAAATGACCCATTGGTATCTTGCTCCTGCCTGCCCGGCCGTTAAGGTATCACGATTCCTGGTAACCGTTGTATCAATTACCGGTATAGTAAGGTTTAGCGTAATGATTGAATCGCAACCTGCAGCATTGGTAAGCCATTGCATGTAAGTTCCGCTCACGGAATATGTCTGGTTATTCAGGGTGTATGGGTCGCATGCTGTTGCAGAAATGGTATGCCTGGTGCCATGCCTGATGATGATGGTGGTTATAGCCATGCTGTCGCAGTTCCTTGAATTTGTAAGCATCTGTGTATCTGTTGCACTTGTGCGGTATGTCCTGCCGTTAAGGACAAATGAATCGCAGGCCGTCACTGTATCCATGGATACGGTATTAAGTATCTCAAGGTCCAGAACGATGGTGCTGTCACATCCTGCCCCATTGGTTAGGGTTTGGGTGTAAATTCCTGTTTGGGTGTAAACAGTTCCATTCAGGTCAAAACGGCTGCATGCCGACATATTAAGTGTGTCGGCTGTGCTTTCCAATATGGTCACATCAATCACAAGTATACTGTCACATCCGGCAGCGTTTATAAGTACCTGGTTATAGATACCACTTGCATTATAGGT
>CALMKH010000270.1 GCA_937867025.1 uncultured Bacteroidota bacterium | reverse complement strand
AGATCATCATAACTGCTCATGCCGCTTGACAGAAGTATAGGTTTTCCGGTCATGCAAATCTTTTCCAGCATGGGGAAATTACTGATCTCCCCGCTGGCTATTTTATACCTCTCCGCTTCGAGTTTATCCATCCATTCCACGGCCATCATGGAAAAAGGGGAACATAGGAAACGGAAACCTTTTTCTTCACAATGCTTTTTTAATCCCGCCCATTGTTCAAGGGTAAAGCCCATCCGGTGCCAGTAGTCGTAACGGGTTTTATCCTCATAGCTGAAATTAACCCTGAACTGCTCAAACTCGCTGCTTTCAGCTTCGGCAATGTGCATCTGGAATTTTATGGTATCAACCCCCGAACCAACCAGGGCATCTATATAGGAATGTGCGATGCCAAGGCTTCCATCATGGGCCTGGGCTATTTCTGCAATAATTTCCGGTTGACCTGAAGTGTTCATATGCATTAACTGATTTTTTTTCTTATCCAGAAGGCGTCCTTATGGCCGTTCCATTTCAATTCACCGGTTTCTTTCCTTGAATCGCGGATATCTGCCATATCATAAGCGGTAAGTCCCTGCTGAAAATGTACCAGCTTGGTTGGCTCCATTACACCAAACCCGCCCTTTTGCGCAGCGACTTCCTTGCCATCCATCTTTGAATGCAGGTAAACATACCTGGCATTACCGTCAACAAATTTCAGGTAATTCGCTACAACATGGGGCTCCATTTCCTGAAAACTTGTAAGATTAAAGAACATGTCATATTTGAATTCCTGAAGCAAAGGGAATTGCCAGCTGCCGAACATATATATTTTTCCCTTTTCCAGCTGGGGAATGGATTGCATGTTCCTGTTCTTTTCATAGGATATCACATCATCGGGGAATACAGTGGCAAGATATCTTTCACCCACATATAACTGGGGCGAGATGTCGAACAGCAGAAACGTGATATGCGGATGCAGTTTTTTTATCACCTCTGTAAGCTTGCACGATCCGCTTCCAAGTTCAACGATCACGTCTATCTCGTTAAAGTTCACAAACCTGCAACAGTAGGCATAACGTAAATAATAGTCGAATATATTATTTGTATAGGTCTTGCCCTTAACCGTAAAGACATATTCAGGATTTCCGGCAAGGGAAGCTTCAAAATTTTCCACCGGAGCCGCCCCTGTTTCCTTTTCAACCTGCCTGGCATAACGGTAAGGTTTCTGTTTAAGGTATTCCGTATATCCCGGCACGGCATTCGCAATTTTATTGACCGGGCCGTTTAAAACATCCAGCACTTTGCTCCAGAAGGGCATGGATCTCAAAAGCCTGTTGTTGAACAAACGGCTTTTATGGAGATCAATCCACCATTTCGGCAAGACATCCACTCCGCCGATGGATGCATACACTGATACAGCTTTTCTTCTGAAGTCTTTTAATCCCTCTTCCTTTAATGCGGGCTGCAAAAAATTCGCCTTATATTCCCAGTAATTGGTGGGTTTATAAAGTTCAGGAGCTTTTTCCATATCCTGATTCATTAAGTCTAACAGGAATGGTTCATCTTTTACTTGTACGGTTTGTATGGTCATTGATTTGTTGTTGGGTTTCAGACGTAGTCTCCTGTGATTGAAGAGTGTCAAAGAACTTTGAATAGTTCGTATCCGCATCAAAGTGCTTTTCCCAGAACCGTTTCACCCGGGTCCTGAAGCCGGGTGTGTTTTTCATAGATGTTTTAAACGTTTTAATTATTTCAGCGATATGAGTGATTTCCGTCTCAAGAGGTATTAGTATGCCTGTTTCTTCATTTGCAATTTCCCTGCAACCACCTACGTCGGTTGACAATACAGGGATGCCGAAACTTATGGCTTCCATGATGCTGACCGGAATACCTTCGGCAGCGGAAAGGCTGATAAAAAGATTGACAGGCGTGCTGCGGTAAAAATCAAAAAGGTTTTCATTGCTTGTTTGACCATGCGCGATAAACTGAATGTTCGGTTTTGATCGCAGTTCCTCTTTTCTTTGAATATATTCGTGAATTTTGGGGTCGTCCTTGTCAAGATTTTCATCACCGAAATGATGCCATGTAAGTGGAAAATCGACGTGGAGCAACATTTCCGCGATCTTGTGAATACGCTTGTGATGCCTGAAACTGGCACAGCTTACAAGCGTGAAATGCGTGTCGTCAAAAGGATTCATTGCTCCTGGGGACGGGGAACCGAGATAAATGGTTTTGATCCGGCCGGCTGCCCCGGGATATTTTCTTTGCAGATAGTTCGTACCCATATCAGAGACCGGGAAAACCCCATCGAGATATTTAAACTGAAAGTTCCGCATCAGGAGTTTATTGCGGATTGAAATGTGATCTTCATAAAGATCCCCGCTGTGCGCCCTGGATACCGCTAATTGTATATCCCCGCTTTTTTTCATCCACGCCAGGTAAATGCAATCGTAAAACCAAAACGAATAAAAAGGCGATGCCTGTGTATTGAGCCCTGACTGTTTTGCATGCCTGAGGATTTCATGTGCCTTGAAAATATTGGAAGCTATGGTGGCAACCGAGGCCTTTAACGGAAGCGCCTTCCCCAGAGCGATGCATTCCGACAGGTATATTCCCAAAATTGGCAATAAATTGCCTAAAACAATGCCTGCCGGATTAAAATTCTTCCAATCGATAAATTTTTCGAATACAGTTACATTCACAGGCAAATTGTTTTTGCCTTCCAGGGGATCGACCGAAAACAGGTATACGTTATCAAATCTTGCAGCAACACGCCTGATATCATGGATTACAAACGTGGATTCAATCTCGTCGACAAAATAAAAAACCGAACCGCTCACTTTGCTGCCCTCCTGAATATCTCTACTTTCCCCAACACGGTATCCCTGGTATAGTTTGTTCCGACCTGCTCTGAATATAACTTCTTAAGCTTTTCTGATGCTGCTGCATCAATAGGTCTTCGGAAACCTTTTGAAGGGTTGTTTTTATACAATACGACCAGGTCATTTTTCTGCGACCAGATATCTTCCGGATGATCGCCGTACCATACGATGGTGGTTTCGCCCGAGAAAGGCATTTCTGTTGAAAACGGATGATAGGGATTTGCCTTTACAAAATCTGAAAACAGGTATTGCAGGGACTCATCAGCAGCCACCCTGGCACCCGGGTATCGCGTTTTAATGTATTGCAGTGCCGCGCGCGTTTGCTGCTTATCCGCCACTATTTCCGGCGCCCTTTCCAAACCTGCATACACAGGCAGGTCACGCTTTACAAAAAAGACCAACGTTACGGCCATCAAAAAGCTTATCAGTGAAAAGTATATCCTCCGGCTTTTCAGTGATGTTTGCTGGGACGCAAAAACAATGATCCCCAGCAGCATTAATACATAACCTGTCCAGATATAATGTGGCCAGATGCGCTTGGTTGTCACCATGATGGAGAACGTCAGCGCAAGGCCTGATGCCAGGAGAAACAACACTGAAATATCATGATTGTACCTGAACTTCCGGAGCTGGAAATATGTAATGACAAAAACCAGTGCAAGAAGCACATATCCTAATATCCAATGGCCGGAATAATATCCTCCGAAACCATCTTTCAACCAGTCGAACACGGTAATGTCAGCGTTGTCATAGGATTTCCCCGTGCCCTTGAAAGTTTCGTGTATATAGGTCCGCAGATAAACAGGTTTTAAAGGACTTAACAGCAGGCAAGGTATGGCTATTAACAATCCAAGTAAAAAGTACCCAAACGACTTGATCGCGGGTATGACTGTTTCCCTGAAGGCCTGTCCCTTTCGAAAGAAAGGTGACAAAAAAGCGAGTGGTAACACCACCAGGAAGTTAAACTTAAGGCCGAAAGCTATTCCAAGCAATATGAAGTGTATTCCGAACGACCAGTTCCTGTTTTTAAAATAGTACAGGAATATCGAGAAAACCAAAAGCTGCAGGGGTTCAGGTTTGGGCATCATTAAAAAATACAGGGAATAATAGACAACCCCCGATCCGATTAAGAATAAAGCTTTCTGATATTTTTCCCTTAAAAACACATTGGACAAGATTACAAGCGCTGTCACAAGGTAAACAGAGTGAAGCATTCTTACGGTGTACACCATGCCGGCAACCCCCCAGATCTTGAACGGGATAAATGCAAACAATGCGTCCATATAAAACATTATCCTGCCGTAATAGATCACATCACCCGCAATAAATGCCAGCAAGAAATGCTTCCAGGAAACAGGATTCACAAGTGAATACACTTCTCTAACAGCAATGTATTCATCATGTCCGGCAATGATGGTATTGATATTTGAGCCGTCGAGAAATTGCAGATTGAGAATGGCAGCCATGGTCAGGTACACAGCCGAAAACAGGATTCCAGCTGCATGCCGCAACAATATGTTTTGTCTTGAATGTTCTTTGCCGGTATTCATTTTATCTCTCTTCTCAGTTCAAAAATATATCTGAAACTTCGTTTGATCAGCTTCCACCTGACTTTAAAGCTGCTGCCGCTTCCTCCCTTGGCCTCCCCTGCCACTCTTTTGCCAAAAAAAACAGGGAAATCAATAATTCTGCCTTTCTTTTTGGCCTGGTACAAAAAATAAAGATCCAGGGAAAAATCAAGCGGTGCATCCTTACCGACCTCATTAAAAAAGGTTTTGCTGAAAAGCTTGGGCTGAGCATTTATCTCTGTCAGTCGGGTACCCAGGGCTAAGGAAGCCAGCACCCCCATTCCGTAAGAAAATACCGCTTCCGAAAATTTCCTGTTCTTTCGATACCCCTTCACAAGCAAAAAAGGGTCCTGGTACCGCATGAATATGTCAAACGCTTTTAACACATCCATCGGATCTGTCTGCCTGTCGGCGTGCGTGACAGCCAGAACATTTCCTGTAGCTGATCTCAGGCCCGTCAGTATGCCGTAGCCGTAGCCGATGTTCTTTTCCACGTCTACCACCCTGAATACACCGGGATTTCTTTTGGCCAGCGCTTCCCTGAATACAGCGGAAGAATTATCCGTTGAGCCGTTATTGACCAGCACGATCTCAATTCCCGGATGCGCTGCCGCCACTGCATCAAGCCGTTCGCATAACGCGGGAATGTTATCCTGTTCATTATAGCACGGCAGTACGATCGATAAGCTCATATAAGAATGCCGGAATTAACCAGATGTTCGTAATACGATTCCCAGTAATTAAACGTTTTATAATCGTTTGGCGTCCCCCAGCATACATAATGTTCAATTTCAAAAACTTTTACCCTCCAACCGAGTTCCACCATGTCATTCATGCACTCGTCAACATAAAACTCATTGTTGATCCTCCGGTTCTGCGATATCATTCTCTCTGCTGCTTCCACAAACATTCTGCCTTCCCTGAACCAGAATGCCCCTACTACGGCATGATCATTCATGGGCGTATTGCTGACAGGTACTTTGACACTCATCTTTTCAACCGAAAGATCGTCTTGTGTCCTGATCCAGCCATATGCCTGGGGTTTTTCGACAACTGCCGGATTATTCCTGAATGAGAACACAAGTGCATCGGCCTGATCTTTCATTTCCTCAAATTTCAGGGAGGAATAGATCATACCGTTATCGCTCGCGCCTATCATCAACTCCTCGTCATTGTCAATAAGATGTTTAGCATGCAGACAGGTCACTGCCTGGCCTTCAGTTAAATGGTCAAGCGCAATGATTTCACATTCCGGAAAATATCCTGTAAGGTGGGCATCAACGGCGTAATCCCGTATCTGTTGATCCCTTACAATAAAAATGTACTGCCCGGCTTTCGGAAATGCATTGGCCGCGCTTACCACCATGGGCTTACCTAAAACAGGCAGCAATGGCTTGGGCGTTTCATACCCAGCTTCCTTGAAACGGCTTCCCGCTCCCGCCATTGGTACCAGAAGTTTCATAGGGCCAGTTCTCCTTTCTTGTAATGCTTCATGATTTTCATCCAGGTTTCGTACTCCTGAAGATCTTTAGGGGTTCCCCACTGGCAAAAATGCGGCACCTTATCATACACCAGCACATCGAGGCCGTCGCGCACAAGGAGATTGTATATCAGACTTATATAATATTCGCCGTTCAGGTGAATTTTCTCATCCATCAGTTTCCTGAAATATGTCTTAACGAACTCACCACGGGAAAAATAATATGTGCCCCCTGAATGGTAAGCCTTGGTTTTATCCTTTTCAAAAGAAAATTTTTCCTTTATTTCAACCAGGCCCATGCGCTTATCCACCTTGCAACTGGCATACAGGTTTTCAAGATGCAGCAGATGGGGATGAAAACCAGTATAGCATGGGATAGCGCCGGCACAATTTCTTTCTCTTACGGTTTCCCTGAAATCGTTAAAATCCCATTCCTGGTAAAAATCGCAATAATTTGTGATCACTTCCTCATCGTCACCGATCATGTCGAACACTTTGGATACGGCATAAACAGGACCGAGCTTATGGGCTTCTATGCCTACAATACTGCTATCGGGACAAATGCGTTTCAGTTCGCTTTTCAGGGGTGTTGCATCAAGATGTTCATTTCTGCAGACGAAAATGAATTCGTTTGAACCGGGGAACATACTGACCACCCATTCAATGATTGGTTTTCCGTGCACGTTTATCAGGGGTTTTATATCTGCATAACCGGCATCCCGGAAACGCTGACCCAAACCCGACATTGGAATGATGATCTTCATATTAATCCATTAAACTTTTCCTGTGCTTTTCCATATCCATGGCATTGATATAGTCCAGCTCCGCCGAAGGAATAAAACGCAGTTGCCTGTTATTTGAAACGATGTTATGGTAGATGAACAGATACGCGGTCATGGTTTCATGCATGGACAACGCTTCACGATGGCCCGCATGGTAACTGATATGTCCTTCTCCGTCTACCCGGATCTTTTTTCCGGAATTGTTGCCGAAGCCTATGTTATCCTTAAAAAAAACCGTCTGATCCGGAAAAAGAACGTGTTCAAAAAATTCCGGACCGGTCAGATAATGTTTAATCATATCATTTACGAATGGATCATCCGGAATGAATTGTCCGGAAAGATCTTGAAGCTGTACGCCGGGATACGTATCTGATAAATTAAAAATATCCATAATAGCCTGATCTATAGAACACAAAATACTATTAACTTCAGTAATACCTGAACCATGTGCAATAATACCATGATTCTCCAGAAAAAATACCTGAGGATATTCATTTTCTGAGGCATTCCTGATTTCCTTTGCGATAAGGTAAGACAATCCGAAGCCCGGGCTGACATACGGAATATTGGCTATCCGCAATGATGTCTTTTGCCGTATCCTGCTTATGAGTTCGATATTGTCTGCGCAGCAGTTGACAAGGTTGGTCCATACCGAATGCGTATGCACCACATACGTGCCCAGTACGGAATGAAACCCGGTTTCCATGGAAGGTTTGGGATAAGCATCCCCCTTCTCATCCCTCAGCACATGGTCAAGGATCAGCGCTACGGACTCCTGCTCTTCCTTCACTTTATCCTGAGGCTGAACATGAAAGAAAAAATCCTTTATAACCTGGTTGTTCACCAGCGAAAAACCCCTGTTCTCATTTATCTCTTCAAACCTGAACCCCGAAGCCTTGATCATCATCCTGCCCCCGCTGTCCTTTACGGAGGTGTTTCCGCCCGGACCCTGCACCTGGTCGGGCCTGTTGACATAAGGCCTTGTCAGTTCCAGCAATTCTTTATTGAGCTCCATAATCGCTTGTGAGTTTCAGTTTGTGAAAGACTACATACACTGTCACCAATTGCAGTAATCCTTCATAATCATCTTTCCATTCTGAATTGTAAACACCCACTTCTTCAAGTTCGGGCACCAGGTTATAAGCAATCTGGTCAATTTTTTCCTTTTCTATAAACCCCGTAAATACAAGCTCCTGATGATCTTTTTTATACGCATGGTCGATTTTTAATGTCCGGCATGAGATCAGATATTCAATAAGCGGATCCATGAACAGATGATTCGGCAAGGTGATTTTAAGAGCGATCGAAGGCTCAATATCCTGGTTCAGTGGATCGACCGGTTCGGTGCTGAAAAATGTGGCTACTATATCTGCCTGTTCTGCCTGCGAGCGGATATACCTGACGGAATCTTCTTCGCGTTTCTTCAATTGTTCCAAAACCTGTTCTGGGGCGTAACCGCGCTTGGCTACATCTCTTTTAACCTTCCACCACATCCGGAGGTTTTCATCCGGTTCCATAAAAATTTTCAGGTCATAAATGTCCGCCTGATTTTTAAGGTAGAACGAATGCAGCCCCTCAAAAATGATAAGCTTGTTTGATTTGATGAATTTGGGGAGCGTAAATTTTCCCGTAGCATGATCATAGAAACTGCGCCTTACGCTTTTTCCGGTTTTAAGACTCATTGCCTGGGCCATTTCCTGATGGAGATTATTGGCCTTCGGGTCAAGGTGTGTATATTGTTCCCAGTTTTCATTTCCGCGTTCCCACTTATGCATATCGTCACCCCGGATAATATTGGTGTTCTGGGGCTCGAATATCTGCGCCAACGCATTGGAGAGGGTGGATTTCCCGGCAGCAGAATCCCCGCCGATGCCGATCATGTATGGTTGTGAAAGAAATTTGGCCTGTATATTATTGCTGATGCCTTTCCTGAAAACCATGACCCCTATAAGACCTAAGGTGGTTTGAAGGATTGTAAAAGCAATATTCAATATTTTACTGTCGCCTTTAAAAAACAACCTCCCGCTTGCGCCCGGCCCGAAATTCCACGAACTAAAGTAATCGCTTTGGGGAATAAGGCCGAAATACAGGAAATAAAGGAAAGACAGCAATACAAAGACATATTTTTCTGTTTCGCCCTGCTTAACTACAAAATACACCAGCAAAGGCAGTATCCAGTAATACCAGCCCTGCATGGGCGCTATCATGAGGGTGAGCGCAAGAAATGTAAAGGCCAGGAACAATATCAGCTGGTCTTTGTTGACAAACCTGAAGCTCAGGTAATACAGGACCAGTATAAAATATAGGGATGGAATAAAATAGATGCGTAGCGTTTCGTTGAACTGGTAAAATAGATCAAACACCTGCTGCTGCACCGGATTATCATACACCATATTTATAAAGCCTGCGGAACCCATATACGGCAGGTTAATGGCCAATACCACAACCGACAATACAAGGACCGGCAGGAAACCTGTTTTGATGTTGACATGCGGGGTTCTGAAGAGGTAAATGATATAAAAAGGAAGGACCAGTGCCATATTTGTCTTGCATCCTATGGCTAAGCCAAGAAAAATGAAAGCCTGGTACCATTTGTTTTTAAAAAGGAAATACAGGGAGGAGAAAAGAAGCGCGATCGGTATGACATCGAGCTGGCCATGAATATAATTAATATATATAAGCACAGGTGAAAGCCAGTAAAAAATAAGCACCTGCCTGGTTCTGCCTTTAAGCCAGCGGATCAGGACCACCAGTATGACAAAATCAGCCGCGAGAAGGGGAATCCGGTAGATAAGGCTGTCTGCCAGTGTAAATACTTCCGCCTGACCGGGAACAAGCGGCCATAAAACCGCTCTTGCCAGTGTAAATATCCAGAGCATGAAAGGAGGATAAGGGAATTCATTTCCATAACCGCTTTCAATGAAGTGTTGATATGGATCACTGAAACCGCTTGATATAAAATAATTTCCGAATGGCGCGAACAGGTCTTTCATGAACGAGGAAGCGAAGCATGTTGCGAGCAGTATTTTTATTGCAAGACCCCACCAGAACAGGCGCGATTTTGCCAGTGGTAACTTGCTGTTTCCCTGCCTGTCGTAAAACAATCCTTTCATCTTACCTGATTAAATATGCCCTGATCCCTAAAGCCTCCGCTCCCTTTATATCCTTTTCCTCACTGTCTCCCAGCATAATAACATCCTTTGCTTCCAGTTTCAATTTTTTTAAGGCCATTTCAAAAATTCCCGGTGCCGGTTTTTCAATGCCCGCCTCTTCCGAGCTCACCATAAAGTCTATGTATCGCCCCAGGTTCAGGACATTCCATTTTCTCATCTGGATATGCGTGGTCAGATCTGTAACGAGGCAGGACCCTATCCCTCTAAATGACATTTCTTTCAAAAACTCTTCAGCTCCCGGATTAAACATCATGCCGCTCAGGAACTCCGACCAATACAGCTCTTCCATTTCCAGGGCAAATACAGGATTGGTCTTCCCGAAAAAGGATTCAGAGAACTTAAGGAAATACAGCAGTC
Organism: uncultured Bacteroidota bacterium; assembly: GCA_937867025.1. GTDB lineage: Bacteria > Bacteroidota > Bacteroidia > NS11-12g > UBA955 > JABMMZ01. The sequence continues at coordinate 6,309 of CALMKH010000270.1, read as the reverse complement.
TTGAATGCGAGGCGGCCTGTCCGTGCAAATCCCTGTGAACATCGGACCTCGACTGTTTAAAAATGTCCGTGAATTGTGCCCCCGGAATCCCATATTTCTTTTCACAGTGAATCAGGCATATCTCCATGGATCTCTGGTGATTGGGGAGATATGGGTAAAGCGTATTGTCCAGATCGATCAATACCCCTTTCACGCCTTCAAGATTTATATGCCCAAACATATCATTTACCATAGATCAGGCCTTTTCGTACACACAGCATCCACCTCCATGTTTTGCAACTGCATTTTGAATTCAGATATTCTTTCAACACCATAACCCTGCAGCTCAGGAGATACAAGACATAATTTAAATGCCCCTTTTAATATGCGGTAATTTTCCGCGTTTAACGGAAGACTGGTAAAACAGTCTATCCAAACCCAGTCAACTTTTCCTGCGAAACCCATGACAAAATCAAGAGGTTCGTATTCTGAAAATCTCACTGCTATTCGTGAAACGCCTTTCCTCATGTATTTAATAAGATAAGGAAGGGACAGATCAAGGAAAAAATAATCCTCTATATTATGCTTTTCCATTAAACCGATAAGCCGCTCTTCCATTCCCTCAGCCTTGGTGTTGAGAATGATGAACTTATGATCGTAGTATTTGAGCCATTCTTCAAAATCCTCCCCGCCGGCGAACGGTTCGTGGTGGATAACTATCCGGTTGGCTTCCGGTCTCAGGTCCAACTCCACACCATAAGATTTGTCGGTGTTTTTCAGTTGCTCAATGGTGTTAATCCTGTGTGCGATTTTAAGCATGCGCCTGGTGTTTTTTTATGAATGCTGCAAGCCTTCCCATCTTAATGGAATAATCGAGATAATTATTTGCAAACTCCCTCATATCAGAAAAATACGTATTACTACTATTTAATTGAATATACCATTCCATTACTTTTTCAAAATCCACAGGCTCATCGTTTGCCGGAAATTCCATACAATATTTCATAGCTTCCGGCGAACCAGACAGGTCGGGATCGTTATGACCATAAATAAAAGGTATGCCCCGGGCAAAATACTCCCTGGCCTTGATGGTGGTAGTGCCTTTGATGCCTTTCCTGTGCAGGCCCATGGCGCTTATCCCGAGATGAATATCTTCCATGAAGGTTTCAGCATCGTCTTTTGAAATGTAATTCCCAAAAATAACCTGGTCCTCCACCCCGGCTTTCTTGACCATGTTCTTTTCATAAACCAGGTTTTTCCCAAATATGTATGCTTTCAGACGGAATTTTCCTTTATAATTCCTGATGCCTTCGAATATGCGGTCGAGCCCGTTAAAATCGGCTGCAGTGCTTGCCCCCTTAAGAAATACCATCCTGAATTCATTCTCCAGGACAGGAGCGGAGGTTCTCAACCTGTAATCCTCCACGCGTACAGCATCTCCGCCGATGAAAGTCAGGTAATCGCCACCGGCTATCTTTGTTTCATGCCGCGCAATGTCCTCAGAATTGCAAATGCCGAAAGCAGCCTTTCTCCTGATGCCTTTTGCCCATAATGTTTCCTGCAACAATGGCAGCCACATGAATTCGAGGTTTCCCAGGAAAGATGAAAGGTTCAAGCGCAGGGGATTTTCTTTTTTATACAGCCGGATCTCTTCAGTCTCCGCAGTAACATGTTCAAAGCATATCCTTTTCCTGTACATGTTGCTTAAACGGTTGAGAAACCGGCCTGCATGATCATACCTGAAATATATCAAGTCAAAGCCTGGCTGCTCTTTGGTAAAATACCCCAACACGGCTTTATGACAGGCGTTCCTTTGTCGCAGCGATTTGAAATAACCTTGTTTGACGTCGGGTATTCTGATAAATGAAAAATCATCCGTATTATCTGACGCCGTGATATTATCTGTTGTAAAAAACAAGCCTCTGCATGACATGCCGGCCTGCCTTAAGCCCCTTATCTGGTTGATCACCTTGTTTTGTACAGATCCGTCTGTTATGCCGGCTGACGTAAAAACATAGATAATATCCATTGTCTGTCTGTTGAGAATTATTTACTGATGAGCCGGACATTGATTTCCTGCCACGCCCTTCTTACCAGTTCAGGTTCCAGCTGACCTTTTTTATATCCCTGCTCAACGATGGTTTTTTCTGGGCTTCCCTCGAGCGAATCGAGTACCCAATCCCTGAGATAATGGTTGAACCAGTAATCGATCGGGCTGGAAATGCCCACTTTATATGTCCGTATCCTGAGCGATTCATCCATATGTCCCCGCATGGCATCCCTTACAATTTTTTTCGTAAAGCCGCCGCCTATCTTCGCCCTCAGGGGCAATGAGAATACATAGCTGACCAGGCGCCAGTCCATGAACGGCATCCTTATCTCCACGCTGTTCATCATGCCTGCGCGATCAAAATTCCTCAACAATGCCGGAAGGGTGTGCTGAAAGAATTCAACATACACCATGCGTTTGTCAATGGGCATATCTGAGAAGTCATAAGGCCTGTCGCTAAGGGAGCTTAGCTTCAGGGCATGGTAATCCTGGAATTTTATTTCCCCTTTCAGAAGCCGCCTGAGTTTGTATCCCAAATTTTTTTCGCGCTGGTTTTTAACCTGCAGATCGTTTTCGATCCTGGTCATCATATCATTGCGCTGTTCCGAATGGTAAAGGTCGGAAAGCACATGGGCGTAGTTCTTTACATCCTTTTCCCTCATATTCCATAAGGCGTTGTTATAAAGACCATACACCATGTCCCTGTACCCGTAAAGCATTTCGTCAACGCCATGACCATCAAGGGAAACCACTATGCCGTGCTTGCGCATACCTTCGTATACGGAGGCAATGGAGGTTATTGGCGAAGGCCCTATATAATCCGCATATTCCGTTTCGCTTTCTATCTTTTGGCTCAGGTTTCCGAAATCCGTATGAAGGAATGTTATATTTCCCCCGGAATATGCTGCCGCTTTTTCGGCATATTCTTTTTCATCATGAGGAAGCCCCGGGAAAATTGCTGTAAAAGCCCTTTGGGAATCCTTGTTTATGCGCCCGAGGGATTCTTTTTGCAGGATATCGGAGACGGTACTGTAAACAGAAGTAGAATCAAGACCCCCGCTCAGTGCAGTACCTACTGGCACGTCGCTCCTTAACCTGATCCTGCATGCATCCCTGAACAGTTCATAAAATTTCTCCACCTGCTGCTCATAACTTCCGGGAATCTGATTCTGTATATGATCCTGTATATGCCACCATCTTTTCTGCTTCGGCTGCATATCTTTTTTGACAAGCATATAATGTCCCGGCAATACCTGGAAAAGCTGCCTGAATGGCGTATAACCCAATCCTTCCAGGGCATATGAATCTTCCAGGTTGTGTTCAAGCAATATGTCGTCAAAGACTCTTTCATATCCGTTTAAGAATTTAAATGACCTCGTCTCCGAAGCAAACGCGAACATGGTGCCGGGCAAATGCACATAATAAAGAGGCTTTATTCCAAACCTGTCCCTTGCAAGGAACAATTCCTTTTCATGTTCATCCCAGATAGCAAAGGCCCACATGCCGTTGAATTTGTCAAGGCATTGCTTTCCCCATTCCGTGTAGGCGGCAAGTATCACTTCTGTATCGGAATCGGATTTGAAAAGATGCCCTTTGGCTTCCAGCTCCGCCCGTATTTCAAGGAAATTGAAAATTTCACCGTTGAAGGTGATCCAGTATCTGGCATCGGCAAATGACATCGGCTGTTTGCCGCATTCCGTCAGATCGAGAATGGACAGTCTCCTGTGCGCCAGGCCAAGCGTATCGTTATCGAAAAATTCCATCCCGTAACCGTCCGGTCCGCGCCTGGACAACGAGTCGTTGAAACGCTGCAACACGGCAGGTTCCAGTTTTTCACCATTCAGTTTGTATATGCCGGATATGCCGCACATAAAAGAAAATTATGCTTTGAAATGTTTATGCCGATCAGTGATGATCTTCAGGTAATGTGTATTAAAGATATTCTTCCAATCCATTTTGATAATGCCCCAGGCCATTTTATGAGCAACCTCAAGGTCTTTCTCATAATAATACCAAATGTTCTTTTTCAGGAACATCAGGGTGGCCTGACGCACCAGGGATTTCGGAATACCTGGCCTTACTTTGTAAGGACTGTATGGACTGAAACCCATTTTCGTGAAGAATTCAGCTTTTCTTTTATCACCGACGCTGAACAGGAGCGTAGCGAAAATGTTTCCATTCTCATGCCGCATCACCGATTCCAGGTTGGATGTCTTGGTTTCCTGATGCTCCCTGTAACTGCCTATCAATTCGTGAATCTGCCTGCTTCGGATTCCCAGGGCATGCATTTTTACATACAGGTCGAAATCCATGGAAAACCTTATGTCCCTGTTGATGCCGCCGGATTCAAAATATGCTTGTCGCCTGAAAAAACAGGCCTGTTGTCCATATGGCATTTCGCAAAGGTACCGCGCTTCGAGTTGATCGTCAGGATGAGGCATAAAACCAACCGGTTCCGATTCCACCGACATGATGCCGTTCCTGCCATGTACAAACTCCAGTTCCGGATTGTCCATAAACGCCTTGGCTATGTAATACAATCCTTTCGGATGCAATATGTCATCACTGTTAATCCAGTTGAATATATCGCCGGACGCCTTGTTAAAACCCTTTATCAGCGCATCAGACTGGCCGGCGTCTTTTTCAGAAACCCAATACTGAATCCTGTCACTGTAGCTTTTGATAATATCAACGGATTGGTCATTGCTCCCGCCGTCAATAATAATATATTCAAGGTTGGGGTAATTCTGGGACAGAACTGACCTGATGGTTTCCTCAATAAATTGACCCTGGTTGTAACTGGGGGTAACAATGGATATTTTTGGCCATTTCAGATCGCCATACACGGACGGGTCCACCTCCTCATTCCATGGCCATCCTTTTTTTCCGGTTCTGTTTTCTGTCATTTGCCGATATCTTTCTGATATCTTCTGAGTGATACCCACGAACATGCCACATACCAGGCATAAAAACCGCTCAGAAACAGGCCAAGAAAGCCGTCGAGATAGCCTTTGCAAGTGAAAAAACTTTCCCTGAAAGCAGCCCAGGTCTGGCTGAAAAGGCGGTAGTATGTAAAGCGTTCGCCTTTGTCGTATTTTGATTTACCTTCCTTTTTTACATAGCGCCTGTGTTTATCCAGCATCTGTTTATATGACTGCACCCAGTAATGGTGGTCAACATTATTTCCTTCGCGCTGTATCCTGTAAGTCTTGTATTCATCCTTCAGGACAATGGCCGTATGCACATTTGAACTGATGTGGCAGGCCGACCGTTTTATGAGCAGGCGGCCTGTTTTCCGCATGCCTCCCCATACCGTGCCTTTGAGGGCTGTTTTTTTATAATAATACAGGATGGGAACATTGATCCTCCCGCAATCTGCAGGTATTTCCTTAAAGAATTTCCTGATACTGTCAGCAAGGGACGGATCAATACGTTCGTCAGGGTCGATCAGCATCACCCAGTCATTCCTTAATTTAGGTATATATTTTGAAAAAAGCTGCTCCACAAGATCCACCTTTTCTTCATTTACCACATTGGGAGTAAAGCGTTTTGCTATTTCGACGGTATTATCCGACGAATTCAGGTTGACAACATATATTTCATCACAGAAATGGATCGATCTGAGGCAATCTTCCAGCAGAAAACCTTCATTATAAGAAACGACCAGGGCTGAACAAGGGAGTTTTCCGTTATGCATTATCTGTTAACAAACTGTTTGAGGATGTCCTTTGATTTCTGTTTTATTCCATACAGGTTAAAGGGTGAATTAAGCACCCTGATCAGCTGGCCGCCTTTTAATTCCTTCCTGTATTTCAGGTAATATTCCTGCCAGTAGTTTGCAAACACAAAACTTTTAAACTTTTCCCCGTTAAAGAATTCCGACCTGGAATCAGCCTTTAAGATTTTTGTCATCCACATATCGTATTTCAAAAACCCGGAAACGTTTTCAACCGGCATCTCCAGCATGACATGGTCCAGGTGAAATTCCAGCTCTTCAGAAGAAGAGGAAACATTGATGAGGTTCAGGATATTAGCCGCAATCTTCCTGAAGGCATCCTTTCTTGTCAACGAGTGCCTCTTGGACACCTGTGCGGGATGTATCCGTTTCAAATACAGGTATTCCCGTATGATTTCCACCGGCTGTGACGCTACAAGCAACCGGAACCACAAGTCATAATCTGCGGCATATGCATACTCTTCACGGTATTTTGCCTGTTTCAGGACGGACGTCTTAAAAAGTGAAGCACCATGTGAAAACGGGGATCCAAACAACATGCTTA
>CALMKH010000269.1 GCA_937867025.1 uncultured Bacteroidota bacterium | reverse complement strand
ATTCCGGGCTTCCTGCATCTTAATTCCGGATGCCGCCGGAATCCGCCTGCGAAGAATTGAAGTATTTTTCATTCAGCCTGTCCAGCCGTCCCGACTCCAGACTGTCGAGTGTTTTTTTTAGCTTTTCGATACGCTTGTTCTGCATCTTGGTAAAAATGGTTAGCATGATGACACTGGCTGACACTAAGACCAGAATGACAAGCAATATCCGTATGTTCTTATTCAATGTTTTCCTCTTTAGTTTATAGTACAAATGTACTGTGAATTTTAATTAATACATATGAAATCTCGATAAAATATGAAAAAATGCCAATCTGCCTTATTTTTTGTAACTTTGCAGTGTTATTTATAAGTCTTGAACAATTCCATCAGAAATTTTTTAGTCATAGGCAAGGCGGAAGGTTACAGTTACCTGGTCCTTTTGTTTATTGCCATGCCCCTCAAATATGTCATGCACCAGGATATATGGGTCCGTATTATCGGATCACTGCATGGCGTGCTGTTTATAGCATTCATGTACACCATACTTGAACTCATGCTCAGAAAACACTTCAACTTTAAGAATGCCTTCGCAGCATTCCTTCTGTCACTCATACCTTTCGGAACATTTTACCTTCACCGGCTGCTTCCTTCCAATGCCAGAACAAAATAATACCCATTCAAGCGTGCAAGACAAGGAGACTCAACTGACATTCCGCGACTTTCATTTCGAAGATACGCTGCAGGACGGACTGGATTCCATGGGTTTTGAACATCCGACACCCATCCAGGAACAGACCATTCCCATCATTCAGAAGGGAAAGGACCTGATAGCATGTGCCCAGACCGGCACCGGCAAAACGGCGGCTTTCCTTTTACCAATACTGGACAAATTATCCAAAGTACCGTCAGAAACTACCAATACGCTGATCATCGTGCCGACCCGCGAGCTGGCCCTGCAGATCGATCAGGCATTACAGGGCTTTGCCTATTTCACGTCTGTAAGTTCCCTTCCCATTTACGGAGGCGGTGACGGGCAGGTATTCGAACAGGAAAAAAAGGCCCTGGTGCATGGAGCGAATATTATTATTGCAACTCCAGGAAGGTTAATGTCGCACCTGAACATGGGGTACGTGAAGCTCGACGACCTGCAACACCTCATTCTCGATGAGGCGGACCGCATGCTTGACATGGGTTTTGTCGACGACATACTGAAAATAGTAACATTCCTGCCGGAAAAGCGCCAGACGCTCTTGTTTTCGGCTACCATGCCACCCAAGATCCGCACCCTAGCCACCAAACTTCTTCGCGAACCGGAGCAGGTAAGTCTGGCAGTGTCGAAACCCGCCGAGGGCGTCGACCAATCTGCATACCTTGTATACGACAAGCAGAAAAATGCCCTGATCAAACATTTGCTCAAGGATGAAAACCTGAACAGCGTAATCATTTTTGCTTCTACAAAAATTAAGGTAAAAGAGCTGGAAAGAGACCTTCAGCGGGCGCATCTCAAAGCCAAGGCGATCCACTCCGACCTGGAGCAGGCCGAAAGGGAAGAGGTACTCAGGAATTTCAGGAACCGCAGTCTCAGGATACTTGTGGCCACCGACATTCTTTCAAGAGGAATTGATATCGAGGATATCAACCTGGTTGTCAACTATGATGTACCGCACGATGCCGAAGATTATGTGCACAGGGTCGGAAGAACAGCCCGGGCAGCGTCTACCGGTCAGGCCATTACCTTTATCAATGAACTGAACCAGCATAAGTTCCTTCAGATTGAGAAACTGATTGGATACGAAGTGAAAAAAGTCCCTTTACCGGAATTTATTGGTCCGGGCCCGGCCTATGAGCCTTTGGTCAGGAAAAAGCAGTTTAACAAACCGGATAATAAGAACTTCAAGCGCAAAAAGAAATTCAATAAACCGCGCAAGGATTAACCCGTTCGGTTCGCTCAGTCTTTGGGCATGTGCATTTAACAAGCCCCCAAGTGCATTGGTGCTATTATATGCATGCATTCTTAAGCCCGTTACTATTAACTAAGATCGTGAAAATGACGTGCTGAATTCGAAGGCGGGCTGAATTCTGAATCAAAAGATATGGCCGTAAATGCCCTGGGCAAAGTTCCCCGGGTTGCCTAGTGGTGGTGACCACCTTCGCCGTGTACGTGGCCGTGGGCCAGCTCTTCAGGAGTAGCATCCCTTAACGAGATAATATCGCCCTTAAAGTGCAGCCTCTGGTCCGAAAGCGGATGGTTGAAGTCCATCAGAACCCTTTCTTCATCAAAATGAAGGATGATCCCGTTCATCGGCCGTCCCTGCTCGTCCTGCATGGGGATCATCCTGCCCACTTCCAGTACGTCTGCCGGAACATCCGGTCCTGAAAACACTTCCCTTGGAATGTGGATTTTGAAATCTTCCCTGGAAACCCCGTAGGCATTTTCAGGATCAATGTCAAATTCAAAGCTGTCTCCGGCTTTTAAACCGTTGAGTCCGCTGTCGAAGTGCGGAAGGGTCTGACCGATACCATGTATGAATACAAAAGGCGATTCTTTGGTTGCTGTGTCTGCAATCTCGCCATTGTCGAGCGTCAATGTGTAGGTGAGGGATACCACCTTGTTTTTTTCTACTTGCATAATGCTGAATTCAGGCCCGCAATTTCAGCCGAAAAAATAGTAATTCAAAAGGAAATCAGAAATATTTGCCCTTTTATACTTTGGGATACGCCCAATGGTTCCTCAGGGGAACCAGGAAAGCCGCTTCAAGTTCGGATAGTTTGGATACGTTCAGGTTAAAGAATAACGTTCCCGGATGAATAATATTTTCTTCAAGCGCTTTTTCCACATGGTTGAAATCGACGGTCTTTACCTGGTTGTTTTCGAAGTACGGCAGTTTCATCCTGTCGAAAAAATCAACTCCCAGATTTTCTGAAAGTTCCCTGAGTGCACGCACGCTTTTATCGATGCTGCATCCGCTGGCACCCGTATGAGTTTCGTCGACTTTCAGGATGATGAATCGCTTGTAAAGTATTTCAGCGCCTGACAGGAGTTGCTGGTTATGAGCGGTCCACTCCCTGCAAAAACCGTCAAGGAAGTGTTTTGCCTCTATCAGCTCCTGATCGCTCAGGTCGCGCGCTGCCTGGTAAACCCAGATTTTGGTGTCCGGAGAAAAAATGCTCATATCATTGGTGTAAAAGCGACATCACTTTGTCGACCTCTTTGATCATTTCATTGATTTTGAATTTCAGCTCGCGGGTTTTATGACTTTCATGACTGTCGTCATCACTCAGCACTTCATCCGCAATACGTTTTATCTTCAGCTTCTGCTCCATCTGCTTCAGCGAACTGTTCTGTATATCGATCAGTTGTTTCAGTCGGTGTATTTCCCTTTCCTTGCGGTCCTGATCTTTCAGTAGCGAAGCATTTTCAGCTTTAAGCTGCAACACCTGGTCTTTGATGCTCTGAAGCCGTTTTAAAAGTTCTTCCATATTATTTTCTAATGATGGCGTTTAATTCGTTTTCAAATTTTGTTATCAGTTCATTCAGCAGGGGATCAATATCGTTGTCGCTCATGGTTTTTTCGCGGTCGTAAAGCTCCAGGCTTATGCTCATGGATTTTTTGCCGGCGTCGAGCGGTTTGCCTTCGTAAATGTCGAATACATTTGTGCCGATGATCTTTTCGGAGCCGGTCTTGCGTATGACTGCATCAACCTGTTCGAAGGTCACATGCTTGTCGAGCACCAGGCTCAGATCACGACGCACAACAGGGAACTGGGGTATTGGTTTCAGTACGAAGTCCCGCTTTTCAGAGGCCAGTTTTGTCCAGTCGATAACGGTGTAGAACACGTCATCCCTAATCCCGAAAGCCTGCAGAGTCCTGGCGTCCACCTGTACGATATCCGCTGTTAAGGGGCCGGCCTTGAACATGTCGGTGATCTTGTTGGCTATGGATTTAATATAATAAGCATCGGCAGGTCGGGGTTTTTCCTCCCAGCTTTCGTCCGTCCTGTCGCCGGAAACTATCAGCAGCAGCTGTTCCTTTTCGCTGAATCCTTTTTCTTTTGAAGAGTAAATTTTCCCGAATTCAAAAAAACGGGTATTGTGACGTTTGCGGTTCTTGTTATATGCAATGGCTTCCAGTGCCGTATACAACATGGAGCCGCGCATGACATTCATTTCAGCACTGAGGGGGTTAGACAGATAAACAAGCGCCTCCTTATCATCGTAGAACCTGTCGGAGCTAAGTGAGTTTGTCATGATTTCATGGAAACCCATGCCGGCCAGCATGTCGCTTATTTTTCTTCCGGCCTGGCCGAGGGTATTGCCAGCTTTGTAATTCAAGGCCATCTGCATATGCCTGTTAAGCGGGACGTGTTTAAATCCATATATGCGAATCAGTTCTTCGATGACATCGATCTCCCTCGTCACATCACTTTTGAACCTGGGGACAGCCAATTTCCATGAACTGTTGTCTTTTGAACGGATCTCAATGCCGATGCCGGTGAGGATACGTTCGATTTCAGTATCGGGAATACTGATGCCGATGATCTTTTCAATACTTTCAAGTCTGAGCGTCACATCAAAGGGCTGCATCGGCTCGGGATATATATCGTATACGCCCGAAACCACTGTCGCGCCGCATATTTCATGCATAAGTTGAGCAGCTCGCTTTAATGCCGTAATGCACATGCCGGGATCGGTACCCCTTTCAAACCTGAAGCTTGAATCGGTACTAATGGCGTGCTGCTTGGCCGCCTTGCGGATAATATCCGGGGAGAAATATGCACTTTCAAGGAATATTTTTGTGGTTGACCCGCTGACACCGCTGTCTTTGCCGCCGTAAATGCCGGCCATGCACATCGGGCCTTCGGCATCACATATCATCAGTTCGTTGCCGGCTAGTTTTCTTTCTTCCCCGTCAAGCGTTACAAACCGCTCGTCTTTATCACTCCTCCTGACAATGATTTTCCCGCCGCGTATTTTGGCATAATCAAATGCGTGCAGCGGTTGTCCGAGTTCATGGAGTACAAAGTTCGTGATGTCTACAACATTGTTGACAGGCTTCAATCCTATGGCCTTCAGGAATTGTTTCATCCAGTCCGGGCTTTCGCCGGTTTGTATGTTGTCAATCACAAGACCTGTATATCTCGGACATGCGGCAGTATCATTCACGGATATTTCGAGCGCACCTCCATCGGATAATGTGATGGATTCTTCCTTTACCCTGAAGGGCAGGTTCAGGATTGCGGCCAGCTCACGGGCCACACCCAGATGCGAAGCCGCATCACCCCTGTTGGCAGTCAATCCGATATCGAACACCACATCCGTAGTTATACCGAAATGATCAGCCACTTTTGTTCCGACAGGCGTTTCGGAAGGAAGTATCAGCAGCCCTGCATGACTTTCGCCAAGCCCTATCTCATCTTCAGAACATAACATGCCTTCGCTGCTTTCTCCGCGTATTTTCGCTTTCTGTATGGTAAAGGGGGCACCTTTTGTCGGGTGAACGGTAGTTCCAACAGGGGCCACAATGACTTTTATAGCCGCTGTGACATTGGGCGCACCGCAGACAATGGATAATAATTGCCCTGTTCCGATATCAACCTTGCACAAACTCAGCTTATCTGCATTGGGATGTTTTTCACATGTCTTCACCTCGCCGACGATAAGACCGTTCAAACCGCCTTTAACGGATTCAACAGTTTCATAGTGCTCGACCTCAAGCCCTGAAGATGTCAGTATGTCATCAATTTCCGCAGGACTCATGTCTATATGTATAATGGTTTTTAACCAGTTTAGCGATATCTTCATCCGTGGGCGAAGATAATACTTTTTAGGATTTGTGAATAGGATTTAGCGGGCATTGTCCCGGATCGAGGGAGGAATGATTGCATCAATACCCGTTCAGGCAATCAGGTATGCATCGCGGCGGTCTTTATTGCCCGGATCTTCAGGGGCATGCTTCCTGACTTTGAGATATTCATCGTACAGGACGGTGTCCACATGTGAGAAGAATGACATATGCGGGTCAATGAGTTTGTTCAGCATATAATCCATATCGGCCATAATCTTGTTTTCTTTCCGGTGGGTTTGTTGTATTTTTTCTTCCAGCAGGTTGGTCACCGGCAGTGAGATAACATATTGTGTGATCAGAACTTCAAGGGCATTATAATCATCTTTGGATATGCCGAGCATCAGAAGGTCTTTTGAGAGATTCTTTGCCTTATTGTTGACTGTTGTATATAATTCGATCAGGTCGACGGGATTGTCATGTGTAGCAACTTTTGGCGTGGTAACCGTATCTTTTTTCTTTTTCCCTTTTTTTACCGGCCCGTCATGCGCCTGCCTGTCGAGCGCTGTTATAAATTTCCGCAACATGTCTTCCAGGCGATGCCTGATCCGTTTTTTTTTATTGAACATTGGCATAAGATATTCGCAGGACCGATGATGTTCATTGCTCAGGCTGATCAGCATCAGATGGAGATCGGTGAAATGGGCCTCAAGCCCATCCACCCCGTTGATCATGGATTTGTTCAGATTATAAAAATCAATGATCCTCGAACACATGTTAATATATTCATGAGACGTCGTTTTCATAGGTTATCAAAAATAAAACCGCTCCCCCGGTCAACAGTTATATCACTTTCCGAAATCGTTGCACAATTCAAACGTAGTCCTTTTGTCCACAGTCATGCCGGCTTTTACGATTGCGGGCTCCATCCCGAATTGGCCGGAATAGGCAAGGGCTGCCGGGACGACATGATGTTTCCTTGTCTAGTGGATATTCCTGGTGTTTGCAGGTTCACTGCGGAGTGACAAGGTTCTCTTCAAGCTGGATTTCATAGAAGAAGCCCCAGTTCTTGCCTGTCAGCAGGTATGTATTTTTTGAAGGATTGTAGGCAATGCCGTTCAACACGTCGATAGTGTTGTTCATTTGCATTTCTTTCATGGCCAGGGACGACAAGTCAATTTTCCCGATAACAAGGCCTGCACGCGGATCGATTACGTACACCATGGCGGTCTGCCAGATATTGGCAAAGATAAGTCCGTTGGCAAACTCCAGTTCGTTGATGTGCTGTATGAGACCGTTCTCATCACTGATTTGTATGGACTTCAGGATGTTTACTTTGTCTCCGCTTATATCGATCTGGTGTATGTACCCGCTTCCATCGCTTGTATAGATGATATTACCGTCATTGCAGATTCCCCAGCCTTCTCTGGCATATTCAAGGTTGCGCAGGTGTTTCCTCGTCGACTTGTCATAAATCCTGATATAACCGTTCTGCCATAATAATTGGACCAGTTGATGCCCGACAATGGCGATACCCTCGCCGAATTCCTGACCCTGGTTTACTATGGAATCCACCGGTTTAAAGGTCTTTGCCCCGGTTTTCCTGTAAAACAGTATCCTGGATTGGCCGGTAAGTCCCGTGGATTCAACCAGATCCCCGTTTTCAGTGAATAAAAGTCCCTGTGTGAAGTAATTCCGGTTATGGGGGTAAGTATTCACAACCTTGTAGCTGATATTCAGAACATGGAAATAAACTTTATTCAACGTGTCGTTCACACCGTTCTTCCTGTAGGCAAAATTTATGATGTTCCTGCCCGGGGGAACGCTGTCATGGGGTATGAACATCAGCTTATCCGGGAGCATTCTGAAGGCCGCCGGTTGTTTGTTAACCTGTATGGTGAAACTGTCTGTATTAGCGATGTTAAAATTCGAGAATGATAACGTCAGGCCGCTGTCGTTGCTGCTTATGTAGAAATCGGCTTCAGGACCTTCAGTCGTTCCCTCATGATCATCCGGTATGGGTCCTTTACAGCTTGCAAAAACACATGCGGAAACAAAAATGGCAAGGAAATAGCAAAAGGTTTTAAAGCTCATGAATAAAGGTGAATGACGGTTTTTGCGGTATGCAAACCTCCCCAAAAAAAACGATATAAACAACATGAAAGTTGAGACCGGCCGCCAAGAAATATTTTAAGGGAAATATGTTTTCCATTACTTTTGCTGTTGGCAGAATGATATGTTATGATGGAGTTTCTTAAAGATCTGTGGTTGTATTTCAGGGAAAGAAAGAAAGTATGGCTGGCTCCGGTCATTATACTTTTGCTCATTATCGGCGCTATCATCATATATGGAGCAGGATCGGCTGTCGCGCCATTTATTTATACACTTTTTTAACCATGAAAATCAGGGATATCATACAGGAAATTGAACATATTGCTCCACTGGAGTACCAGGAAGATTACGATAATGCGGGCTTGATCATCGGGCATCCGGAAGATGAGGTAAGCGGCATATTATTGAGCCTGGATACGACTGAAGAAGTTATAGAAGAAGCAGCAAGCCAGGGTAAAAACCTGATCATTGCGCATCATCCGGTGGTTTTCAGAGGGTTGAAAAAATTTAATGGAAAAAATTACGTGGAACGTGCTGTCATGCTGGCCAT